>SVTA01000133.1 GCA_015064005.1 Oscillospiraceae bacterium
CCACCGGGTGTCGACAGATGGTACTATCCTTTGGCGGCAGTCTTGGGGCGGAACGAATCAATGCGGCCATGCTATCTGTCATGCGCAGGGAGCTTGGGCACCCGGAAATCTATCACCTGCACGCCACGGGTGGGCGTGCGTATGAGGCTTTTTCACAAGCGTTTTCCGCTGCGGGGCTGGCGGGAGCGCCCAATCTGGAGGTGCGACCGTTTATTGCGGATATGCCCCGGCAAATGGCAACGGCTGATGTGACAATCTGTCGTGCGGGCGCCATGAGCATCAGTGAGCTTTCGGCATTCGGTAAGGCGGCCATTCTGATCCCCTCACCAAACGTGACGGGCAATCATCAATATATCAACGCCAAGGCTCTGGCAGACAAAAAGGCAGCACTGCTTATACCGGAAGCTGAGCTTGACGGGGAAACGCTGACTTGCGCGATCAACGAGCTGCTGAACAACGACGCCGAACGTTTTCGAATGGGAGAGGCCATTCGCCGTTTTTCTCGACCGGAGGCGGGGCGATTGATCTTCGAAGACGTGTGTTATCTGTTGAAAAATCAAAATAATGGGTGAAAAAGGACGGTCTGCGCAAATTTTAGCGTAGATCGTCCTATTTTTTTAAAAAATATTTCAAAAACATCTTGAAAAATTTATAAAAATATATTAGAATATATAGTAGCACATTATAACGATAAGTCTGCAACCTCTCCGAAGGTGGCAGTCAAGAAAAACGGAGGATAAACATAATGACTTTTGAACGTGATGATAACCGCGAGTGTGGCGTGGTCATTCGAGTAATTGGCGTAGGCGGCGGCGGCAACAATGCTGTCAACCGCATGATCGCTGCTAATATTCGTGGTGTGGAATTCGTTGCCATCAATACCGACCGTCAGGCTCTTCGTAAGTCTGATGCTCCTACGCAGATGGTCATTGGTGAAAAGAGCACCAAGGGCCTTGGCGCAGGTGCCGATCCCGAGGTGGGTCAGCGCGCAGCCGAGGAATCCATCGAGGATATCAAGCAGATGCTGGCCGGTGCCGATATGGTGTTTGTAACTGCCGGCATGGGCGGCGGTACCGGTACCGGTGCTGCTCCCGTGGTCGCCCGTGTGGCACACGAGATGGGTATTTTGACCGTTGGTATCGTAACCAAGCCCTTCCTCTTTGAGGGTGGTCGCCGTATGAAGCAGGCCGAGCACGGCATCAAGGAGCTGCGTCAGTTTGTGGACTCTCTTGTGGTGATCCCCAACGAGAAGCTGAAGCAGGTATCCGATACCCGTATCACGCTTGCCAACGCCTTTGAGATCGCCGATGACGTGCTGCGCCGCGGCGTGCAGAGCGTTTCCGAGCTGATCAACGTGCCCGGCTTCATCAACCTGGACTTTGCAGACGTTACCGCTGTGATGAAGAACGCCGGCTACGCACATATGGGCGTGGGCGGTGCTACCGGTCCCGACAAGGCAGAGCTTTCCGCAAGAGCTGCCATTTCCAGCCCGCTGCTTGAAACCTCTATCCATGGTGCTCACGGTATTCTGATCAGCATTACTGCTTCTCATGACGTGGGTCTGGAGGAGGTAGATCTTGCTTCTACCATGATCTCCCAGGAGGCTCATCCCGATGCCAACGTTATTTGGGGTCTTGCCTTTGATGACGAGCTGGATGATGAAATGCGCGTAACCATCATTGCCACCGGCTTTGAGAATGAGGATACCGTTGTTTCCAATATGGGTCATACCGTTACTCCTGCGGCTCCTGTTACCACTCCCGCAGCTCCTGCCGCTCCCGTTGCTCCCGTAGCAGAGGAGGCTGAGGCTCCCGTGGCAGAGGAGGTTGTTGAGGAGGTTGCTGAGGAAAGCGCTCCCGAGGTTCCTGAGACTCCCGTTGCACCTCAGAGCGAGGCGGTGGAGGACGAGGCTCCTATCACCGATGATGATCTTGATTCTATCATGAATATCTTCAGAAACAGAAACCGTCGCAAATAAAGATGATCAAAAGTCCTGTGCCAACGGTGCAGGACTTTTGTGCTTGTATAGGAGCTAAAGATGCGTTATCAAGATGTTTTTTCAGCTGTTGATGCACTGGACGCGGAATTCCGGCGCGTATGGGCAGAGGTTGTCGCCATTGAGAGTCCCACCTCCTATAAGGCGGGTGTAGACGCCGTAGGCGCGTATTTTATTGAAAGAGCAAAAGCGCGGGGTTTTTCGGTCGAGGTGTTCCCGCAGGAGGTTTCCGGTAACGTGGTTTGCATTACCATGAATCCGGACGCGAAGGGAGCGCCCGTGGCGCTTTCCGGCCATATGGATACGGTGCATCCCGTCGGCTCATTCGGTACACCTGCCGTGCGCATTGAGGGCGACAAGATCTATGGCCCGGGCGTGACCGACTGCAAGGGCGGTGCCGTTGCTTGCTTGCTCGCGATGGAGGCGCTGGACGATTGCGGTTATCGCGAGCGTCCCGTGATGCTACTGCTGCAAAGCGACGAGGAAACCGGCAGCAAGGGAAGCGGCAAGGCTACCATAGGCTGGATGTGCGAGAAGGCGAAGGACTGCGTGGCGTTTCTGAATACCGAGCCGCACAAACCCGGCGAAGCTGTTTTGACGCGAAAGGGAATTTCCCGGTATCGCTTCAATGTGAAGGGAAAGGCCGTTCATTCCAGCGATTGCGCCAAGCCGGAATTGGGGGCCGTTAGTGCTATTGCAGAGGCGGCATATAAAATATTGGAGCTGGAAAAACTGAAGGAGCCTGATGGCATTACCTGTAACTGCGGTCTCATTGAGGGCGGTACTGTTCCCAATACCGTGCCGGAAAGCTGCAGCTTTGTAGCGGATATCCGCTTCGCCACCGCCGAAGAGCGGGAGCGCGCAGATCGTATTGTGCACGAGGTAGCCGCTCGATCCTATCTGACGGGCAGTAGCTGTCAGGTAGAGCAGATCAGCTACCGCGTCGCAATGGAGCCCTCGGCAAAGAACGAGGCACTGTTTGCGCGGATGAACGAGATTTTTGAGGAAGTGGGTCTGCCGCAGCTTGAGTGCCGTCATTCTAACGGCGGAGCGGATTCTGCCGATACCACAAGCTTTGGTATTCCCAGCATTGACTGTCTGGGTACCGCCGGTGGGCGTATTCATTCCGTTGAGGAATACGGTATCCTATCCTCTCTTGCAGAGTCTGCCAAGCGCTTGGCGGCAATTACGTTGAAAATTTAACGTTCCATAAAAAGAAAGCCTCGCAGCCTTTGGCTGCGAGGCTTTTACTATTTTGTTCAGTGCAGCTGTGCTTCCAGCGTTGCTGCAGCGGCTGCCAGCGCCTCGTCGATCTTGTCGACATCGCGGCCACCGGCCATGGCGTTATCGGGGCGTCCGCCGCCCTTGCCACCGGTCACGGCAGCAACG
>SVTA01000134.1 GCA_015064005.1 Oscillospiraceae bacterium
TTTTGTTGGTGCGGACACCGGGACTTGAACCCGGATGCATCGCTGCATTAGCTCCTTAGACTAACGTGTCTGCCAATTCCACCATATCCGCATGACAACACTACTATTATAGCGAAATGGAAGGAATTTGTCAATACCTTTTTTGAAAAAAGTAAAAAAAGTTTTTTTGACCCTAAAAGATCGCAATTTTGCTACTTTTGAAACATCTTGTCTGTTCGTATTGACTTTTGGCGCGTAAGATGGTATAATTTTTAAAGTGAATCCATCAAATGATAAAGAAGGACGTACTATGTTATCTGCTGCGCTTTGCCGTACCTATGAAAATATCCTGATTGAGGAGCTGCGCCCTGCCATGGGCTGCACGGAGCCTATCGCTATTGCCTATGCGGCGGCTATTCTGCGGGATGCGCTGGGTGCCGATCCCGTGGCCATCACCGTGGGGCTCAGCGGCAATATCATCAAAAACGTAAAGAGCGTGATCGTACCCTCCACAGGTGGCATGCACGGCATTGAGACGGCCGTGGCCGCCGGTGTGGTGGCCGCCTGCCCGGAGAAAAAGCTGGAGCTGTTGGGCACTCTTACTGAGGCGGATCGCGCCCGTATCGCGCCCTTCAAGGACGCTTGCCGGATGACGGTGGATGAGCTGGTTACGCCCTGTACCTTCGATCTTTCGCTGCGGGGGGAGGTCGACGGACACACCGCGCGTGTGCGCATCAGTGAGCATCACACCAACGTGGTGCTGGTGGAGCGTGATGGCGTGGAGTTGACAGCCGACTATGCCGAGCGGGGGAACGCTGCCGATACGGCAGACGGGCGGGCTGACCGAACCCTTTTAAACGTCAAGGACATTGTGGATTTTGCGACGGAGGCGGATCTTACAAGAGTTACGCCTTATCTCCGTCGGCAAATCGAAATGAATATGGCCATTGCCGAGGAGGGGCTACGCAATACCTACGGCGCCTCCATTGGCAAGCTTTTGTATCGCGATGGCGAGGCGGATCTGCGCACCCGTGCCAAGGCCTTTGCCGCCGCCGGCTCCGATGCCCGTATGAGCGGCTGTGAACTACCGGTGTGCATTCTTTCCGGCAGCGGCAATCAAGGTATCACCGCATCGGTTCCCGTGGTGGTTTTCGCGCGGGAGAAGGGAGCCTCCGAGGAGGAGCTGCTGCGCGCGCTGGTAGCGGCGGATCTGATCACCGTACATCTGAAAACCGGCATTGGTTGCCTGTCCGCCTACTGTGGCGCCATCAGCGCCGGTTGCGGTAGCGGCGCCGGCATCTGTTTCCTTGACGGCGGCAGATATTATGAAATCGCGCACACCGTCGTCAACGCGGTGGCCATCCTTTCCGGTACCATCTGCGACGGCGCAAAGGCCTCCTGCGCCGCCAAAATTGCCATGGCTGTGGAGGCGGGGCTGATGGGCTATGAAATGACCTGCACCAAGCGTCAGTTTTACGGCGGCGACGGCATCGTCACCAAGGGTGTAGAAAACACCATTCGCAACGTGGGCAAGCTGGCTCGCGACGGCATGTGCGAGACTGACAAGGAGATCATTCGCATTATGCTGGGGAAAGCCGAATAACAAAAAAACGAAAAACGAGGGGAAACGGTATGATTTATAAGCAATTTTGCGGCGAGAAGCTCTCGGCTCTGGGCCTTGGTGCCATGCGCCTGCCTACCACGGCCGACGGAAAGGTCGACCGCGCCGCCACCGCTGAAATGGTGGCATACGCCATGCAGCACGGCGTCAATTATTTTGACACCGCGTGGGGCTATCACGGCGGCGAATCCGAGACCGTTATGGGGGATATTTTGTCTGCCTATCCCCGCGACAGCTTTTATCTCGCCACCAAATTTCCGGGATATGACCTTTCCAATATGGGCAAGGTGGAGGAGATCTTTGAAAAGCAGCTGCAGAAATGTGGCGTGACGTATTTTGATTTCTACCTCTTTCACAACGTGTGCGAGAAAAACATTGAGGAATATCTGAATCCCCAAAATCGCATTTACGAATACCTGCTGGAGCAGAAGAAAAACGGCCGCATCAAGCACCTTGGCTTCTCCACGCACGCCACCAATCCCACCATGCAGCGATTCCTCGCGGCCTACGGTAAGGATATGGAATTTTGCCAGATCCAGTTGAATTATCTGGATTATCACTTTCAGGCTGCCAAGGAGAAAATGGAGATTCTGCGCGAATGGGGCATTCCCGTATGGGTGATGGAGCCGGTGCGCGGCGGCAAGCTGGCAAATCTTGCACCTCAATACGCAGAGCGGCTTCTGTCCCTGCGCCCGGAGGAAAAGCCTGTTGCCTTCGCCTTCCGCTTTTTGCAAAGTCTTGAAGGTATTGGCGTCACGCTTTCCGGCATGTCCAATATGGAGCAGCTGCGGGAGAACGTGGCCACCTTCAGCGAGGAAAAGCCCCTGAACGGTGTGGAAATGGAGGCGATTTTGCGCATTGCGGACGATATGGTGCGGCAGATCGTGCTGCCCTGCACCGGGTGCCGCTACTGCGAGGAAAAATGCCCTCAGAAGCTGCCCATTTCCTACCTGCTGTCGCTTTATAACGAGCATTCCGTTTCCGATGGCGGCTTTATCGCGCCGATGGCGCTGTCAGCCCTTCCCCGGGAGCAGCATCCCGATGCTTGCATTGCTTGCAAGCAATGCGAAAAGGTTTGTCCCCAGGAGATCAAAATTTCCGGAGCGATGTCCTATTTCGCCGCCAAGCTGAAGCGTTGAACCTTCCAAAGTTCGTATGATAGCTGAAAGGAGTATTTGCTATGCTGACCATTGAACGTACCTCTGTAATGAATTTTGAAAACGCCATTCGCGGCGCCCGCAATCCCATGAACAGCTGGGCACGGATGGATAGCTGCTACGATGCTGAGGGCAATTTTGTGCTGGGAGAAAACGACCTGAAGCTGGCAAAGCAGCTGGCCTCGGCGGGCTCTGACCACCGCAAATACCTGCGGCAGATCTTCGTTTCCGTGGATATCACCGCCCCCCTTTACTGGTGGAAGGAATTTGACACCTACAAGGTGGGCACCGTGGCGAATTCCTGCTCCACGATGCATAAAATTCACGCAAAAGCCTTTGAACGGGGCGACTTTTCCCACGATCGGCTGGATGCAGGAGGCCTCGCTGCGCTGGATGCGTTGATCGCGTATCTGGAGGCTGAACGGCTGAAATTCGTGGAGGATAAGGCCAACAAGCAGAGCTGGCACAACATGATCCAGCTGCTGCCCTCTTCCTATAACCAGATGCGCACCGTGACGCTGAATTACGAAAATCTCATCAATATTTATTATGCCCGCCGCTCCCACAAGCTGGCTGAGTGGCACACGCTTTGCGATTGGATCCTGACCTTGCCCTACGCCAA
>SVTA01000135.1 GCA_015064005.1 Oscillospiraceae bacterium
ATGTGCCCTCACGGAGCACGACGGCAGCATTGAAAAATTCGGCCCGCCCCTGAAGGCTCCCGCCGAAACCGCCGAGGTGCTGAAGCGCCTGGGCGTGCATTGCTGCGGCCTCAGCAACAATCATATTTTTGATTTTGGAAAACAGGGTTATTTCGATACCGTTGCGGCACTAAACGCGGCGGGGCTTACCTATACCGGCTTTGGCGAGGACTATGAGGATTCTCGCAAGGATCTGATTTTTGAGGCATGTGGCGAGCGTTTGGCTGTCATTGCCGTATGTGAGCACGAGTATTCTTATGCGCTGGAGAGCCGCATGGGCAGCCGTCCCTTTGATGAATTTGACACCATGCTGGATATCCGCGCTGCCAAGGAAAAGGCAGACAGAGTCGTGGTGGTGTACCATGGCGGCAAGGAGCATTGCCGTTATCCCTCGCCGCGCCTGCGCCGTGCCTGCCGTGCGATGGTCAAAAACGGCGCGGACTTGGTGATCTGCCAGCATAGCCACTGCATTGGCTGTTATGAGCGGTTTGAGGACGGCCACATTCTTTATGGACAGGGCAATTTCCATTTTGAGTGGGAGTTTCCCACCCGCCCCGCCTCCTGGGTGGGGTGTCTCGCGGTGCAATACGATACCAAGGCCAATGCCGTGACCTTTACCCCCATCACCACCAACGGCAAGGGAGGCATCAAGCTGGCGGCAGGCGCAGAACGTGAGGAGATGCTTTCTGCCTTCGCCGCCCGTAACGCGTCGCTGTTGGACGGCACTTGGCGAGAGGGGTGGCACGAGTTTTGCGAAAGTAAGCGCGGAGCCTACGAAAAGGTGCTGAGCCGCGCCTGCCTTGCGGATTCCACGGAAATGGAAAACAAGCTCTTCGGGCACTATCTGGATTGCGAGGCGCACACCGACGTGTGGCGCGAGCTTTTCCCCACCGCCAACCAAACCAACGAAACGTAAAAAGCCCCCATATGGAGGCTTTTCAGCGGTTACTTGGCCTTCAGCTGCTTGCGGTAAGCGGCAGGTGACACGCCCTTCTCGTTTTTAAACACCTTGCAGAAATACGAGGAGGAATTGAAGCCGCAGCGGGTAGCGATATCGGTGAGGTTCAGCTTTTCATTCTGGATCAGCTCCGTGGCGGCTCTGATCTTGATGGTGTTAAGATAAGCCACCAGAGGCAACCCCAGATTTTTATTGAAGATGCGGCACAGATGGTATTTGGAGATGTAAAACCGCTCTGCCACCTGCTCGATATCCTCGATTTCGTGGTAATGCTCGTTGATGTAGCGCACGATCTGCCCAATGCGTCGGTCGGTATAAAACTCCGGCACGTAGTGGTTGCGTGCCTCCTTCAGGGTCAGCAGCAGTCGCCCGAGAGAGGTTGCAAGTAGCGCCTCGTTTTGCGGTGCGGTGCCCTCCTTGAAGCTGCGCAGCATCAGCTCCAGCTCCCCGTTGATCAGCGCGCCGGTTTCCTCGTCGGGGCGGAACACAAAGGGCTTGTCAATCGGCAGGCTCTCCAGCAGCTCCGGCGTGAAAAAGCGGGCGAGAAAAGCCTCGGAAAAATACACGAGAAAGCGCTGTACGTCCCGCCCTGCCGTGCGATGCAGCAGCCGCTGGGGGATGAAAACCACGTCCCCCTCCGTGACCTTGTAAAATTCGTCGCCGATGAAGTATTCCCGCTCGCCGCGGTAGAGATAGTAAAGCTCAAAGGTGTGGTGATAGTGCATCATCGGCATATGGATATTGCAGGATTCCTTTTCCACGTGGAAATCCGGCGTTTCGAGAAAAACGACCTGTGACATGGCAAACCTCCTTGCGGGATGCTTTTATTATAGTAGCGTGGGCAGGGAATTGTCAAGCATGGATGTCAATATAATGCTAAAATGTTGAAAAATAAGCAAAATAATGCGAAAAATTTAAAATTTTAAGTCTTGCAAAGGAGAGAAAAGCCCATGAGATACTGTACCCCGGAGGAGGCCGGCATTTCAAGCCTTCAGGTCAAGCGCTTTTTTAAACGGTTGGAGCAATACCGCGTTTCTGCCCATAGCGTGATCCTTTCCCGCGGAGATGCCATTTTTGCGGAAGGGTATTACGCTCCCTTTCATAAGGATTTTCAGCACCGGATGTACTCCACCTCCAAGACCTTCGTGTCCATTGCCATTGGCTTCTGCGAGCAGGACGGCCTGCTCTCACTGGACGATCCCATTGAAAAATTTTTCCCCGAATATATCGCGCGGGAGGGTGCCTGCCGTCACAGCTCCACCGTGCGTGAGCTTTTGATGATGAAGACCACCATACCCGGCTTCAACTGGTTCCGGCCGGAGGTGACCGACCGCACCGCCACGTATTTCGAAAAAGAGGGCATCAAGCTGCCGAACACCCTTTTTGACTACGACAGCTGCGGCTCCTATATGCTGAACGTGATCGTGGAGCGGGTGACGGGCAAGCCCTTCATGGAGTACCTGCACGAAAAATTTCTCGACGACATCGGCTTCACCAAGGAGGCTTACTGCCTCAAGGCTGCCGGCGGCTATTCCTGGGGCGACTCCGGAGTCATGTGTACCACCCGCGATCTCCTTCGCTTCGGTCGCTTTCTCCTGAACAAGGGCACCTTCCATGGTAAGCGGTATCTGAACGAGCAGTATATGAACGACGCCACCAATACCAGAGGCTGCTCCGGCGGCGCCTTCGGCTTTTTCGGCACCTCTTATTGGGGCTACGGCTACCAGATCTGGGGCTCGCCCTACGGGTGCTTCAGCACCTACGGCATGGGCGGACAGCTTGCCATTTGTAACCCCAAGTATGATTTCGTCATGGCCATCAATGCGGATACCCAGGGCGATTCCCACGGCTACGTGTGGATCTTTGAGGCGCTGGAGCGGGAGATCCTCAGCCATCTTGACGAGAGTGCCTCCCCTCTGCCCGCTGATCCCGCCGCCAACGCAGAGCTGCAGGCGTATCTTGGGGATCTCAAGCTTCTTTGCCTCTCCGGCAAGGGCGAAAGCGATTTTTCCGCTGAGATCAACGGCGTCACCTTCAAGGCTGAGGAAAACCCCATGGGTATCAAGTGGTTCCGCCTGGAATTTGACGGTGACGAGGGCAAACTCCACTACGAAAACGCCCAGGGCGTCAAGTGTATGCCCTTCGGCTTTGGCCACAACGTGTTTGCGCAGTTCCCACAGGAGGGCTACTCCGACGAGGTGGGCAACGAGGTGGTACCCGGCAATTTCTACGATGCCGCCTTCAGCGCCGATTGGCCGGACGTGCGGGAGCTGCGCATCCGTGTGCAGGTCATTGATAAATATTTCGGCAACCTCGGCATGATCTTTGCCTTCCGTGATGGCAAATCCGCTTCTGTCCG
>SVTA01000022.1 GCA_015064005.1 Oscillospiraceae bacterium
TCTAAAATCCGCAGCATTTGCGGAACCAAGCAACACCGCACCCCGTTCGATATGTAATTCCACGCCGCTTTTCAGGTCAATGCGCCCACAAAGATACCGCCCCTCTGCCAGAGTCACACGGCCACCGCCTCGGGCGGAAACGTCGTCAATGGCCGCTTGAATGGCAGCCGTGCAAAGAACTTCGCCGTCACCGACGGCACCGTATTGCCGCACGTCACAATGTAACATGATCCTTTTCTCCTTTTCTTTTTATTGCGACCGATCCGTGGCGATCTCCTCCGCCAGATTCAGCAGCCGGACGCCGTTTTTCAGCGCGTAGGAGCAAGTGTAGAGCGTGCCGCCGCGGTTTTCGGTGAGATATGCGATGCAAAGATCACTCCCGTCCACCAAGGCTCTGTTGCGGGCGTGCATACACTCCGGCACGTAGGATTCGTAGAGGAAGCGCACCTCATCCGCCTCACCGAGCATCTGCTCCCAAAGGGAGCGCTCGCCCACGCGCCAGCTTTTCGCCTGGTCGCGGCAGGGCAGGATCAGCACCAGGCGGCATTGGGGATGCCGCTCCCGCAGGCGCAGCACCCGCAGCGCCGCCAGCGTATCAAAGCCTCTGGCGCCGCCGGCACGGAACTCGGTATACCCCTCCGACGCCAAGGCCTCCAGCCGACGGTCCAGCGCCGCCGAAAGGGGAGCCATATCTTGTTTTTCGATCACACGGTGTCCTGTAAAGCAGCAAATCTTCATAAACGCCCCCCCTTCCGTGTTTCTGCTACCAGTATAGCACAAAATTCCCGCCCGGGAAAGAGTTTTTTTGAAATATGCCGGATTTTTTTGCAAATCGGTCGCAAATTCCCGCTTTTTTCGCACCGTTTCGGCACTTTTTTGTTAGAGCGTCTCTTTTTGCTCACACTCCCCCCGCTTTCTGCCGCGCAATGCGACCTTTTTTGGCCGCGGCAACGGCTACAATGAATGTGTGGAATCAAAAAGCCGCCAAAGGGCGGTAACAGGAGGTTTATATGCAAAAGGAAGCACGAATGAACACACCGCAACAAAAGGACCCCCGCCCACTGGCGGCAGAAGGCGAGCTGACCGAAAGGCTGCTGCGCCATCTGCTGATGGCCGCGCTGGGAGCCTTGGCAGCGGGAACGGAGCTATTTTTCGGCGCCAAGCCATTTGCGCCGGCACTGGTGGCGGCATCCACAGAATATATGCCCGCCGCAGCGCTTGGTGCGGCAGCGTTTGGACTGATTTCAGGAGATTATCTTGCCACAGGGACACTGGTGCTGGTCATCGCCATACGCCTCACCCTTTCCCTGCTGCTGCAACGAGGCAAGACCTTTGCAGAGCTGCTACACGACCGCCCGCTGTTTCGCATCACCGCCGCAGCCATCGCAGCCCTCATTTCCGGCACCGTTTCCCTGCTATTTGGAAATTTTTTGTATTTTGATCTGTTTGGGCTGTTGGTCGCCGTGGCGGCCGCGCCGCTGGCAACGCTGCTCTATCTCGGGTTCTTTTCGGAAAAGGACTCTCCCCTGCCAAACGCCCGGGAGCTTGGCATCGGCGCCGTGGTACTGACGGTGATCCTTGCCCTGCGGGAAATCTCCTTCTTTGGCATTCTGCCTGCCGCTGTCATTGCGATGGTCGCCGCCCTTGTCATAACAGCCCATCGGGGCATTCTACCGGGCATGCTGGGCGGCCTTGTTGCCGGTTTTTGCTTTGAGCCGCGCCTCGCTCCCGCCTTTCTGCTGGCAGCGCTGGCATTTGGCCTTTTGCAAAAGAGCAGCCGGGGTGGCGGCGTGCTGGCAGGCGGCACTGCCGCCGCGGCCTACGCCTTTCTGATCGGCAAAAACAGCGCCCTGGTATCACTCCTCCCTGCTCTGCTGACGGCGGGTGCGCTCTTTCTTGCCACCGACAGCGCAGGACTCATTGAGGGTGCTCCCGCAAGACAGCTGGCCATCGGTCGCAGGCGCGCTGCCGCCCAATCCGCTACTGCCGGCAGACAAGCCTCAACAGAGCTGAGGGTACGAGAGCTTTCCGGCGCGCTCTCCGATCTTTCCGGCACGTTTTACGAGCTGGGCAGCCGTATGCGCCGCCCCAGCACCGTTGAGCTGCGTCGCCTATGCGACAAAACCTTTGACAGTGTGTGCCCTACCTGCCGCCATCGAGAGCTGTGTTGGGGCACGGAATATCAAATTACCGCCCAAACGGTATCGAAATTGGCTACGGTTTTGCAAACGAAGGGCGTTGCGGATCCGGCACACCTTCCCCCCGCGATGGTAGCGCGATGCGGCGAGCTCCCACAACTTCTGTCCGCCATCAATCACGGTGCCGCGCTGCTGACAGAGGAGGCGGCGCGTGGCGGCTGCACCGCCGTGGTGGCCATGGACTATGCCGTGGTCAGTCGGGCGCTCCTGGAGGCACTGGAGGAAGAAAAGGAGAACTTTTCCGGCGATGCCGCGCTCAGCGAGCGCGTGGCAGAGCGGCTTTCCCGCCACGGCTATACGCTGGAATCCGCCGCCGTTTGCGGCGCCGCGCCTCGCCGCTGCGTGATCCTCCGCGGCATTCGCCTGCCCGGACGGCACCTGAAGATCCGTGAGCTGCGTCAGCGGCTGGAACGGGTCTGTCGCTTTTCCCTTGGCGAGCCGCAGCTCACCGAAAGCGAGGGAATGACGGATATCGTATTTGGAGAGCGCGCACGCTTCAGAACCGCCACCGTCAAGCTGAGCCGCCCCAAAAACAAGGGGGACAAATACTGCGGTGACAGCGTGACCGGCCTCACCACGGAAAAAGGCTACGACTACACCTTTATCTGCGACGGCATGGGCAGCGGCAACGCCGCCGCCTTCACATCCGTGCTTGCCTCTACCTTCCTGTCACGGCTGCTGCAGGCGGGGCTGCGAGCCGACAGCGCCCTGCGGATGCTCAATGGCTTTCTTGCCGCAAGAGGGCGGCCGGAGGGGGAATGCAGCACCACCGTGGATCTCCTGGAGATCGACCGCGTCAGCGGCGCCGCGTCCCTGCTGAAATGCGGGGCTGCACCGACATATCTCCTCAGACGGGGCGAGATATCCACCTTTTCCTCCCGCACCGCGCCGGTCGGCATTCTGGAGGCGCTGGATGCGGAGCGCATCCGCTTCGATACCCAGCCGGGGGACGTGATCGTACAGATCAGCGACGGCTTTACAGCCGGCGAGGAGGAATGCCTGTTTCTGGCGGAAATGCTTCTCACCAAATGGGACGGTGACGCGGAGGGCTTTGCGCGCATGGCCTTGAACCACGCCACCGGCAAGGGACTCGATGATCTTTCCATCATCGTCACGGTGGTGCTGGATACGGCAGGCGAGGGTGCCGCTGCATCATAAATCCCCCCAAACGGGGCCAAAAAAGGGCTTGGAACAATGGTTCCGAGCCCTTTTTTACTGCACAAAACAAGCCCGGCGGGACAGGATCCCGCCGGGCGAAATTTGCAGAAGGCCACTCTTGCCGGTGGCTTTACTTTTGCTTAAAGCAAGAGCGTGATGGCGATCAGTACGATCAGGAACGTGGTGTTTACCGCAGTAAACAGCAGGATGTACTTTTTGAAGCCCTTGGGCTGATGCTTCAGATATTCCTTCAGCGTAATGAGGCTGGCAAGCGAGGAGATCAGAATGCCGAGCGAGCCCACGTTGACCGACACCAGAAGATCCTGCCAGTTCGAGGTGAATTTGGACAGGAAGATGGCCGTCGGCACGTTGGAAATGCACTGGCAGGAAAGGATGCCGGCCAGCAACGTATAATCCTCCACAATGCTGCGGACGAAGTTGCTGATAACGTCGATGCGCGCCATGTTGCCCGAGAAGACGAAGAACACACAGAAGGTCAGAAGCAGGCCGTAGTCCACGTCCTTAAACCGCGTACGGTCGGTGATCAGAACCGCAACCACTACAAGTGCCAGCGTGATCAGGTGAGGAACGATTCTGAATATGCTGAGGATCACGAACACGAAGAGAACCGCATAAACGATCAGCCTCTTGGTGTTCACAACGAACTGCTCCTTGTTCACCAGCTCCAGCTTTTCATTTTTGATGAAAAGACCTGCGATAAACAGCATCAAGAAGATGGCAGCGGACTGAATGATCAGCACCTTGACAAACTCCAGCGTGGGGATCTCGTAGAAGTTGTAAAGATACATATTCTGCGGATTGCCATAGGGAGTGATCATGCCACCCATGTTTGCCGCAATGGTCTGCAGAATGAAGGTGGGGGCAAGGTACTTATCGTTTCCGGTGGTATGAAGAACGATGTAGCTGAGGGGCAGGAAGGTGATCAGCGACATGTCGTTTGCCACGATCATGTCAAAGAAGAACGTGCCGTAAACCAAGCAGTATATGACGGAGCGTCTTGTTTTGAAGAGGCTGATCAGCTTTCTTGAGATCAGCTCGAAGACGTAGGTGCTTTTCAGTCCCGCGACCACAGTCAGCATGCAAAATAGCGCTACCAGCGTTTTCCACTCGAAATATCCAAGGCTCGACGTGGCGGCATCATAGGCGATGTACTCGATATCGGGCGGCACAAAGAAGCACGTAACGATCATACACACGCTTGCAATGGAAAGGACAACGTCCTTTTTGGCAACGGCAAGCGCTTTTTTGAAAAAGTTTCGCATGATTATTTTCTTAACCTCAGCTTAATCGTTTTGCATATTTTCAATTCTGTCTTCCTTGATCTTATTTCTCAAGCAGTAAGCCTGGATCTCGGAGCCCTCGTCACAGTAAACCACAAGGTTTTCGTTGCATCCGTCAAACAGACCCCAGCCGAGCTCGGTAACGGAGGAGGGGATCAGAATCTTTTCAAGAGAGGCGCAGCCGCGGAAGCAGCAGTCGTCGATAAAGGAAACGGAATCCGGGATCTCCAGCTCGTCAAGCAGCACGCAGTTGCAGAACGCGCCCTCGCCAATGCCCTCAACGGAGTCGGGAATGGAGATGCGGTTGAGCTTTCTGCACTCGGAGAAGGTCCAGTCGGAGATCTGCGTTACGGAATCGGGAATGTCGTACTGCACCTCACGGCTCGCTGCGGGGTAAGCCACGATCACCGATTTGCTCTTGTTGAACAGCACGTGATCGTTGCCCTCGCGCTTGTTGGGCTCGGACTTATAATGCTTGTTCTTCGGATGGATCTTGATGGTGCGCAGCGACTCGCAGCCTCTGAACACGTCGGTGGAGATGTAGGTAAGGCTGGCGGGAAGGTCGACCTGCGTAAGGGAGACGCAGTTTTTGAAGGCGGCCTTGCCGATCTTCTTGATGCCCTCGGGGAACGAGACCTGCTTCAGGCTCGAGCAGCCGGAGAAGACGAGGTCGTCGATCTTCAGCATGGATTCGGGAAGATCAATACGCTCCAGAGATACGCAGTCCGCGAAGGCGGTTTCGCCTAAAACGGTGAGCTTGGAGGGCAGCTTGATCTCCTTGAGGCTCTTACAGCCGTTGAATACGCTGCCGTAGATCTCGGAAAGATCGTCGGGCAGATTGATATCGGCAAGCTTGGCGCAGTTTTCAAAGGCGCGCTCGCCGATCTTGATCAGACCGTTTCTGACCACCAGCTTTTTCAGCTCAACGCAGTCACGGAAGGCGCTCTGGCCAATGGCAGCGGTTTTTCCGGGGATATCCATCTCGCGGATGCCGGCACAGGCTCTGAAGCCCTCCTCCTCGATGATCTCCAGAGAAGCGGGAAGGATGACGGATTTCAGCGCGGTGCGGTTCTTGAATGCGGAATGTCCAATGACGCGGACGCCGTTATCAACCTCGATCTCGCTGCCGTTGTCCTCACATTTTGTCAGTCTGTCATCCACCACAGTGAGCCTGTCCATGGTTTCGGGAGGAAGGTCGCGGATCAGCGATTTGATCAGCTTGGGCATATTGTTGATGGTGCCGTGATGGGTATTAGCCAAGAGGATCTCGAATGCCGGGGGCACCTTTGCGTCGTCAAGATAAATGGGAAAAATACGCTTTTGGTTCTCTCTGGCAACAATGATCTCCATACCGCAGAAGGGGGAGGTCATGGAAGCCTCGGAAACAAACAGAAGCACGGCCTTGCAGCGCTCGATCCTGTCTCTGAGCTCCTGTCTGAAATCGTTGCCCGTCTCACAGCTCTCGTCATACCAGATACGGTACTTTTTGTCGTGAAGCATATCGAGCGTTTCATATACCTTATCGGTATCGCGATGGGAATAGCTGACGAAGAGGAAAGGCTCGGCGCCGTTGTAGGCTTCAAATTTGGTGGTTTTGGTAGAGTAGCCGGGGTTTGCGGCAACTACTGCTGCTTTCGGTTCTGCCATGATATAAATTCCTTTCTGCTATGTGTATATATTTATGTTTATGCGCCGCTGCGCATGCATAACATGGGATGATGTCACCGGCGAGTGTCAGTCGTCGTCCTTGATCTGCTCGCTGTAGGGCAGGTCGTCAAAGGGCACGAGCAGGTGATGGGTCTTGGCCAGCTTATCACGCACGGGCGCGTAAACGAAGCCCTCGGATCTCACGTAAGCATTCCAGCGCTGATGCTCCAGATAGCGGTGGAAGACCTTTTCCGCCTCCGTGCGATCCGCAGGTGCCTTTTCGCTGCCCGGAGAGCCGCACCGCACCTTGAATTCGTAATGCAGGACGGAGGCGATGGAGGAACGGTAATTGTAATCGTATTTCCAGAAGGTCTCCTCCTCCGCTGCCAGCATGCTTTTACGCTCCTCACCCTCAATGCCCTGCTCGGCAATGACGTGATTGACGTACTTCATATGTCTTGCAAGGGCCTTGGCCTCAAGGTCGGAATTCAAAATGCAATTGGCGCTGAAGGTGGTGCTGATGTTACCGAAGGGAACGATGTCGTAAGACTGCCCCGACGCGGTTTTGCCGTGCTTGAGCGCCTCGTAGCTGTTGGTATTGTAAACGATGGTGTGAATGATGGGGGAAATGCCCATTCTTCTGAAGAGGATGCGCAGCTTGGTGGCAACCACAACGTTCATGTCATCACTGCCCAACGTGACAAACACGTAGGTGGTGTCGCGGAAGCGCTTGATCATTTCGTCAAAGCTTGCCAGCCTCGTATCCACGCCACCGTACAGAGATATGGTGTAATGCGCCTCGCCGGGGGTGGTATGATCGCCGTTGTGATACCGCCACTCTCCACGCTTTTCTTTTTCGGAAAGGTCGGGCGGGTTACAGTCGAAAAGATCGGGGCACATGGAATGGAACAGTCCCGCAATACCGGGATCCTTGTCGACGGCATTGATCTCAAGGGTGTAGGGATGCATTTGGCCAAACCAAGCCAGCGCCTTGACCATTTCGGTGCCGTGCAGACCCATGCCCACCACAAGCGCGGATATTTTCCGCTCGGGATCGTTCTCGCCCGTGGCTTTATTGAAGACCGTATTGCCGGTTTCCTTGGCAGAGTCGAATATGTCCATGCCGTGCTCGTTCAGGAGATTGTATACCATGGACTGGGTCTCGTTCACACGGCGTATTTTCAGATATTTCGGGTGCGTTGCGCTGAGGTTTTGCTCGGTGCCTATGCCGGCGGAAAACACGTAGATTCTCGTGTCTCCCCGTGGGTAATCGTATCCGATCACCGGCATGCCCACACCGCGTCTTCCTCTTCGCCTGTAAGGCGAGGAAAGCTCAACGACCTGGTTCAGATTTTCCGAGGTGTTTTTGCCGATGATGAAGAAATAAAGCTTCCGCTTTTTGCTGTGAAATCGAAAATTTACCGAGGTCACGTCCTGCTTGAAGAGGAGCGACTTCAGCTCCTTCGCCTTTTCGATCAGCTCGTGGGAGCTTTCGTCATCGGTGGCGTAGACGTCGGTGAAGATGAGGGAGGCAGCGGGATCCTTTTCCTTCAGGCTGGAGGCAAGCGCGATGGATTTCTCGTTCAACTCGGTGAAGATATATGCGTTTTTGAAAAAGTGGGTGAAATACCGCAGAGCCGTCAGGATATTGGCAAAAAAGGTAAGCACCGCGCTGACCGTCAGGATCGGAGATACGACCATCAGAAGGTTGATGTAGATGCGGTAAATGCTTCTCACAACCACGTCAAGGCCGGCCGTCTGCTCCAGCACAAATGACATATCGCAATCCACGATATAAAGCCGGATCGCGTTGTGCGCGGAGGAAAGGGCGACGGTTAGATACGAGGCTGCATCACCGTCAAAAACGGGAAGATACAGGGGTACAAAGGCCGTCATCGAGGCAAGAAATATGCCCCCAAACACGATATAAAATGCTTTGAACGCACTGCGTCGCTTGGCTTTACGGAAGAATGAATAAATTGCATACGCCATCGTAAGGGCGAAAATGGAAAGACTAATGATCAACCATCTTAACTCCAGCATACTGACCTCCTGTAAAATGCGCAAGCATAGTAACACAAGGTAATTCTAACACGCCGCCTTATTTTTGTCAATAAATTTCTTTCATTTTTTTACAAAATACCCCAGTTTTCGTTCATTTTCTATTGACATTCCATTAATAATATGTTAATATTTTTTTGTCGACAATTTCATTGTCTCAGGAGGTAAGCCTATGAAATGGATAAAATGCACGATTTCATTGCTCCTTGCGTTGACATGCTTGATTTCACTACTGGCGGTGGTTTCCAGCGGGGCTGCGGCAAGCGGCACGCAATCATCGGCAGAAAACGAGCCAAGATTTACCAAAAAGATCGTTTCGGTTCTGTTTGACAACTCCGGCTCCATGAGCGCAGGCGACAAGCGAAACAGCTATGCTACCTACTCGATCCAGATGCTGATGGCGCTGCTTTCGGAAAAGGATGAGCTGATCATCACGCCAATGAACGTGAACGGCAGCGAAATCGGCGAGAGCACCTACAAAAGCGCCAGTGTGGCCGTCGATCTGACAGCCGCCGACAGAGATGCCGAGATCCGGCGGGTCATGTCTTCCTCGTTTCTGGCCAACCGTCCGTTGGGCGGAACACCGAGCCGCTCGATCAGCTACGCGGTGAAAAACCTGACCGACCGAGGACTGATGGACAGTCAGAATCTGGCAGCCTCGGCGGAAAACACCGAGCATTGGCTGGTCATCCTCACCGACGGCGAATTCAACAATTCCGACGGCGCGAGCGCGGATGCTCTTGTTGAAAAAAATATCAGCAATTATCCCTCGCTCAAAACGGTGTTCATCGCCTTTGGTCCTCAGGCGCCGGATCTTTCCTCCTCCTCGTTGACGCAGAAATATCCGTTTACCGCCTATCGGGCTCCCGACTCGGCCAGCGCGGTCAATACGATGCAAAGCGTCGCCAACCAGCTTTCCGGCCGTTACGTGCTCAGCGACGATAAGTTTGAGGTCAACGGCAATCAGGTGGTGGTCGATATCGGCCTGCTTGATTTTTCGCTGAAGAGCATTTCCGTAGTAGCGCAGAACTGCGGTGCGACGCTGGAAAGCGCCACCTACAACGGCACGGCCATGAGTCTTGCTCAGGCTTGCGTGATCACCCCCAGCTCTGAGCTTTCCTCCGTGATGAAAAACGGATACTCGGCTGTAGTGAACGGATCGCCCTTCTTCTCCGGCGGCAAGCTGACCCTGGAGTTCTCTACCCCCGTGGCAAAGGAAAACCTCAGCATCATGGCAGAGCCGGCACTGAGGATCCAAGCGTACGTGGAGCGGCTGGACGGCAGCAGCTGGGTACGCACGGATGAGCAGTACATCAACGCCAACCTGATCCAGGGCGACAAGCTCCGCGTGGGCTACGAGGTATACGAGCAGGCAACGGGCAAGCTGCTGGATATCAACAGCATCTTCTCCGACGTGGCCACCTCGGTCAGCTACGCCAAGAGCTCCTATCTGATGGGGCAGGAGATCCCGCTGGTCACCGGCAACAACGAGATCGCCGTTGAGGTCAGCGTGATGAACGGTGCCTACAAAATGTACTCCACCATCCGCTGCATCATCGAAACCAACCCCACCGACTACCGCGTAACTGCTACCACCTCCGAAAAAATTTCCTACTACACCAAAAAGGCCACCGCCTCCTACGTGGTTTACGCGGGCGGCGTGCCGCTGGACAGAGCAGGCCTTTCCGCCTTCTCCTACACGGTAGAGGTCACGGCGCCCGACGGAACCATCACCTCCCCGGCAACAACGGTTGCGGGCAACGGTGAGATCAAGGTGGATATCCCCGCCACCGATACCGTGTTCGGCACCTATACGGTGAAGTTCAAGGTCTACAACGAATATCACATTTCCCGCGAGCATATACACACGCTCGAATACAAGGAGCCCACCGTCACCATCGTATCCAGCGGCACCGACCGCCTCGAATCCCCGAATACCAGAGCTCAGGTGGCGTTTGAGGTGCAGGCAGACGGCTCCAAGCTGACCAAGCAGGAGCTTGGCTACTTCAACCTGACGTTAAGCGTGTGCCAGCCCGGTGGACAGCCCACTGCGGTTTCCCCCACCATCTCCGCTGACGGCACCATCAGCTACGCCTTCAACGTAGAGCAATACGGCAAGGCGCTGGCCATCCTTTCCGTCACCGACGGCAAAACGCTTTCCACCTCCGCGGAGCACGCGGTAGGCTATTACCCCAAGACCTTCGAGATCAAGGGTGAGCACATCGACAGGCTTCCCGCAAAGGAGACCAAGACCGATCTTGCCTACACCTGCTATATCGATGGCAAGCTCATGACCAAGGACGAGCTGGACAAATACGCATGGACGCTGATGGCCACGCAGTTCGACGGCACCGTGTTTGCCATTCCCGCCACCATCGATGCTGGCGGCAAGGTCACCGCAACGCTGGATCTCACAGGCAAGCTTTTCGGCGTTTACGACGTGAAATTCGAGGTTGCCTTCTCGGATGAATACGTCAAGTCCTACGATCACGCCATCAGCTACTATCCCGAGTCGCTGACGCTGACCTCCGGCGGCGGGCTCTCGCTCAGTGAGCACGAGCTCATCGAAAATCAAAACGGCATCTTCTTTGAGATGTTGCTGGACGGGCAGCCCTCCTCCTTCCTCAACAAGATCGTACAGTACAAGCTGACCGTCAACGGCGTTGACGTCACCGCATACGCTGTGGCCGAGGGCAACAAGCTGGTGTACGCGCCCCGCGCGGATCACCTCGGTACGCTGGCAGCGGTGGGTGAAAAAACGGTAACCCTGCAAATCATATGCCAAGAGGTTCCCGCTCTTTCCACCAGCCAGAGCGTCACGCTGACGGTGACCTCCACCCTCTACGAGGTGGTGCCCATCACCCACGGCAACAAGACCGTTGACAGATTCAGACTCTCCGAAACCGATGCGGCAGTTTACTTCAAGGTTCTGCGCGACGGCGTACCGCTGAGCGCCGCGGAGCTGGAGGAGGCCCTGGCCGCCGGCACCCTGACCCTCAAGGACAAGAAGGGCGTCTTCACCTGGCAGTTCTGGAGCCCTGCGGGCAAGCGCATCACCGTAGAGGAGATCGACGGCACCCCCGCCGTGGTCTACCACGCAGTGTGCGACATCCCCGTGGTGGATTCCTTCCTTGCCATGCTGATCTTCAACGGCGATAAGACCGTTCAGGCAAGCTACGACGGCGTGAGCGCCACCGACGCCATCCACTTCGCCCCCAGCGCCGCCTGGTCCTACATCTGGAGAATCCTTGTGATCCTGTGGATCATCCACACGATCTTCTACATCGTCGGATTCTTCAACGGCAAATGCAAGCGGCTGCCCAAGGGCACGGTGGTGACCATCAACGTCACCGGCGGCGACGGCAAGGAGCTGAAGCCCACCGTGAGAGCCATCAACGCCACCTTCCTTGATCGCAACGGCTGGCACGTGGTCAGGTACTTCAAATCTCTGCTGTTCTTCCTGCCCAAACAAAAATACTGGTACCATCAGCCCTCCTCCACGGCAAGCAACATCACGGTGATGCGCAGCGAAAAGGGCAAGGAGCTGCTGGTATTCGGTGACAAGAACGTATACCCCGTACGCAATCAGGGCGGCACAGATTCCGCCACCGCGCTCTCGGCATTCCGCGGAAAGCTGAAGAGATACAAGGGCGAGCCTCCCGCTAAGTTCGAATCTCCCGTCCTTGCAGGCGAAATCCGCGATATGATGATACAAAACGCCGATAACGGCGCCATCCCTAAGGATACCCCCGTACCGGTAAGCGGTATGTTCGGTAAATTCACGAAGGAAAAGCTGACGAAGCTGATCTTCTTCGAGAAAAACGTGATGAGATGACCCCCTCCCTTACTCAAAAAAATTAATTTAAATAAAATCATTTTTAAAGGAGAACACAAAAATGAAAAACATTCTGCTTATTGGTATCGGCGGTACCGGAAGTGACGCGGTTGACATTTTCTTTGAAAAATGCAAAGAGCTTGGCAACCAGACCGGCAACAACATTACGGCGCTGGTATTCGATACCGACGCAGGAGATCTGAAGAAGATCTCTGCTGCCAAGACGGTAACCATGGCGGACAACGCCTCCGTTGGTACCATCTGTGACCGCTTTGGCAGAGAATTCCTGAAGGAATGGTTCCCTTGCGACGACAAGGCCGTTCGTTCCCAGGAGATGGTCCGCGGCGCATCCCAATGGAGAAAGAAATCCTACCTCGCGTTCCTCAACCTGATGAACAAGCCCCTTGCCAGAAGCACCTTTATCTCCGCCCTTGAGGACATGACCACGGATCCCGGCGCCAGCTGTGAGGTCTACATCGTTGCCTCCATTGCCGGCGGTACCGGCTCGGGCGCATTCATTCCGATCGCGCTTTACGCAAAGCGTTATCTGAGAAAGAACCTCGGCAAGGATCCCATCATCAACGCCATGCTGGCCCTTCCCGACATTTACGCAGATTCCCAGACTCCCGAGAACCGTATCAAGGTCTACTCCAACGCATACGCCATTCTCCGTGAGATCAACGCCATCAATCTGGTTGCCAGAAACTACAACGCCGGCGTTGCCGAGCACAAGAAGGCTCCCATCCGCTTCCGCATCGGTGATGCCAAGGAGCCCAGCGTCGGTCTGCTCTTCGACGCGATGGATAAGCAGTTCTGGACCCCCGAGGCTGCACCCTTCAGCCAGGTATTCCTGCTGGATCGCATCCCCGGCATCAACAGCGTATCCGCGCACAACATCGTGCTTGCAAACTCCCTTTACACCATTCTTTGTACCGATATCGGCGCAGCGTTTGACTCCGAGTTCTCCAACCATGAGCTGCTCCGCTCCCAGAACAACGGCTCCAACGCCATCTACGCCGGCATCTCCACCGCGCAGCTCCGTTTCCCCAAGGAGAGCGTGCTGGATTACCTTGCCCACAAGAAGACCGTCGACTCCTGCAACAACGAGTGGCTGGTGCTTCACAACGCGGTGGAAAACGCCATCAAGGAAAAGGAGCAGCAGGCAAAGGCGTGCAACAGCCGCTACAATCTGAAGGACGACGACTACGCCAAGATCGTTCTCGAGGAGCTGGAAAAGTTCGAGGAGCAGAACAAGGACGAGATCCTTGCCATCATGGAGCGCTGCGTATACGAGTTTGACAAGGAAGGCAAGAAGCTGGACACCAACGCCGTTACGCAGTATATCAAGAAGATCGACAAGCACCTGCGCTCCATCATCGAGCCTAAGGACGTGAAGGAGGCCGAGCTGGAGGCCAAGAAGAACGAGGCACACAGCGGCAAGGGTAAGCCCACCGTCAGCGAGGTGGTTTCCGCAGGTCAGGAAATGGGCGAGGTTCTGCTGGAGTACTACCAGGCGGCCATCGAAAAGATCAAGAGAGTTTCCAAGAGCACCGCTGAATCCATCATCAATCTGGATAAGGCCAAGGAATCCATCATTGGCAAGGAGCTTTCCATCTTTGAAAACCTCCTCAAGAGAAACGGCACCTACGTGCATCCCGTTGCGGCTATGGCTCTGCTCTGCATGCTCAGAGTTCAGATCGCCAAGAAGAAGCCCAAGGCCGTTAAGGAATGGGAGGATCTCAAGAGAAGAAACGTAGAGGAGATTCCCGAGGAGTTGCTGGTCTTCACTCAGGGCGACGATACCGAGGTAGAGGGCAAGAGCGCATACGTTGCTGCCGGCGAGGAGCGCTTCAAGGACATCATCAACCGTGAGGATGACTTTGATTACGCACCCAAGGGCCGCACCAACACCGTGGCCGACCTTGAGGCTGTACATCAGGACGCCTCCCGCGTGCTGGACGCCCTGAGCATTGGCGCCAACAACCAGCTGCTGGTGAGAGTGTACGCCGAGGTGGAAAGAAAGCTGGATATCGTCATCGCCAAGTACCGCAGCTTCTTCAAGAGATTTGACAAAGAGAAGGAGGATCTGATCGATCAGACCAAGACCGCTTACCGCAAGGATGCCGGCACCGTCGACTCCGTGATCAACGTATTCTCCACCGGCGAGGACAAGGATTACATCTACAAGACCATCGTAACCGACGGCGGCCCCGTAACCGACGCCGAGCTCTTTGAAACCGACCACATCGTGGGCGGTGGCGTATTTGAGAGCGTTTACAACTCTGCCGCCGCGGAGTACGCCTCCGACAATTCCTTCAACGAGAAGGATTCCTCCACCTACCGCTCCCTGTTCTCCAGCATGGTGAAGGCATACCGCAGCTTCCTCTCCAAGAACGAGGAGTTTGAGAAGATCGCCAACTACAACGTGGTCGAGGCCATGGTTGCCAACACCCACGGCAAGCCCGGCGACAAGTCCTTCGTCGAGTCGCTCAAGAGCCGCTTTGCCACCGCACAGGAGCTGGCTACTCCCTCCATCAGATTGGATCCCAACGAGAGCGAAAGCGATCTCGTGAAGCCCTCCAACATCGTTGTGTTCATGATGTCCAAGGAAACCGCCAGATACATCAAGAAGCACGCAGACGAGCTGAACATTTCCCTGCCCGCTGACCAGACCAAGGAAAGCAAGGTGCTCAAGGCTGTGGCTGAGGAGTTCATCCGCAGATACTCCGGCAACAACTCCGCGCGCGTTTCCATCGTTTCCACCATGCCCGATCAGGTTCTTTACTGCACCGGCGAAATTATGGACATCACGCCTCTGCGCATTGCAAAGTTCAACGAGCTGGGCGATGACAACGTATACTTCCGCAACTACATGCTGGCCATCAACAACTTCAAGAAGTACGGCACCGATATGTGGAACCCCCACCTCGGCAACAACCTCCACAAGAGAGGCAACCTGCCCTTCATGAACGAGGAGAAGGAGAAGGAGTGCGATATCAAGGTCGTCAAGGCTCTGCTTTACGGCTTCCAGAAGGAGCACATCGTTTACAAGAGCGGCATCGGTGATTCCCAGTTCTTCTTCTGCCACAACAACAAGAAGATCACGGATACCGAGGGCAGATGGATCAATAACAAGAACATCGCCCAGATCATGTCCTGGATCAGAAACGAGGACGAGATCGTTGAGGAGTGGAGCGAGGCATTCGACAGAGAGATCCTCCGTCAGATGAACCTTCTGCCCAGCCTTGCCAGCGAGAATCCCGGTGAGATCATCAATCTCGAGAGCGCCCTTACGAGAACCTCCTTCATGCAGACGCTGACCGAGAAGCTTTACAACGATCCCTCCACGAAGAACACCGAGGGTGCCAAGAAGCCCAAGCTCGACGGCTCCAAGATCGTTTCCGTGAAGAGAGACGGCCCCACCGCCCTTGAGTTTGCGTACATGATCAAGACCAGCGAGGAGATCGGCCGCGACTGTGATGACGCCGAGAGAATCGTAGACGTTCTCTACGACACCTTCTTCAAGCTCTGTGGCTACAGAACCAGCCCGCAGAACACCCCCGAGCGCTTCATCCAGGTTTACAAGCAGCAGCTGGGCAAGGTTTACGAAACCCTGTCCACCAGCAAGCAGATCTGCGCCGCCGGCCCCGAGTGCTACGCGCTCTTCAACCTGTTCACCCTCTGGCTCAACCAGTCCGGCGCCTTCAAGACCATCTCCGATGACACGCCTATGGATGATAAGGGCAACGTTTGCATCGACTCTCCCTTCACACCCACCGCAGAGGTCAAGAAATATCTTGACTGCATCAAAAACGGCATGAAGGTCTCCGAAAAGTCCGACAAGAGCGACGACAAGAACGATTGATCCCACTTGACGTCGACAACCGTGTCGCGCTACGCGCGTCCCGCCCCTTCGGGGGCGCGGACGTGCCGTAGCGAAGGACACATAGCACATTACAGTAGAAATGAGGAAAATCACTATGGGAAAACAGATCCTTTTGCTTGGTATCGGGCAGACCGGATGCAACGTTTCTGAAGCATTTCTGAACGGAATGCAGAGCGACAGCGTCAGCACCCATGCTTTTGCCGTGGATACGGACGTGCGTGCCTTTGCGGACGTAGAGCTTTCCCATAGAGTGCCCATGATCAGCGACGGTAGCCTTGCGGATGCCGTGGAACGGCTTGGCGACGATTGGGTGCGCGAGCTGTTTCCCTGCGATTGGGAGCGGGACGGTACCGAATTTGCCAGACGCCTTTCCATGAGCACGGGAGCAAATCTCTGGAGAGCCAAATCGCTGATCTCGTTTTTCGATTTCCTCACCGCCAAAAAGCCTCTCGAAAGATTTCACGCCGAGCTGAACGCCATCGCGGAGCTTTCGGGGGAGGACGGTATTGAGCTGCACGTTGTTGCCTCCGCCGTCGGCGGCACGGGCTCCGGCCTCTTTCTGCCGCTTACCCTTTACGTCAAGCAATACCTCAAGGGCCTCGGCGCCCGCATTCTGTCCACGGACTGCATCCTCGTGATGCCCGAAATATACGAAAACACCCTCTCCGCCGAGCAGAGAGTCAAGGCGCACGCCAACGCCTACGCGGCACTCTGCGAGCTGAACGCCGTCAACCTTGCGGCGCTTGGCGACGACGGGAAGCAGCACCCGCCCATTGATCTCCGCATCGGGCACGAAAAAGCCGCGTGCGGCATCCTCTTTGACACGGAAAAGGACAAATTCCGTGATCCGGCGCGTGCACCGTTTGACAAGGTCATTATTTTCGAGCGTGCACCGGGCGTCAACTCGGTCAGCGCGCACATCAGCATCATATCCGATCTTCTCATCTCCGTATGTAAATATATGGAAGGGTTTGAGGAGGACAACAATACAACCGAGAAGACAAGCAATGCAATTTATGAGGGCATCGCGCTCACCAAGGTGCGTTACGCGCCCGATTGCATTACCAAATATATATCCAAGCTGCAAACCGAGGCAGCACTGAACCGTGAAATCACCGCCCTGCACAAGGATGCCAAGGCGGACATGAAAAAGCGCTCGATAGAGGCACGCTCCCTTCGCTCGCGCGAGGACGTTGACGAGATCGAGCAGTACTGCGACTCCTTCATACATCGCGCCAAAGCGCAGATCGAGGACGTTGGCTGTGCCGACGCCCTGCTTGGCAGAGTGACGGAGCTTCCCGCGGACGCGGAGCCCGCCGCCCCCTGGACGGACGATTTCGCGGGCGACGTGCGGAGCCGGATGAACAAGCTTTGCGATCTGATGGACGCAACCCTCGATTGTGACGAGCTTGACAGCCTCGTTGAGATCGTCCAATCCGAGGAAAAGCCCAAGGAACAGGATCCCAAGAAAAAGGAAAAGCCCCTCCCCGCCAAGGAAAGACGCGCGCGTCTGCTGGCGCATGCCGCGGAGACCGAGGCCATGCTGGAGGCGCTGGTGGCAAAGCTTGAGGAGATGCTGCACCGCGGCGCCGACGCATTTGCAGATGCGCTGCTGGCCCCCGATGGCGAGCTTTCCGCCCTCGCGGTGGCGCTCACGCCGGACGGCAAGGCGCTGCACCCCGGCTTTGCGCTACTGCGCCTGTGCCTTGTATATAAATATTTGAAGCGTAGAACGGTATGCGAGCGTCCCGCGCTTGTGGAAATGCTTGGTGCGGGCGAAAAGCTTTCCACCATCGCGCTAATGGTAGACGAGGCAGGCTTTGAGAGCAAATACGCCAAGGCCGGCAAGAAGCGATTCATCGCCCTGCTTTCGGACAATATCCCCGACGACCCCGATCTGATCCTTCACAAGAGCCGCTCCAACAAAAAATATCTGCTGAATGACGGCGACCGGGTGTTCAAGTTCGTCACGCTGGAGGAAATGCACCAGAAGCTCGCCGATGACGACCAGCAATTCATGAGCGATCTGGAGCAGGTCTATACCCGCATCCGTGATGCCGCAAGGTGCATTCGATACACGCAGGCGCTTGCTGCGGTAGGCTCCTTGATCGAGAAATACCGTCGCCTGGCCGATTCCTTGGCGACACGGCTGGCCGATATGGCAGTCGACGTGAAGCTGGCGGCCATCAACGGCGGCGCCGATACCAGCCTGCTGATCAACGTGGCCACCGGCGAGACCGAGAAAAAAACCGTCTATGGCGAATATGCCGCCCTGTACAGTCAGGATACCGCCGCCGTCGGCGCGGACGATGAGGCTCTTGGCCGCATCTTCCTGGATGCCGTATCGGGGAATAAGGGTGCGGATGCTGTGATCGAAAAGGTTGAGCAGCTGTATGCCGCACGCTTCGAGGGATCCCGCTACTATGAGGAAAAGCTGCAAAAGAACGTACTGATCGCGGCGCTGGATTCGATGAACGGCACGTTCGGCGACTCCGGCCTCAGCTTCGGCAGAATATTCCGAGAGCGCTTCTCCCCGCTTCGCATCATCCGCGACGGCGATCATCCCGAAAGGCGCAACGTCAAGAACACCACCACCGCCATCTTCTCCAAGGGCGTATGGGATACCGTGGCCGAGCACCCTGATCGGTTTGACGGCTGCGAGCCCCGCGACTTCTTTGAGAGAAAGATGTATGACGCGGGAGAATACCGCGGCGTCGCCACCTTCTCCGACCGCATAGACGACGGAGAATTCTGGATCAGACGCAGAACGTCAAACGTCTTCCCGCATCTCTTTGAAACCTTTAATGAAACCTCCCGCGAGGCCACCGCATACAACGCCTACAAAAAAGCAAAGGCTACCGCGGCTCTGCGCTCCACGGCAATGTGGATCCCGGATCTGATATTCCGCCGTGACGGTATGCCGTTGCCGATGATCTCCCCCGTGGCAAGGGAAAATTACGAGCATGCCGTTGCCAAGGCTGTGCTTTACGGCCTGATTTCGGGCGAGATCTATCTTGCAAAGCACGAGGAGCTGGGCGAGATCTATTTTGCCTACGTGGACGGCGAATCAACGCCCGTCACGGTAAACGGCAAGGCGGTGGGCGAAAAGCAGGCCAAGGAGCTGTTCTCGTTCGCATATTCCCATCCCGCCATGACGGAGCGGGCGGCGGCGGAATATACGGCGCTGTTTGAGGAAAGATACAGCCTCGGCGCTCATTTTGCCAACCACAAGGAATTTGCCGCGGCCATTGCCAAAAGCGACAGGATGACAAAGCTTTACGAGACGTTTTCCACCCTGCTCATCCGGTTTTACAGCGCCAAATCCCTTGAGGTATCCGGCTTTGCCGACGCACTGGCCGGGGCAGTCCGCAGCTCCGTGCTGACCATCGCCAAAAACGGAAGTGCGCAGCTGGATGAAAAAACCGGATTGGTATACAACGCCCTGGTGGACGGTCTGATGACCAAGCTGATCAAGACCGCAAAGGGCGAGCGGGCAAAGACCTTGGTAAAATGGCTGAACGACGGCGCTTGCCTGCTTAAATTCGAGCCACCTCTCGAATTTAAAAATTACGAGATCTGAGCACGGAGCAACGCCTCCGTAACAGCTCAGAAACACATGGAAAGGAACAAACATGCTAACCTACGTCATCAACACGTCCGAAAACAAAACGTTTGATAGCAGTACCCTTTTTGAGATCACAGGATATAATAAAATTCGCTGGATGCACTGCTCGCTGGATGAGATCCAGAGCTGCGCGCAAAGCATATTCGAAAAGCAGAATGTGCTGGGCGCGGAGCACTTTCGCGTCGCGGTCATTGTGGATTTCTACAATTTTGACAAGGTCAGAAAGCCTTACGGCCGAACGGACTTTGTAGAGGATCCGGGCGTAGATCTCAGCATCTATATGCCATACATAGAGGTATATCTGATGGATAACCTCGTTGCATACCTGGAAAAGAAGGATCTTTACGCCGCAGACTTTGAGGTATATTACGTTCAAAATGAAAAAAGCGAGCGCTTCGATCTTTTTGAAAACGCCAACGGCCAGCTGAAAAAGATCCTTTCCGGCGACGAGCCCTTCCACACCTATACCAACGAGGAGCGCAGAGCGCGTGACGCGGCAGCAAAGGCCGTGAAGCGGATCCCGTCCAAGTCCGGCACGGCGGAGGAGTATCCCGATATCGCCGAGATCAAATGCCGCCCGATTGAAAAATGGCACAAGCTCAACATGACCTGGCAGGGCTCTGACGTTGTGGTATCCATCCCCCTGTCCTCGAAGTGGACGGTGCGGGACGCTGAGCCCAACGAGCATCTGATCTACGGCGACGGTATGCACATTGGCAACATCTTTATTGAGGAAAGCGCCCCCGCCATCAAGAAGCTTTTCAACAAGCACTGCACCCTTGGCAACGTGACGATGGATTACGATCTGCGCCTCGTTGAGGAGGACGAGGAGTTTGTTTACCGGTACGTTTTCACCTTCTCGTTTACGGAAAAAGACCACGAGAACAAGGCGGTCGTTGAGATCAATTACGATCAGATGGACGAGGATGCGCTGGCGCATATCCTGAAGGAGCTGCTGGTCAGTACCACCGAGGACAGAAGCTTTGACGGCAAGTTCATGCAGGTAAACGACGTGTTCTACACCTCCTTTACGCTGTATTGCACCCCCGACGTCAGCTTGAAATTCAAGCTTTCCGATTATCCGTACGGCGCCTCGGAAATGACCTTTACGCAATTCTGGAAGGCATTCTGCAACCGTCAGGCACTGAGAATGGATCTGAAACGGCACTACTACATCGTGCCCTACGGCGGCGGCCCCTCCCGCGCGGCTCTGGATACCCTTTCCCTCTCGCTCTACCTCATCCGTATGTACGAACGCGAAGAGCTATCATCCTGCGAGGGTGATATGGAGGTGTTCCACCTGGACTCCAACGTGCTCAAGGAGGTCCTGGAGGAGTCCTGGAGCAAGGTGAATACCGCAAAGGCGCTTGCCAAATCAAGTGAGATCGAATTTTACCAGCTCACGCAGATCGACTCTTCCAAGAGAGACAGCATCCCGCGCGAGGAAACCGCCAAGGAGTATATCTCCAAGCAAAGATCACTGATCAGGCGGGCGCAGAAGGGCAAAAACCCCTCCGCTGAGCTGCTCTACTCCAAGGTTGGCGAGATCACCGACAGAGATCTTGCCTCTCTCACCGAAAAGAATCGGCGGGATTTTGACGAGGTCATGACCGAATATCTTTCCAAGCGCGACGGCACAAAGGAAGCAAGCTCCAAGGAGGAATTCAACAATCTGAAGAATTCCGGTCTGCTCAAGACCACTCCCCAGTGCCCGTCCAAGGAGGAATACAACCACATCATCAACGAGAAGCAGAAGGATATCTCCAACCTCTTCCAAAGAATCCTCTCCTCCGAATACATCAAGGTGGATTTCAGCGAGGAGCGTAAAAACGCGGATGCTGCCTACAAGCAGTATAAAAACGCGAAGGCTTGTCTGAATCGCAACATCATTGGTGACATCATATTTATGATCCTTGCCGTGGCGGCAATGATCATTCCCTATATTGTTTTCCAGCTGACCTCCTATCGGTCTACGGTATTTTCGTCTACCGCACTCGGCCTTTATATGACGGGAGTGTTTGCGGGCACGTTTGTACTGGCAGTACTCCTGCAGATGGTTCCACTGATGCGAAAAATGAACCAAAGCAAGCTGCTTCTGAAAAAATGCTACATCGAGTGCCTTGCCAAGGAAAATTACGCCTTCTCCGCCATCAGACGCAAATACGAGAAGGATCTGATCGCCATCGAGCAGCAGCGATACGACATCAGACAAATCAAGCAGATCTATGCCACAAACATTGCCAAGGAGCACAATATTGCCCTGCATAGAGAAATGCTGGAAAAGCTGGAGGACTGCCTGAGCAGTATCCTCAACAACCTGGACGTTGAGCCTAAGTTCACCCTTTTGGAATCTCTTGACGGTGAGCTGGACTTCGGCAAGCCCGTTCAGGATAAGGTCAACAAGATATACCACGTATTCTCTGTTGAAACCATTGAAAAAATGTTTCCCAAGAAAGGAAGTGATTGATCATGCAGGTAGCTATTAAAATCGCCTTAACGCTGGCGATCGTGCTGCTTCTCGTATATCCCTTCATTTTCTTCAAGGGAAAAATCGGACGGCTGTTCCCCGCGAGAAGACTCAGATACGAAGCGCCCAAGCATCGCAGAAATATCATCTTCTTTTTCATCGCGTTAGCCGAGATCATCGCACTTGCCATTATTTTCAAGCTGTTTGACAGACTCTCCGCGTTCCTGTATTCCATTCCCTTTGTGGCAAAGCTGATGCAGAACACGGTAGGCGCGCTCAATTCGCAGATCGACTACATCATTCTTGCCATCAAGGTGCTTTTGGTCAATCTCATTGCCATTTATGCCTTCCTTTTCTTCAAATCCTTCACGAAAAAGTTTCTGATTGATTTCCCGGAAAGAGTGCGTGAGGTGGGTCTGCTTCGCGCGATCTTCGGCAAGAAAAAGAAAAGACGCAAGAAGACCGCCGACACCGAGGGTGAAACAGGCGAGGAGCGCACCAAAAAGCATAAAAAGCGCAGAATTCCTCTCTTTGAGCACACCAAGCTGGATGACATCAAGAAGATCGAGGACAACGAAAAAGACGCCGAAGAGGGCAAAAAAGAGGGCGAGCAGCTGCCCCGCCAGCGCAACAAGTTTGTGACCTGGTTCTTCTCGCTCTTCTATGAGGGCGACGACTTTGAATACGCGAAGGGATGGGTATTCCGAACCAGATCCATTCTGCACATTTTCACGACTTTGGTGTTCCTGTCCTATGCGTTGTTCTTCACGGCAGTGCTGCTCTCCTGCTTCTTTGAGTTCCCTATGCCCTTCTACGATTTCCTCATCAACACGATGAGCATCGGCGATTGGTATATGTACCCCTTCCTTTCCGTTCTGCTGATCCGCGAGATCTGCAACTGCTTTGACCTTCCCATCAAGGATCATAAGCTGGCAGAGCATAAGAACGAGGAAAACGAGAAGATTGAAGACATCAAGCGCAACGCGGAGATCCGCAAGCTGCTTGGTGAGATCAGAAAGCGCTTCGATACTGAGCATTATCTGCGCTACTACCCCGAGGTAGAGTCGGATGAAATGCCCGAGTACGTTTGCACCAGCGTGATGTATAAGAGCGCGCTGGATTACATCAAGGCCCAGATGAAGAAGGCCTCCGGGCACGTCGTGCAAAGCTATATGGAGTTCCTTGACGCCATATACAACGAGGAGCACGCCTATTTCCCCGCCTCCTTCTACTCCGAGGCCGGAGAATATCTCATTACCTATACCTATATCAGACTGATGTCGGGCGCCCGACTGGTGTTTGTGGTTTCCAACCCCGCAGAGAAGGAAACGCTGCGCACCTATATCAGCGACCGACTGATGAAGATGACAGGCTCCAGCCCCAAGGCGACCTGGCGTGTATATACGGCAGACGAGCGCCTGGAGCAGGCTGACGTCCTGATTGCCACTCCCGAGGACTTCATCGTCAACGATATTGCCGAGCGACATCCCGATTTCTTCGAGGAAGTATGCAACGCCGTATTCATTGATGCCGACAAGCTCATCTCTCTTGACGGTTATCTTTGTCCCATCGTCGCAACGCGCCTCAAAAACGCCACCGAGGGCAGGATCCGCTTCGTTTTCCTGACGCTGAACCTGCTGAAGGGCTTTGCGGCCGGCAGCTTACCGAGATTCTTCTGCGTGGATAAGGTGCTCTCCTTCTCCAGCGCCAAGGAGAATGAGCCCAGCTCCTGTGTGCTTTGGAACAAGGAAAGCAAAAAACACCGTATCTACAACAAGAGCGGCCAGAAGGGTGCTTGCCTTGAGACCATCATCGCGGAGCAGGCCTGCCTGCACGGTGTTGATGGCGTCCGCTTGATCACCGAATCGCCGATCGAGCACGCGGAGCGCAACATCCTGGCGCGCCATAACGTTGAGATCAATAATTTCTACAAGGATGTTGTTGACGTCAACTATATGGTCTATTCCGACGATAAATGCAACCTTTCCGCCGCGCTTTACGCCTGCATGCGCTTCCGTGGCCGGAAAAAATCAGTGGTGCATATTCTCTCGAAGCCCTATATGCTTCGCGAGTATTTCGCCTCCAAGGCCATCACCGAGGATCACATCAACCGCTTCTCCTTTATTCAGCCCCGTGTCACCGAGCACGTAGAGCGCCATAAGCTCAGCCTTGTCCGCATTTTCTGTGACGCGACCTTTGAGGTCGGCATGCCCGTATCCACCTTTGAGCAGCGGGTGCGGAACGTGATCAAGGCCGCCATTGAGCGCAAGGACACCATCTCCAGCGCCTTCTGCAGAAATCTGATCGAGGGCCGTGACCCCGAGCAGCTTCGCCTTGGTGAGCTGGCTGCCTATCTTGTTGCGGGCATCTGCGACAGCGACAGCTATACCACCGAGGAGGAGAGAAAAAGCTGCATCAACAACAGCGTAGGTAAAAAGGCCAAGAATTTCTACATCATCGTCGATTCCACCAGAAACAACGGCTTCTCCACCTACATGGAGAAATCCATCATCTTCAACAGAGTCAAGGATATCTTTGACCGACTCCTGAACTGCAACCGCCGCGTTGAGCTGCGCTTAAACGACGAGGTGATCGGCAAGCTGGATACCTTTGCCTCCCGCGTGCACCTGGAGTACGTGGAGGGCCAGAGCCTGATCTATAACAACTCGGAGTACGAGATCGATCACATCACCGAGGACGGCTCTGCCATCTACCTGCGTCAGGAAAACATCAGCCTGAAAAACTGCCTCGACACGGTCATCCTGCGCCATTACGCCCTTGGAAAGACCGAAAAGATCGGCACCAGCGCGGTACTGGACAACTCCCAGTCCATCCTGCAGGAGATCCGCGTGACCAGATGTCAGGCACCCATGGACGCCACTACCTTCGGCTTCTACAGCCTTACCTCTGACCGTCAGACCATTGACTTCTACAGAGGCGTTGAGGGTAATCTCAACTACGATAACCCCAAGGTAAGACGGTCA
>SVTA01000023.1 GCA_015064005.1 Oscillospiraceae bacterium
CTTCCCCCACTGGGGAAGGCTAAAATTAGTACGCTTCGCTAAGATAAAATGAGTGAGAAAATCATCCTACAGTGGATAAGCAAGCAGATTCTTATCTTAGCACAAACAATTCCAAAGCCTTCCCCAGCGGGGGAAGGTGGCAGCCGCTTGACGGCTGACGGATGAGGTGTCGAGCTTTAGCATTAACAATTTATTGCCGGATTTGATATCATCGCCGCATGGCAACATCAGACTCCCCGCCCACTTTTTCTTTGATACCGCAGGCGCAAAGAAAAAGTTATCAAAAAGAAACGCCCTTTTTGTGGGCGCTGCCCACACCCGCAAACTTTTGAAAAAGTTTGATCAAAACTTGCCACAAAAAGCTTGTCGAACAAAGCGACACTATCGTTCCGTCTACCCGCGATGTGCGATATCCCTTTTTTCAAAAGGTTTTGGGTGGGAGGGGGTGTGGGGGAGGGCGGCCTTTTGACAAAAGGCCGCCCTCCCCCACAAATTTCCATAAATTCCCCCACATTCACGCGTCGCGGTATTCTTTGGGGCTTTTGCCCACCATGCGGCGGAATTCGGCCGAGAAATAGCTGGAATTTTCAAAGCCCGCGCGGAAGGCCACCTCGGTGACGGTATAGAGGCCGGTATCCAGTAGCATTTTCGCCAGCTCGATCCGCCGCTCCTTCAGGTATTCCAGCGGCGCTTTACCGTAGAAGCGCTTAAACTCCTGCCGGAAATAGACCTCGCTGATGCCGCACCGCTGTGCCAGCGCACTCACGCGCAGGGTGCTGTCGGCGAAATGATCGTCCAAAAATTTTTTACATTCCCGCAGCCGTCGGGGAGGGAATCGCTGCTCCGGTGTGAAGAGCGGATACGCGGCGGACAGCAGCTGATAGGCGAAGGAGAAGGTGGTAAGATCGCACCCGCTGGCGGCGTAATGTGTCACCGCACCGGAAAACAGATTTTCCAGCGCCAAGGAAAAAGGCGGCGTCACTGTGGCGGGCACGTCCAAAAGCGGCGACTGCGCATAGAAATGCATGGTGTACATAAAGCCGTCCTCAAGGATCTCCGTATGATAGTCGCATCCGGCAGGGACGTAGGTCAGCGAGCCCGCCTCGGAGGTGAAGAGCGCCCCACCACCGGCCAGCATCACTTTGCCGCTTTTGCGCAGGGTGAGGGAGTGAAGGGGGCGCCCCGCCACGGACACCAGAGGCTTTTTCTGATAATCGGTGCGCATAAACTGCACGCGCTCCAAAATGGGTGTAGACAGCATCATGGCATCTCTCTTTCGATTTTTTAATATTTTATCAAAAAAATCTGTAAATGTCAATGCGATTTGTTTCGAAATCCTAAAGAATATTATTTTTTGTTGTTGCAGTGCGGTATGGCCGCGTGTTACAATGAACGTGCAACTATATGGAAAGGAGCAAATTTTCCCTATGCAACATTTGGCTGATCTGATCACCGCTGCCGTCAAAAAGGAGGGCATTGACCTCATTGGCTTTGCCGGCCGCGATCGCTTTGCGGGTGTCGACCCGCAGCACAATCCCTTCTCCATTTTCCCGGAGGGCAAAACCGTTATCATGCTGGGCAAGCGCGTCTGTCGCGGCACCCTGCGTGGCGTTGAGGAGGGCACCAACTTCGGTGATTACCGCATGTTTGGCTGCAACTGGCTGGAGGATGAGTTCCTCGCCCTTGCCTGCTACAATCTGACCCGCGTACTGGAGGATGAGGGATGGGAGGCCTGCCCCCTGTTCCCCAACGATCCCGCCAATGCTCCCCAGGGCGTTCCTGTGGCCGACGGCCGCCCCGCTCCCAACGTCTATCCGGACTTTGACTATGCCGCCGTGGCCTGCGGCCTTGGCGAGATCGGCTTCAGCGGCCTGTTTATGAGCCCGCAGTTCGGTAGCCGCCAGCGCTTCCATATGGTGATCACCGACGCGGAGCTGCCTGCCACTCCCATTTTTGAGGGCCACGTTTGTACGGGCTGCGGCAAATGCGCCGCCGCGTGCCCCTTCGGTGCCATCGACCCTGCGTACACCAAGGAAATCGAGATCTGTGGCAAGAAAATGACCGTAGCCGACGTGGACTTTGAGGCCTGCAACAGCTGCAAGAACGGTGCCTGCCCCAACCGCCTTTCCCGCGCGGGTAAGCCCGACCGTATGGCAGCGCTCTGCAACCGCACCTGCGTTGCCTCCCTGGAGGAGGCGGGCGTGCTTGGCAACAAGTTTGAAAACGCCTTCCGCAAGCGTGAGGCGTGGGTCATCGGGCCGAAGAAGATCGGCCGGAGGTGAGTATGAAGCTGACTTCCCAAATGATCAAGGAGCGGGCTGCGGAGCTGGGCATTGATTGCATTGCCATCGGCAATATCGAGCGCTTTGCCGGTGCGCCCAAGCTCATGGCTCCCCAAAGCATTTTTCCGGAGGCAAGATCCGTCATTGCCGTGGCCATGCGCATTCCGCGAGGCACCTATCGCGGCATCGAGGAGGGCACCCATTGGCATAACTATACCTTCTATTCCTATAACAAGCTGAATACCCTCTTTCGCCCACACCTTTCCTACGAGCTCTGCTGCTTTATTGAGGATCACGGCTACGAGGCCGTGCCTCATTTTCCCGCCGTACCGGAGGGCAACGGTACCACCCGTGAGCCGGTGGCCGAGGGCAAGCTCCCGCCCGACGTGGTCTGCAGCGTCCGCGTGATCGCTGCCGGCTGCGGCATTGGCGAGATTGGTTACTCCAAGGTGTTTCTTACCAAAAAGTTCGGCCCCCGCGTGCGCCTTGGGCTCATCTTCACCGATGCGGAGCTGGAGCCCGATCCCATTCTTGACACCGGCGATATCTGCCTCCATTGCGGCGCCTGCGTGCGGGAGTGCCCCGGCAACGCCGTGCCACCCGTCAAAAACAAGGACGAGCGCCTTTACGTAGACTTCAACGGCGAAAAGCAGATCTGGTACGCCGACGTGCGCATGGGTCGCTGCACCCTTTCCCATCACGGCCTCAATAACGAGTGCTCACCCTTCCTGAAAAAGGAGTTCCCCAATATGGCGCTGGAGGTGCGCAACACCGAAATGACCGAGGAGGAGGCCTATATTATGACCTACACCATGGCAGATGGTCAGTGGTGGCGAAAGCCGGGCGAAAAGGTCATAAATTATTACGATTACGTAAAAAAGCACACCGGCTATTATGCCATCTGCGGCGCGCGTGGGTGTATCCGCGCCTGCATGAACGCGCTGGAGAAGACGAAGCGCATCGAAAATCTGTTCCACAATCCCTTCTATTATAAAAAGAGCTGGCTCCTGCCCCACGAGCCCACCGAGGTGCCAGAGGGCGTCAACCCCTACCGTGAAGCGTATCTGGACAAAAAATATCCCGGTCTGCGCGAGGGCGAGTACGTCAAGGCGAAAAAATAAACGAAATCACCCGCAAAGGCTTGACTTTGCGGGTGAAATTTCTTATAATGGGCTTGAATACAGCGCCAAGCGGCGCCCGAAAGCGCAAAGGAGAACGAATCATGAAGGTTTTACAGGACGTGCATCTGCACAACTATCTTTCCACCTGCTGCCATGATAATCAAGCCACCGTTGAAAATATGATTCTGGAAGGGGAAAAGCTGGGGCTGAAGCTGATGGGCTTTTCCAATCATACCTGGGATGAAAGCATCCCACTGCCCGCCCCCTCCGGGTTTTACCAGCGGCAGGGCATGACCTTCCAGATGCAGATCAAGAATCAGATCCCCGAGGATACCCACGGCATCAAGATCCTCATCGGTGCCGAAACCGAGTATTGCGGCATGTACGACGTGCTGGGCATGGGCAAGGAGGCGGCGCTGCAGCTGGATTACCTGCTGATCCCCCACACCCACGTGCATATGCGCAATTTCGTCATGCCCGTTACCGAGGACGTGAAACGCGCCCGTGAAAATCTCGAAAAGGTTTTTGCCGGCATTGAGGGCATCTCGCCTGCCCGCGCCGCCGCCCTTGCCGCCGGCTACCCCGAAAAAGAGCTGGAGCCCTTTATGGGAGAAAAGGTGTCGGATTACGTGCAGCACACCGCCGATTTTATGGTGGAGAGCTTCCGGGGCCTCATGAACAACGAAACGCTGAAGAGCTACAGCAACCTCATTCCCGTTTCCGTGGCGCACCCCTTCCAGCCCGTGGGCTCTGCCGGCTATCATAACGAAATGATGAGCCGTATCTCCGATAACACATTCGGTGAGCTGTTTGAGATGGCCGCAAAGCGTGGCATCGGCCTTGAGATCAACAACCGCGCCAAAAACGAGCAGTCCCGCCGGATGTGGGGCGTTGCCAAGGAGTGCGGGTGCAAGTTCACCTTCGGCTCCGACGGCCACGGTATGGCGGAAATGAAGATGATCCTGGACGTAGCGGAGTGCTTTGAGCCCCTTGGCCTCACCGAATACGACCTGATGGACTTCGTGCGGGTGTGAGCTCCCTCGACTGAAATCATAAGCAAAAGAGGCTGAGTACCACAACGTGGCTCAGCCCCTTTTGCTATATTTATGTTGTCTCTTCACGCCGGGTCAGGGTGTAGAGAGGGTTGCGGATATACACGCCGTCCTCGGTGAGCACCAGCTCCACGTTCTCTCCCAGCGCGTACAACTCCCGAATCTTTTTGGGAATATGAATTCTACCCAAATGATCAATTTCCGATTGAATGCCTACCTGCTCCATAACCTTTCACCTCAAATCAAAAAAGTGCGCACAACCGAAGCCGTACGCACCGAAAAACGCAAACTCCGATTGTTGTCACACAAAACCCAATGAAAATACAGAGAAAACCCTATATCGTCCAACCGGTTTGGAATTCGCGTTTTTGCTGAATTCGTTTGGTTGGACAATCTTGGTATAGGAAACAAAACCCTCTATAAAAGAGAGCTTTCTCTGAGAAAAATCTATTGGATTTTATGTGACAAACAAATTATAACATACTCCGCGCCATTTTTCAATATATCTGTGAAAAAATTCAAAACAACCGTACGACACAACGCTTCATTTTTCGACAGATATGTATCATTGTCAAGGGGCAGAGTGAGTCATAAGCCCATCAGCACGGTAACGCTGGACGATCTGTGCCGTTTCCTTGATTGTCGGGTGGAGGATATTTTGGTTTATATTGAAGACGAAAAATGAGCGCATCGTGTGATGCGCTCGTTTTTTGATCGTTAACCGAAAAAACTGATGTCCTAAGTTTTTTGACACCTCATCCACCGCTAACGCGGTCCCCCTTCCCCCACTGGGGAAGGCTTTAGAATTGTTTGCGCCAAAATATGAAACCTCTACCTATTCGTTGCAGAATGATTTTTTAACCCATTTCATCTATAGCGAAGCGTGCTAATTTTAGCCTTCCCCAGTGGGGGAAGGGGGACCACGAAGTGGTGGATGAGGTGTCGCCGCGAAGCGGCTCCACCAGCAAAGAACGCTCCGCATTCTTAGGATGAGGTGTCGCCGCGAAGCGGCTCCACCAGCAAAGAACGCTCCGCATTCTTAGGATGAGGTGTCGCCGCGAAGCGGCTCCACCAGCAAAGAACGCTCCGCATTCTTAGGATGAGGTGTCGCCTTAAGGCTTCAAATCAGAAAAATTCAAGTCAAGCTTGCTTAAAATATCTTCCGCAACGGCGTTGAAATGGTTTCGTATGCTGTCGTTGGAATAGCGTAGGACGGTGATGCCCCAAACCGCTAAATCGGCATCACGCTTTGCATCCGCTTCTTTGTGCTCGGGCAACCGATGCTGTCTTCCATCTATCTCAATCACAATCTTCTTTTCTGCTATGTAAAAATCAACGATATAATTTTCAATGTTATGCTGACGCCTAACACAAAAAGGTAATTTTTTGAAAAAGTCATACCACAAATGTCTTTCTTCGGGCGTCATATTTTTACGCAAATGTTTTGCATTTGATACGAGACTTTTGTTGTAGGGGATCATTTGTGTTCCTCGTTTATCGCTAATGTGTTTTTTATATGAGAGTACAAGAATACAAAGACCACAGATAAAGGCTCTGTGGTCTTTGTGCTTTAACTTATTCGTGATGATATCAACCCAGCTTCGCCAGTGCCTCGGCAACGCCTTGGCGGTTCTCGCGGAGCTTTTGGAGCTTCGCGCGCTCGCCCTCTACCACGGCGGCAGGGGCCTTGGCCACAAAGCCCTCGTTCGAGAGCTTCTTCTCGGCGCGGTCGATGTCCGCATCCAGCTTTGCAAGCTCGGCGGTGAGGCGCGCCTTCTCCTTTTCGGTATCAATGATATCGGAAAGGGGCAGCAGAATGGTGGCGGCGTCGGTGACGATCTGCACCGCGTTGTCGGCGGAGATCACGGCGGCGTCAAACTGCTCGGCCACCTCCAATTCAGAGGCGGAGGCAAGGCGCTGGAAGAAGGGCTCGGTCTCCTTGCCAAAGCTTTCGGCGTACTTGGTGGCAATATACACCTTCGCTTTGCGGGAGGGCACCACGTTCATCTCGTTGCGGCGGGCGCGGATGGCACGGATGGCGGCGATCACGCGCTCCATGTGGGTGGCGGCCTCGGAGAAATCAAGGGCGGCATCCACCTCGGGATAGGTGTCGATCATAATGCTCTCGGCCTCGTGGGGGAGGGACCCGTAGATCTCCTCGGTGATGAAGGGCATAAAGGGGTGCAGCAGCTTCAGCGTGCCCACCAGAACGTACGTCAGCACGTTCTGGGCGATGAGATTGCCCTCGGTCTCCTTGGCGGCGAGGCGGGACTTGCACAGCTCAATGTACCAGTCGCAGTAAACGTCCCAGAGGAAGTCATAGAGGTTGGAGAGTGCCACGCCGATTTCGTAGTTATCAAGGGATTGGCGCACGCTCTTCACCGTGTTGTTGAAGGCGGTGAGGATCCACTTATCCTCGGCGGAGAGCTTCTCGGCGGCGGGAAGCGCTACCTTGTCAATGGTCAGATTCATGCGCACGAAGCGGGAGGCGTTCCAGAGCTTGTTGGCAAAGTTACGGGCGGCCTCGATCTTCTCGTCGGAGAAACGCATATCGTTTCCGGGGGAGTTGCCGGTGGCAAGGGCAAAGCGCAGCGCGTCGGCGCCGTACTGGTCGATGATCTGAAGAGGATCAATGCCGTTGCCAAGGGATTTGGACATCTTGCGGCCCTGCGCGTCGCGCACCAGACCGTGGATCAGCACCGTATCAAAGGGCTCCTTGCCGGTGTATTCCAGACCGGAGAAGATCATACGGGAAACCCAGAAGGTGATGATGTCGTAGCCCGTCACCAAGGTGCTGGTGGGGTAGAAGTAGTCAAGATCCTCGGTCTTCTTCGGCCAACCAAGAGTGGAGAAGGGCCAAAGGGCAGAGGAGAACCAGGTATCAAGGGTATCGGGATCCTGCTCCATCGGCTTGCCGCACTTGGGGCAGGTGGCGGTAGCCTCCTTGGTCACCACCAGCTCGTCGCACTCCTCGCAGTAGAAGGCGGGAATGCGGTGACCCCACCACAGCTGACGGGAAATGCACCAGTCGCGGATGTTTTCCATCCAGTGGAAGTAGTTCTTTTCAAAGCGCTCGGGCACGAAGCGGGTGCGACCCTCGCGGACGGCGGCAATGGCGGGCTTGGCAAGAGGCTCCATCTTCACGAACCACTGCTTGGACACCATGGGCTCGATCACCTGATGGCAGCGGTAGCAGGTGCCCACGTTGTGGGGGCGGGGCTCGATCTCCTTCACAAGACCCAGCTCCTTCATATCGGCAAGGATGGCCTTGCGTGCCTCGGCGGTGGTCATGCCGGCGTACTTGCCGCAGTCCAGCACCTCGGGCTCGCCCACGGGGGCGGTGCCCTTCTCAAAGAGCTTGTCGGCGGCGGCCTTGTCCTGTGCACCGGTCATTTTACCGTCATAGGTAAAGACGCGTACCATGGGAAGGTTGTGGCGCTGGCCAACCTCATAGTCGTTGGGGTCGTGGGCGGGGGTGATCTTCACCACGCCCGTGCCCTTGGTCATATCGGCATGCTCGTCGCAGACGATGGGGATCTCCCGGTTCACCAACGGCAGCAGCACGTGGCAGCCGTGGAGGTGCTTGTAGCGCTCGTCCTCGGCGTTGATGGCAACGGCGGTATCACCCAGCATGGTCTCGGGGCGGGTGGTGGCCAGCTCCAGCATTTCGCCGGTTTCCTTGACGGGGTAAAGCAGGTGGTAGAAATTACCGGGCTTGTCCTCGTACTCCACCTCCGCGTCGGAAATGGAGGTGACGCAGGTGGGACACCAGTTGACCATACGGTTGCCGCGGTAGATGAGTCCCTTGTCGTAAAGGCGACAGAAGACCTCCTTCACGGCCTCGGAGCAGCCCTCGTCAAGGGTGAAGCGCTCGCGGGACCAGTCGCAGGAGGAGCCCATGCGCTTCAGCTGGGAAACGATGCGCCCGCCGTACTGCTCCTTCCACGCCCAAGCGCGCTCAAGGAAGCCGTCGCGGCCAAGATCCTCCTTGGAAAGACCCTCCTTGCGCATGGCCTCCACGATCTTTGCCTCGGTGGCGATGGAGGCGTGGTCGGTGCCGGGGAGCCAGAGCGTGCAGAAGCCGCTCATGCGCTTATAGCGGATGAGGATATCCTGCAACGTGTTATCCAGGGCGTGACCCATGTGGAGCTGACCCGTGATGTTTGGCGGGGGGATGACGATGGTGTAGGGCTTCTTTTTCTTGTCGATGGTGGGGGTGAAATAACCCTTTTCGCACCAGTTTTTATAAATGCGTTCCTCAAACTCGCCCGGGGCGTAGGTTTTGGGAAGCTCGTGATTTTCGGTCATGACAGAACCTCCGTGGAAATTTGATTGCGGTAAGAGTGAATTGTTGTTAACTATATTATTATATCACACGAAAAGTAGGCTGTCAACCGAAATTTTGCGAGGCTTGTAAAAAAAAGTAAAAAATATTTTAAAAAAGGGGTTGACAAAGCGTGCGCAATCTGTTATAATAACTCTCGTCGCCGCGAAAGCGTATCGACGCTGCTATAGCTCAGTCGGTAGAGCACGTCATTGGTAATGACGAGGTCATCGGTCCGAATCCGATTAGCAGCTCCATAAAACAAAGACCACCCCAATCGGGGTGGTCTTTGTTTTATGCGGTCCACCAAAGGGTGGACCGATGACAAGCCGCCTGCGAGATAATGAGAGATTTTTGCTTTGTCGGGCGGCTTGTTACGTCGCAGAATGCGACGTGGACGGTCACGAATCCTCTCCCAATCGGGTGGGTTTTTCTTATGGAGCTGCTTGTTGGTACAGCGAACCGATGTTCAAGAGGCGTCGGTGTGCTTGGGTTTTGGCTGCATGATACGCCTCTTGATACGAGCCGCTTGCGGCTCGTGGACGGTCACGAATCCGATTAGCAGCCGGCCGCCTGCGAGATAATGAGAGATTTTTGCTTTGTCGGGCGGCTTGTTACGTCGCAGAATGCGACGTGGACGGTCACGAATCCTCCCCCAATCGGGTGGGTTTTTCTTATGGAGCTGCTTATTTGGCGAGAGGAGCGATGTTCAAGCCGCCTCGGTGTGCGGAAAGTCTGAGCAGCACAGTACGCGGCTTGATACGAGCCGCAAGCGGCTCGTGGACGGTCACGAATCCGATTAGCAGCCGGCCGCCTGCGAGATAATGAGAGATTTTTGCTTTGTCGGGCGGCTTGTTACGTCGCAGAATGCGACGTGGAACAGGCCAATCTCCTCGCCTTTGGCGAGGATGGGAGTTTTCTTCGCGGCCAAGCGCCGCGATTTTGCCACGCAAAACCGAAAACGTCCCGCGAATCCGAGTGCCACTTTCGCCAATTCCGGCATCTCCTCGCCTTTGGCGAGGATGGGAGTTTTCTTCGCGGCCAAGCGCCGCGATTTTGCCACGCAAAACCGAAAACGTCCCGCGAATCCAAAAGCAGCCCCTTCTCAAGCGAGAAGGGGCTGCTTTCGTTATTCGACCTCTCGCTCCATCAATTCAATGTTGGAGTAGTCGCCGTTTTTGTCAAAGCGGAGAGAGTATAGCGTGCCGTCATCGTAGTGAAAATAAAACGTACGCTTGATCTCCGTCGGTTTGCCGGTTTTGTAGTTGTAGATCACCAACTGATAATGATCGGTGACGTTTCCCGTAATGTTAGCCTGTGCGATCCAGTAAATGTATCCGTTGATGCATTTGATCTGATCGTGGTAGGCATAACGATTGGAGCCAAACGTAAAGTGGGAGGTGATCTTCGTTGCGCCTTCTGCAATGATGCCAATATCTTCGCTATCCTGATCAGAATAATAAAGGGCGCAGGCATCGTTTGCGGGGTCGTAGGATACGGAAAAAACGTGCTGGACCTCATTGGGCAGAGAGATGGAAAAGGGTATATCGCCCGTAGTCAGATCAAGAACGGTTACGGCTTTGGAATGCGCAACAGACAGTAGATTTCCCTCTACCGCAAAGCAATAGGGCATTTCAGCCTCCACATAGGGCTTTTCCCACGCCACGGAGGTCGTTCCTGTGAGGAGATCGTAGGCTATCACGGAAACCGTCAAGCTTGCATAATCAATGTAGCAATAATAGGCCAGATTGCCGAGGAGGCCAACCTCCTGTGTTTGATATATGTCGCCGGCAGGGGTAGAAAAAACGGTTTTCATTGTCTTTTCCTGCAGCAGATATGCCTTATACGTGTAGTGCTCCTCTGTTTCTTCGCAAAAGAATGCAGCGGTATCATTGACAGCCATAAACCAAATGCTGACGTCCGTTGCGGTATATACACCCTGAAGTGTGTGAAGATCCTCACTGACGGAAAGGGTATAATCGGAGGAACCGTAGGAGTTCACCAAGGCGACCCAATGGGCATCTGTCTTGAAGATTTTGGCGGGCGCCTCTTTGTCAGGATATGTGGCAACGGCACTTTGGGAGTTTCCTTTCAAAAAGGTGCAGCCGGAAAGGCAAATAACGAAAAGCAGTAGAAAACAAAACCATCTTTTCTTCATAATATAACTCCTTCCTTGATAAAAAATGCGGCCTCTGCCATTTCCATTATATCAAATTGTTATCTATCTGTCAACCGCCGCGATTTTGCCACGCAAAACCGAAAACGTCCCGCGAATCCGTGTGCTTTCCTCTGAAATTCGGTCAATTTTTCAAATTTGCACAACGGGAGGAACGTGCGAAAATCGCATCCGGTGTTGCAAAGCTGTCGCCCTTGTGCTATAATGGGGGCGTCGAATGTTGTCTTTTTCTGCCTCGGGCAGTGAAGACAAAGGGAGACAGATCATAGTCAGATCCATCTTCAACAGCAAAGGAGTGCGACAAAATGTATTCTTTTTTTCACAAAGTATTTTCCGATTGGGAGGGCGGTCTTGTTTTCGACTGCTTCAGCGTCTGGCATTGGATGTACATCGTGCTGATCCTGGCACTGATCGTTTGGTCGGTGCTGCGCTTGAAGGGCAAAAGCGCCGCCGAGCAAAAGAAGGGAATTGACGTTTTTATCAATATTGTTATGGGTCTTTACGTGGCGGATCTTTTTCTGATGCCCTTTGCTCTGGGGGAGATCGACGTGGACAAGCTGCCCTTTCACGCCTGTACCTCCATGTGCGTGATGTGCTTTTGCTCCAATTATAACCGCTTTCTCGCAAAATTCAGGATCCACTTTGCGCTGCTGGGCGCCATTTCCGCGATGATGTATATGGTCTATCCCTCGGGCGTGATGGCGTACGAAACGCACCCGCTGTCGTATCGGGCCGTGCAGACGTTGCTGTTCCATAGCCTGCTGCTGGTCTATGGCGTTTTGACCATCGTGTTTGACGAGCGCGGACTGCGCATCAGAGAGTGCTACAAGGATGCCCTCGTTCTTGTGGGGCTGACGGGCTGGGCCTTCCTTGGAAATACGATGTACAGCGGCGCGGCGGGCGAGTATTCCCGTGATTTTAACTGGTTTTTCATCCGCCGGGATCCCTTCGGCCTCTTACCCGAGGCGGTGGCGCCGTATCTCGCGCCCGTGGTCAATTTCTTGGCACTTTTCCTCGTGGAGCTGGCGGTTTACTTCATTTACGCGCAGGTTAAAAAATATTTGTGCGCAAGAAAAGCAGAAAGCAAAACCAAATTGAAATCCGCATAGTGTTTTGCAACTAAAGGAGAAAAATATGAGAGTTCTATGCATTGGCAACAGCTTTTCCCAGGATGCTACCCGGTATCTCCACCAGATCGCCAGGCGGGGCGGTGTTGCGCTCAACGTCAGCAATCTTTACATTGGCGGCTGTCCGCTTGCCCGCCATTTCAAAAATATGCACACCGGAAATGCCGCTTACGATCTGCAGTTCAACGGATTTTCCACCGGCCTTTCCGTCAGTCTGGAGCAGATGCTGCTGCAGAACGCGGATTGGGACTATATCACCGTTCAGCAGGCAAGCCACGAGAGCATTGATTACAAAACCTATCAGCCCTATCTTGACGAGCTGGTGGCGTATATTCGCGCTCTTTGCCCCAAGGCCAAGATCGTGGTGCACGAGACCTGGGCGTATGAGGATGAAAGCGTAAAGCTGACCGAGCAGATGGGCTACACCAAGCGTGGCGAGATGTACGCTGATCTGCACCGCGCCTACACGCTGGCCGCCGAGGATATCAAGGCCGATCTCGTTATCCCCTCCGGTGCGGTGATGGAGGAGCTGGCCGCTGCCGGCATTGCGCCCCACCGCGATAGCTTCCACGCCTCCCTTGGCGTCGGGCGCTTTGCCCTCGGCCTTTTGTGGTACGCCAAATTAACGGGTAATGGCATCGACGAGATCGACGGCATCGACCTCGACCGTGAGGAAACCGCAGACACCCTCGCCACCGCCCGCGCCTGCGTCAAGCGGGTATTGGCGGCAACGGCAGAATAACGTATCCCCCGGCACCGCCGGGGGATTTTCATGACGTGGTGCCCCTCGGACATGGGAACGAAGGCACGCCGCCCCGAAAGTTGCACTTTTGATATGAATTGTTGTAAAATCCATAAAACCCCTGCATCTTTCTTGACAGGCTGCATCAATCATGCTACAATCGAAATGAACAACAGGCTCATGCAGCCGGATTTCCGGCTATCCACAAATATGAAGGAGGAAACACAACATGGGAAAAGCAACCGATTTTCGTTACAATACCGGCGCAACCAAGGTGCCGTGGGCAGCGGTGGGTGAAAACTACAACACCGCCGACTTGATGGAGATCATCAAATTTCTGATGCAGGGCGAGGGCCCCGAGTACGACCGGGCCATCGCGGCCGTTTACGAGCAGGTCAAGAAGCTGGGCGAGATCGCCACCCCTCCCGGCAAGCTTTCGCTCGCCTCGCAGGTCGAGGCCGCCGAGGAGGCCTGCAACAAGTACCTCGGCACCGATTCCAGCACCTTTGTCACCAACGCCACCTCCGGCTTTGAGATCGCCTACAAGTACGCGGGGCTGAAGGCCGGCGACGAGGTTATCGTGCCCGCCATTACCTTTGTGGCTACCATGGCTTATCCCCTTGCCGTGGGCGCCAAGCTGGTGTTTGCAGACGTTGACCCCCGCACCATCAATATGGATCCCGCCGACGTGGCCAGAAAGATCACCCCCAACACCAAGATGATCGTGCCCGTACATATCGGCGGCTATCCCGTGGATATGGATCCCATTATGAAGCTGGCGAAGGAGCATGACATTCTCGTGCTGGAGGATGCCGCACACGCCTTCGGCGCCATGTACAATGGCCGCAAGATCGGCACCATCGGCGACTTTGCCGCATTCAGCTTCCACGAGGTCAAGAACATCACCTCCTTCGGTGAGGGCGGCATCGCCACCACCAATGTGCCGGGCTTTGCCTCCGAGATGAAGCGCGCCCGCTTCCTCGGCCTGGATTTCACCGCCCCCATCAAGAACTGGCTCTACAACATCACCCCCATCCCCGGCAAGGAGAAGCCCTTTGTGGCCGCCAACTACTCCACCACCGAGATCCAGGGCCTGGGGCTGAAGCTGCAGGTGGCAAGAAACGAGGAGATCATTGAGACTCGCCGCCGCGCCGCCGCATACCTCAACAGCCGCTTTGCGGAGAACGATGCTATCATTCCTCAGGATCTCGGCAACGACAGCATCAAGCCCACCTTCCACCTCTACCTCCTGCAGATCGATCCCGCCAAGGCCGGCGGTGACGTGCAGACTCTGAAGAAGAAGCTGGAGGAGAAGAGCGTCACCAACATTCCCCATTTCGGTCCTCTTTACCGCTTCAAGGTGGTCAGCGATATGGGCTACGACTCCGAGGAGATCGCCAAGACCTGCCCCGTTTGCGAGGAGGTCTTCTACAAGAGATTTACCCACCTGCCCCTGTACGGCCTTTCCGACGAGCAGCTCAAGTATATGGCAGATGCTGTGCTTGAGTCTGTTGCCGAAATGCAGGCAGGCAAATAAGCCCCAAGGACAGACCGCGCAAAAAGCCGGCTACCCGTGTAGGTAGCCGGCTTTTTGTATGCAGCGGCGCGTTGCCGCGGGGGGTCAATGACCCATCAGGGTATCGGAAATGATGGCAACCACCTTGTCGTAGCAGCCGCCGCAGCCGGTGGAGCATTTGGTGGTGCTCTTCACCTTTTCAAACACGGCCAGCACGTCAGAAAGGCTCTCGCAGGCCTCCACCGCTTTTACGATGTCAAGATAGGTCACCTTGTTGCAGTGGCAGACGGTGTAGTTGGCCTCCTTGGTCTCGGGCTTTACCTCGATGGGGCAGATCTTGGGCAGCTCACCCACCCACAGACCGTGGAGATTGCAGTATTCGTAGGCGAAAATCGGCTTTTCGCCCTCGGCCAGGTTGAAAACGGCGCAGGGCTCGTCACCGGCGGCCAGATGCTTGCGATAGCAGCCCTTGTCGGTCAGCAGCACGATCCACTCAATGTGGTGCTCGGGCAGCATGGGGTGAGTCACGGCGCCCACATCCACCCGCAGGGTGTTGCCATCCTCGGCAAGCACGGGTACGTGCTTCTCCTCGCTGGCGTCCACAGAGCCGGGCACGAGCTGAGTCATTTTTTGGCCGCAGCACATCATGGGCACGCCGGATTCGTGGATGGTCTCTACCAGATTGCCGCAGCGCTCACAAATATAAAATTTCAGTTCAGACATTGTAAAATCATCCTTTCTAAAAAGCTATTACATATATTATACACGATTTTTCATTTTTTTCTGTGACCTGGTCACATTTTTTGCCGGGAACATTGACATGGCGCAGGAAAAATATTATAATGAATACTGTAACGTATATTACGCCCCGCCGCGCGGAGGCGCTTTTGGGAGGGAAATATGGAGAAAACGCTACCCGTTTTAGGGGATATGCAGCAAAATGAGCGAGAGCTGCTACTGAAAAACGCGGTTTCGCGCAGCTTTCCCGCCGGTACCGTGATGGAAACCGGCGCGGAGCAATGCCTTGGCCTGATGCTGATCGAGCGAGGTGAGCTGCGGCTGTATATGATGTCGGAGGAGGGGCGTGAGGTGACGCTTTTGCGCTTTCACAGCGGTGATCTTTCCGTCATCTCCGCTGCCTGCGTGCTCAAGCAGCTCTACATGGATGCCCTGATCGTGGCGGAGGAGGATACCCGGGTCAAGGTGGTAAGCCTTACGGTGCTGAACCGATTGATGGAGGAAAATATCCACCTGCGCTGCTATTTATACGAGCTGATGATGCAGCACCTTTCTGAGGCGCTTGGTGCCGTGGAGCAGGTGGTATTCCAGTCCCTTTCCCGTCGTCTTTCGGGTTTTCTGGTGGCAGAATGCCGTCGAACGGGGTCGGATACCGTGTATCTCACCCACGAGCAGATCGCCAAATACCTGGGCTCCGCCCGCGAGGCGGTGGCCAGAATGATGAAGCGCTTTGCCACGGCGGGGCTGGTGGAAATGCGCCGCGGCGCGGTACATGTGCTGGATGCCGAAGGGCTGATTGCCTTTCGGGGGTGACATTTCCAAAATGTGACTTCGTCACAGAACAGCCCCCCAAAAACGGGGTATAATATAAATACAAAAAGAAATTTTACCGCAAAGGAGAAAATAACATGAAGGAAATGATCGTAACCAAGGAAAGCTTTGAAAAAGAGGTGTTGGCGGCCGATTGCCCCGTGCTGGTGGATTTCTACGCCGATTGGTGCGGCCCCTGCAAGATGATCGCCCCCGTGCTTGCCGAGATCGCCGAGGAATACGGCGACAAGGTCAAGGTCTGCAAGGTCAATGTGGATAAGGATAGCGGCCTCGCCGCCTCCTACGGAGTGGTCAGCATTCCCACCCTGCTGGTGGTGGAAAAGGGTCAGGTGAAGGAGAAGGCCGTGGGCTTCCGCACCAAGTCCCATCTGCTGGCGATGCTGGGGCTTTGATTATCCCCAAATTGTCCAAAAACGCATACCGTTTCCGTGGATAATGCCAAAAAGGGCTGAGTTGCATTTCAGTAACTCAGCCCTTTTTTGTAAATTTGAATGTGAAATTGGGGTTTATCGAGCAGATGAATACGTCAAACCAGAGCCTCCCTTGTGTAAAGGGAGGGGGACCACGAAGTGGTGGAGGGATTGTGAAGGCCTTTATTTACAACCCCTCAGTCAGCTTTGCTGACAGCTCCCCTTACACAGGGGAGCCTACCATCAGCGCATTTTCGATTCCCCGACAAATCAAAATTTGAACGCCAGATTGGAGTTTATGGGGTGAAAAATACGCAGAATGTGATAGGCTCCCTTGTGCAAAGGGAGCTGGCAGCCGCAATGTTTGCAAAGCAAACTTGCCACGAAGCGTAGCGGAGTAGGAAAGCTGCCTGAGGGATTGTCACACGCCTTTGTTTACAACCTTCCCCCGCTGGGGAAGGCTCACGCTCGCCGCATGGCAACATCAGACTCCCCGCCCACTTTTTCTTTGACACCACAGCCGCAAAGAAAAAGTTATCAAAAAGAAACGCCCTTTTTGTGGGTGCCGCCACACCCGCAAACTTTTGAAAAAGTTTGATCAAAACTTATCACAAAAAAGCTTGTGCGCAAAAAGTGAACAATTAAAATTTGGCGTTGATTGGCAATATAGTTATCTCTCCCTCCGTCGCCTACGGCGCCACCTCCCTCGTCAGAGGGAGGCGTTTGCCGTGTGTAACATTGCCATTCAAAATAAAACGAGCGTAAAGACCACCCACATGAAGGACGATGCCGGCCGAGTTGCACGTCTTTTCTATGTTCCGTTTTGTTTGCAGCGTTACGCATAACGAATGCCTCCCTCTGACGAGGGAGGTGGCAGCCGCTTGTCGGCTGACGGAGGGAGAGAATCCCGCTCCTCGACAAATCAAAACTTATCATTCCGGCTACCCGCAATGTGTGCCATGCCCTTTTTGAAAGGTTTTTGCGGAGGAGGGGGTATGGGGGAGGAGGTGCTTTTTGCAAAAAGCACCTCCTCCCCCAATAAGCATCCTCTGCGCAAATTTCGTCTGCTAAGCAAGGGAAGCAAAACAGGAAGAGTGTTGACAAGGGGTTATTTGTGTGATATAATATACTATTACAGAAAAGGGGGTGAGCGGATTGAAAAACGGTGGCGACAAAAGCCAATTTGATGAATTTTGGGAGATCGACCGACTGATCCCCGTGCGCAAGAAGCCGACGGCCGCACCACGGGCGCCGCGCCACGTGGAGGCCACTGAGATCACCGCTCCGCCGATGGGCACCGATGCCCCCGCGCAGGATAGCCGCCTGACGGCGCTTTCGCAGGGGCGTCCGATGCCGCAGCCAAGACCTGCCCCCAATGGCAAAAACATCAATATCCCCCGAAACGGTATCAAAAACGCCGTTTTCGCAGCAACGGATTCCCCTCTGCCGGAGCGCCCGGTATCGCTGTATGAGCAAAGGGCGACGGAGAAGCCCGCGCCCCTACTTTCCTATCGCCCTGCGGGCGGGCTTGTCCACGAGGTGCGGGTCTATCCGTGGAAGAACCAGTACACCTACTACGAGCAGTTTGCCCGCTTTGCGGTGCGCCACGTCAACGTGGAGGGCAGCGCCTGCCCGGAGGTGGATTTCTTCTCCTATATGCCCCAGTATTCCCAGATGAATCGGGCGCAGCTGGCCTACTATTTCTGGTGGCGTACCAACTTCAGGAGAGGCACGTGCCTCCACGCCTCCTACGCGTATCTGCTGCTCTTTCTCTATGAGATCATCAACCTTGACGATCAAATAAGCCCCCAAACGGGTCAGGAAAACATGCTGCGTCTGTGGCTTTCCTATCGTGAGCACCATCCCCGCCTTGACGTGCTGGTGCGGGAGTGGCTTTGCGACTATTCGCTGCTGCACCGCCTGCCGCCTCCAAGACTTCCGGAGCGCGACGTGCGGGAGATGATCGCGGGCGCGCAGCTGAAGGAGTTTTACGTGTCGGCCGCCGAGGGCGATGCCGCCTTCACCGACGCCATGCTCTATTTCTGCAGCAATTACGACTATCGGAAAAGCAAATTTTTCAGTCCGGACACTGCCCCCCATTTCCACCGCGCCCTGCGGGGCGCAGTGGAGGTGGCGCTTCGCTACCAGCGGGAGAAAATGGGCGAAAACGCGACCCGTCAGCGGGGATATTCCACCGTGGGCCGGGATGCCTTCTCCGGTGCTATCTGCTCCTACCGCTTGAAGCGGCACATCGAGGTGGATTTTTCCTCCTTTTCTCATACCCATGAGCTGCGCTTTGTCATCACCGACGTGCTGAAGTACGCGGAGAACGCTTTGCGGGCTGCCCTTGGCATTAAGTCACGGCTGTCGGTGTACGAGGTGGGTGGCGAGCTGCGGCAGCTGCTGGACGCCTATCTCAAGGAGGTGCTGCCCGCGCGGACGCCGAAGCGCGCCGAGCGCGAGGCGGAGGCAATGCCGGAATACGAGCGCCGCTACGAGGTGGAAAGTCGCCCGCTGTCGCTGACCAACGCCACCCGCATTGAGGAAAGCTCCTGGGCAACCACCAAGCGCTTGGTGGAGGCCTTTGCAGATGAGGCACCGATGGAAAATGCCGAAAAACCCGCACCGTCTGCGGGGATAATGCCAAAAACGCCATCCGCGCCACCGCCGCCGGAGCCGGTTTCCGCGCCTGCCACGGCGGCTGCAGCGGCAGCGGAGGGCGAGTTTGCCGCCGCCCTTGGGACGTTGGCAGGCTTTCTGCCTTTGGCCGCGACAGGTGACCGACAGGCCCAGCGCGCCTTTGCTCTTTCCGTGGGGCAGATGCCGGACGCCGTGGCCGATCGTATCAACGCCGTGGCGGAGGAGCTGCTGGGCGATATCGTGCTGGAGGACGCCGGCGGTTATTACACCGTGATCGAGGATTACAAGAACCTTTTGAAGGATGAAGGAGTGTTATAATATGGAAGCAATGGAACAGATCCGCGTGCCGCGCCGCATTCTGACGGCGCTGCTGGCCTCCCTTGCGGCGGGCGTGGTGCCCCGTACGGGCGCCCCCTACGTAGCCATCGGCCGGGAGGAGGAGATCGGCGCGTTTTTATCCGATCTTGAAAATATCAGCGAGGGCGGCGCTGCCATGCGCTTTCTCATTGGCCGTTACGGCAGCGGCAAGAGCTTTTTGATGCAGCTGGTGCGGGGATACGCGCTGGAGCGCAATTTCATCACCGCCGATGCCGATCTCACCCCGGAGCGGCGCCTCTACGGCACCGGGGGCAGCGGCGTTGCCACCTACCGGGAGCTGATGAAAAATCTGGCCTCCAAGGCCTCACCCGACGGCGGCGCACTGCCAAAGCTCATCGCCCGCTGGATCGGGGAGCTGCAAAGCGAGATCGGTGCCGAGGATCCCACCGGAGAGCGGCTGCAGCGGGCGGTTTCCGACACGCTGCGGGACGTGGAATTCATGGTGGGCGGCTTTGACTTTGCCCGGGTGATCGCGGCGTATTATCAGGCGTATCTTGCCGACGACGAGGATAAAATGTCCGCGTGCCTGTGCTGGCTGCGGGGCGAGTTTTCCTCCAAGACCGAGGCGCGCCACGCCCTCGGGCTTCACGTTTCCCTCATCATCGACGACGAGAACTGGTACGATTTCATTAAGCTCTGGGCGGTGCTGGTGCGCAAGCTCGGCTACCGGGGGCTTGTGGTGTTTGTGGACGAGTGCGTGAATCTCTACAAGATCTCCCACCGCACCAGCCGCGAGAACAACTATGAAAAGATTCTTTCCATGTTCAACGACGCCCTGCAGGGCAAGGCCGAGGGTCTTTTGCTGGTGCTGGGCGGCACGCCCCAGTTTCTGGAGGATCCAAGAAGGGGACTCTTCAGCTACGAGGCGCTGCGCAGCCGCCTTGCCGACAGCCGCTTTTCCGACGCGGAATTCAAGAACCTCATTGGCCCCGTCATCCGCCTGCGGCGGCTTTCCGACGATGAGCTGTACGCGCTGGTGCGCCGTGTGACGGTGCTGTACGCCCAGCAATACGGCAAGGAGCCCCGCATCACCGCCGAGGAGCAGGTGCGCTTTCTGTCGCTCTGCCTTGGCCGCGCCGGCGCCGGCGAGCTGATGACCCCCCGCGAGATCCTGCGGGATTACATGACGGTGCTGAACATTCTGATGCAGAACGAAAATGCGGATTTCGATACCCTCGCTGCCCGTGTCACCGGCGGCGGAGCTGCGGCGCCGGAAACGCCGAAAACCGAGGAAAGTGCCGAAACGGTGTCGAAAAAATCGAATTTCGACCCCAATGACATCATCCTTTGAGGAGGTGCGACGCCATGACCGAGGCTGACCGCATTTTTCAGCGCTTTCCCCCTTTTATTCAAGAATTCATCTTCAAAAACTCCTGGGAATCCCTGCGCGCCGTCCAGCTGGCGGCGGCAAGGACACTGCTTGAAACCGACCACCACCTGCTGCTGACCTCCACCACCGCCAGCGGTAAGACCGAGGCGGCCTTCTTTCCCATTCTCACGGAGCTGTGCGAGCGTCCCGCTCGTACGGTGGCGGTGCTGTATATCGCGCCGCTGAAAAGCCTGATCAACGACCAATTTGGCCGTATGGAGGAGCTGCTGCGGGAAAGCGGCATCCCCGTCACCCATTGGCACGGCGACGTGGCCGCCTCTCGCAAAAAGCGACTGCTGGAGGCACCCTCCGGCATTCTGCAGATCACGCCGGAGTCGCTGGAATCCATGCTGATCAACCGCTCCAACGATATCGTTCGCATCTTCGGCGACCTGCGTTTTGTGGTGGTGGACGAGGTGCATACCCTGACGGGCAGCGACCGCGGTAATCAGATCCTCTGTCAGCTTTCCCGCATCGCTCGCCTCATCGGTCATCAGCCCCGTCGGGTGGGACTTTCCGCCACCATTGGCGATCCTGAGGCCGCCGCCCGGTGGCTGGCGGGGGACAGCGGTATTCCCGTGGACGTGCCCCCCATTCCCTCCGAGGGCATTCGCTGGCGGCTGGGGCTGGAGCATTTCTTTTTCCAGAACGACGATGCTGATCAAAGTGACGACAAAAATCCGGTATCCCCCAAAACGGGTGCGGAAATCGATGTGGGATACGAGTATATGTACGATTGCGTGCGGGACAAAAAGGCACTGGTTTTCTCCAATTCCCGCGAGGAGACCGAGTACCTGACCGCCACCCTGCGGCAGATCGCCGCGCGGCGTGGGGAGCCGGATATTTTCCTCATTCACCACGGCAATCTTTCCGCCGCCCTGCGGGAGGAGGCAGAGCTGAAGATGAAGGACGCGGAGGCCGAGGCGGTGACCTGCGCCACCGTGACCATGGAGCTGGGCATTGACATCGGCCGGCTGGAGCGGGTGCTGCAGAGCGACGCGCCCACCTCGGTTTCCAGCTTTCTCCAGCGCCTCGGCCGCTCCGGCCGCAGAGGACAGCCCCCGGAAATGATGATGGTCTTCCGCGAGGAGGATCCGCTGCCCAACACCCCCCTGCCGCAGCTGATGCCGTGGGGGCTGCTGCGCGCCATTGCCATCATTCAGCTGTATCTTGAGGAGCGCTTTATCGAGCCGCCGAGGGAAAAGACCATGCCTATGAGCCTGCTGTTCCATCAGACCCTCAGCAATCTGGCCGCCAGCGGCGAGCTGACGCCCAAGCGCCTGGCCGACCGGGTGCTGGCGCTGCCGCCCTTCCGGTCGGTATCCCGTGAGGATTACCGCACGCTGATGCTCTCCATGCTGGAGCACGATCACCTCGAAATGACCGAGGAAAAGGGGCTGATCGTGGGTCTTGCCGGCGAGCGGCTGCTGCGCAGCTTTCAGTTTTACGCCGTTTTCAAGGATAGCGAGGACTTCACCGTTCGCTGCGGCGAGCCGGAGAAGGGCAGCGCCGAGGAGATCGGCACCATCACCACGCCACCCCCTGTGGGCGATCGCTTCGCCTTGGCGGGACGGGTGTGGGAGGTGGAGGAGCTGGATATCCAGCGCCGCCTTGTGTACGTGCGCCCCGTGGCGGGTAAAATGGAGGTCTCCTGGCCGGGCGATTACGGCGAGATCCACACCAGAATTCTGGAGCGGATGCGCCGGGTGCTGCAGGAGGATACGGTCTATCCTTATCTGAAGGAGAACGCCGCTCACCGTCTGGAGGTGGCGCGCCGTCTTGCCCGCAACACCGGCCTTACCGATCGGATGCTGCTCCATCTGGGTGGCATGACCTATTGCCTCTTCCCGTGGCTCGGCACCCGCTCCTTCCGCACCCTGCGGCGGTTTCTCACCAAAAACGCCGGGGCGCTGGGGCTTTCCGGCATGGAATACGAGGGCTGCTGTTATATGAAATTTCACCTCACGGGCAGCGGGGAGCAGTTTATCCACCGCCTGCTGGAGGCCGCCTCCGGCGGCATTCAGCCCGAGGCGCTGGTGGCGCCCTCGGAGCTGCCGCTGTTTGATAAGTACGATGCCCTCATCCCCGGCGAGCTGCTGCGCCGTGCCTACGCCGCCGACCGGCTTTTCGCGCCGGAGGCCGAGGCTCGTATCGCCGCGCTGGCAGGCGAGCTGTGATTGGTTGGAAGTAGGGAGGAAGGGGAGGTCTTTTGCAAAAGACCTCCCCTTCCTCTTTGCTTTTCGCCTTCGCGAAAAGCAAATTCACCTTCTCCACCCAAAACCTTCAAAAAAGGGACAGCGCACATTGCGGGCAGACGGAACGATAGAGTCGCTTTGTTCGCGCAAACTTTTTCGGCAAGTTTTCGCCCGCCTTTTTCAAAAAGGCGGCGCGGTGGAGGGCGCGGAGCCCTCCTCGCCCTCCGCAGAGGGCGAAACGCTCTCGGCGTTTCTTTTTGATAACTTTTTCTTTGCGCCTGTGGTGTCAAAGAAAAAGTGGGCGGGGAGTCTGATGTCGCCATGCGGCGATGATATCAAATCCGGCAATAAATTGTTAATGCTAAAGCTTGACACCTCATCCGTCAGCCGACGAGCGGCTGCCACCTTCCCCCACTGGGGAAGGCATGCGCGCTCGGCGTAGCCGAGGGCAGACCCCGCTGGGGAAGGTTGTAAGCATAGGCGTGTGACAATCCCTCAGGCAGCTTTCCTACTCCGCTACGCTTCGTGGCAAGTTTGCTTTGCAAACATTGCGGCTGCCAGCTCCCTTTGCACAAGGGAGCCTATCACATTCTGCGTGTTCATCCCCCCGATTTGACTTTCAAATTTTGATTGATCGGGGAGTGAGATTCTCTCCCTCCGTCTTGCTACGCAAGCCACCTCCCTCGTCAGAGGGAGGCATTCGTTATGCGTAACGTTGCAAATAAAATGGAAGATAAGGAAGACGTGCAACTCGGCCGGCATCGTCCGCAACATGGTGGACATTACACTCGTTTCGTATTCTGTCGCAAGGCTTTGGCTGCGTGTGCCTCCCTCTGACGAGGGAGGCATTCGTTATGCGTAACGTTGCAAACAAAACGGAACATAGAAAAGACGTGCAACTCGGCCGGCATCGTCCTTCATATGGGTGGTCTTTATGCTCGTTTTATTTTGAACGGCAATGTTACACACGGCAAACGCCTCCCTCTAACGAGGGAGGTGGCAAAAATCTTTGATTTTTGACGGAGGGAGAGATTTTTTATTTGAATATCTCGATAACCCTCAATTTCACATTCAATTTTGATTTGTCGGTGAGGCGCACTTACTGCGGAAGGCTTCCCCTTGAGGGGAAGCTGTCACCGCAGGTGACTGATGAGGTGTAGCCGCCAAAGGCGGCGTCATTTCTTACTGTTAACGGATGCTGCGCATCCTACACCTCATCCGTCAGCCGACAA
>SVTA01000136.1 GCA_015064005.1 Oscillospiraceae bacterium
CGTTGGCCTTGACGTGCCGCAGATCACCCGCGCTCCTTCAAAAGCAATGAGAGATGGGTGATCTGCGGCACGTCAAGGCCAACGGAGGCAAGCTCTCCCGCGTGAGAAAACACCTCGTCGCGGGTACCTGCGAGAAAGACCTTGGCGCGGTACATGACCACGATGTCGTCGCAGTAGGCGGCCATATCCTCCATGCTGTGACTGACGATGATCACCGTGGAGCCGGTGCGCTCGCCGTATTCCCGAATGCCGCGCAGAATGATATCGCGGCCGCGGGGATCCAGGCCTGCTGCCGGCTCGTCCAGCACCAGCACCTCGGGACGCATGGCCATAACGCCCGCAATGGCGGCGCGGCGCTTCTGCCCACCGGAAAGATCGAAGGGCGATTTTTGCAAAAGCTCCGGCTCGAGGCCAACGAACGCTGCCGCCTCGCGTACGCGAAGCGCGATCTCCTCCTCGTCAAGCCCCATATTGCGGGGGCCGAAGGCGATATCCGCCGCGATGGTCTCTTCAAACAGCTGATACTCGGGATACTGCATCACAAGTCCCACCCGAAAGCGGATGGCGCGCATATTCTTGGGATCCTCCCAGATATCTCGCCCGTCCAGCAGCACGCGGCCACTCCCCGGCTTTTCAAGACCGTTGAGAAGCTGCACCATGGTGGATTTGCCAGAGCCGGTGTGGCCGATGATACCCGTCACGCGGCCGCTTCTCACCGTGAGAGAAACGTCGTCCAGCGCCCGGATCTCAAATGGCGTGCCCTCGCCGTAAATATAGGAAACGTTTTCAAGCGTTACGGTTGCCATTCTTCTTGTCCTCCAGCGCGCGGCAAATGAAATCCGCGCATTCTTCGGTGGTGACGGGGGTGCCCTTCAGCGCAATGCCCTCCCCGTCCAGCGCATATACCAGCGCCGTGCATTGGGGCACGTCAAGGCCTGCTGCCATCAGCTTTTCCGGCTGGGCAAATACCTCACGGGGGGTGCCGTCCATCAGGATGCGGCCGTCGTCGATCACCACCACGCGGTCAGCGCGAGCGGCCTCGTTCATATAGTGGGTGATGGTGATCACCGTCATCCCCGCCTCGCGATTCATCCTCTCCACGGTCTCGATGACCTCGCGGCGTCCCGCCGGGTCCAGCATCGCGGTGGCCTCGTCCAGGATCACGCAGGAGGGGTGCATCGCCAGCACACCCGCAATGGCAATGCGCTGCTTCTGCCCGCCGGAAAGGCGGTGCGGCTCGTGCCTTGCATATGCGGTCATACCAACAGTGGCAAGAGCCTCGTCCACCCGCTGCCGGATCTCGGCGGGAGGCACGCCCAGGTTTTCCGGCCCGAAGGCCACATCCTCCTCCACAATGGTGGCGACCAGCTGGTTATCGGGATTCTGAAAGACCATACCGACCTCGCGACGCAGGGCAAAAAGATCATCCTCCGTCAGCTCCGGAGAGGTGAGGTCGCGCCCCGCCACCGTCAGCTCGCCGCCGTCCGGCTCTAAAATCATATTCAAAAGCTTTGCAAAGGTGGATTTACCGGAGCCGTTGTGCCCCAGCACCGCCACGTACTCCCCACGCCGGATATCCAGCGAGATACCGTGCAGCACGGGCATTTTCAGCCCGTCCTCCTCCTTGTAGGCGTAGGTGAGGTCCTTTGCGTGGATAAAAATATCGTTCATAGTCACCTCAAAGCTCCCAACGGGCGCTGGCGCCGCAGGGCAGATAAGAGCCCGTGCTTGTCACGCGCAATCCCAGCTCCTCGGCGGTGGTCTTACCGCCGAAGCGGGCACGCACCTTCAGATCCAGAATGTAGCTCATGGCAAGGGGGGAAAGCCCGGTGGTGTAGGAGTTGATCAGGAAAAAGAGCGGCTCCTTGGAAAGAAGCTTTGCGGCCAGCGCCACCAGCTCGTCCACACAGTCCTCGATCTTCCATACCTCGCCTGAGGGGCCGCGACCGTAGGAGGGCGGATCCATGATCACGGCGTCGTAAAAGTTTCCACGCTTGATCTCCCGCTCCACAAACTTTTTGCAATCGTCCACGATATAACGGATAGGTGCGTCCGCGAGGCCGGAAAGCCGCGCGTTCTCCTTGGCCTGCGCCACCATACCCTTGGCAGCGTCTACGTGCACCACAGAGGCGCCCGCCTTGGCTGCGGCCACGGTAGCACCGCCCGTGTAGGCAAAGAGGTTCAGTACCTTGATGGGGCGGCCGGCTTTTCTGATCTTTTCGGAAAACCAATCCCAGTTGGCGGCCTGCTCTGGGAAAAGTCCCGTGTGCTTGAAGCCCATGGGCTTAATGAGAAAGGTCAGGTCACCGTACCCGATCTTCCATTGCTCCGGCAGGCGGTTCTGCTTCCAGGCGCCACCGCCGGCAGAGGAGCGACGGTAGATTGCATCCGCCTTTTTCCAAGCGGGATGCGTTGCCGCGCCGTGCCAGATAATCTGCGGGTCGGGCCGTACCAGAATATATTTTCCCCAACGCTCCAGACGCTCTCCGTCGGATGTGTCCAGCAGCTCATAATCCTTCCAATTTTCCGTGTAAAACATACAGTCCTCGTCAGTTGTTAAAGTATTTTGCCAGGCGGGAAGCACCGCTGTGGCCGTGGCAAACGGCAATGGCCAGCGCATCGGCGGTATCGTCGGGCTTCGGCGGCTCCTTCAGCCCCAGAATAGAGGTGACCATGGTGATCACCTGCTTCTTCTCCGCTCTACCGTAGCCAACCACCGCTTGCTTGACCTGCAGGGGGGTATACTCAGAGATGCGAATGCCATGCTGCTCTCCGCAAAGCAACACGATGCCGCGCGCCTCGGCCACGCGGATGCCGGTGGTAATGTTGGTGTTGAAGAACAGCTCCTCCACCGCCATCTCCTCCGGGTGAAAATGCTCGATGATGGCCGTCAGATCCCGATAGATGCCAAGAAGCCGCTCCTCAGTGCGCGTACCGGCGGGCGTGCGGATGGCACCGTAGCCAAGGGTTTTGAATTTTCCGGCGCGGTAATCCACCACGCCCCACCCCACAATGGCAAGCCCGGGGTCAATACCGAGAATGATCATAGCAGCTCCTTTCGCATGATTCGGACACTACGCCCATTTTATTTCTTTATTATAGCATATAATTTCCACAAAGTCAAAGGATTTTTTATATTTTAAATTATAAAAAATC
>SVTA01000137.1 GCA_015064005.1 Oscillospiraceae bacterium
CCCTCGCTGTGACTCTGTGCCACAAGTTGCGGCGGGATTACCCCCGGGAGCTGGCCGCCCGCTACAAGATCGACGTTTCGGAGATCACCGGCGAGCGCACCGATTACGAGCTGTTTGAATATATTGGCAGAAAGCGCGGCTTTCTCATCAGCGGCGGCGAGGTCAATGAGGAACGCACCGCCAATATGCTGCTGGATGAATTCCGCGCCGCCAAGATCGGCCGCATTACGCTGGACCGTATGCCGGAAGGAGGTACGCCATGCTGAATTACGAGCTGGAGGCCGCCCTTGAGGCGGAGGGATACAGTGCCGTTTGCGGCGTAGACGAGGCAGGACGCGGCCCGCTCTGCGGCCCTGTTGCCGCTGCTGCCTGCATCCTGCCCACGGGTCTTATGATCGATGGGCTGAACGACTCCAAAAAGCTGACCGAGAAAAAGCGCGAGCTGCTGTATGACGAGATCTGCGAAAAGGCCATCGCCTACTGTGTCGTGCTGGGGAGCGTGGAGGAGATCAACGAAACAGATATCCTTTCCACCACGCTGCACGCCATGCGCCGCGCCATTGAAGGGCTTTCCGTCAAGGCAGACTTTGCTCTGATCGACGGCAATATTACCCGCGGCTTTACTCTGCCCTGCCGCTCTGTTATACACGGTGACGCCATTTCTCCCAGCATTGCGGCCGCCTCCATCCTTGCCAAGGTGACCCGTGACCGCATTTGTCTGGAGCTGGATGCTGCCCACCCGGAATACGGCATTGCCAAGCACAAGGGCTACGGCACCAAGGCGCACATGGATGCCCTGCGTCAACACGGCCCCTGCGAGATCTACCGCACCAAATTCATTCGTTTTTTGGACAAATGAAGGTATATACCAAGCAAAAGATCGGCAAGCTCGGCGAAAGGCTTGCTGCCCGTCATCTGCGGAGGCAAGGCTATCGCGTATTACATAAAAACCGCCATTTCGGCAGAAATGAGCTGGATCTGGTGGTCAAAAGCAAGACGCACATCGCCTTTGTAGAGGTCAAGACTCGTTCCTTTGAAAGCGAAGCGGAGGCGCTGAACCGTCCGGCGCTGGCAGTAAACGCCGAGAAGCGCCGCCGTACCGTGGAGGCCGCCTTTGCGTATCTGCGGGCATATCCCACCCGCCTTGTGCCCCGCTTTGACGTGGTGGAGGTCTATCTTGACCGCTCTCGCCGTATGAAGCCCTTTAAGATTCACCACATTCCCGATGCCTTTCACGCCAACGGAGGGTTCCGATAAATGAAGCTGATTGATTTTCATTGTGATACCCCGGCCGCGCTCTTTCGCAGCGCGGGCACACTTGGCGTCAACCCGCTGCTGCAGGTTGACCTTGCGAAAACCGCCGTCTTTGACGGTTACTGTCAGGCAGCCGCCTGTTTTTGCCCATCGGCGCTGGATAACGAGGCGGGCTATCAGACCGTGAAGCGCTACCTCGCCTATCTGAAGGAGGCTGTAACCACGGAGCCGGAGGCTGTGCCGGTCACCGACGCGATCGGGGTACTTGCGGCCATGGAAAACGGTAAACGCGCCTTTCTCCCCGCCGTGGAGGATCTGCGCATTCTGGACGGTGACCTCTCCCGCGTCGCAGAGATGCGCGAGATGGGGGTGCGGATCGCAACACTGGTATGGAGAGGCTCCTCCTGCATTGGCGGCGCTCACAACACCGAGGAGGGGCTCACCCCCTTCGGCCGTGAGGCACTGCTTGCTCTGCTTGAAAACGGCATCCTGCCGGACGTTTCCCACGCCTCCCGTAAGACACTGCAGGACACGGCAGAGATCTGCCGCACCCAAGGCAAGCCCTTCCTCGCCACCCATTCCTCCGCCTTTGCGCTCTGCCCTCACAGGCGCAATCTCACTGATGAGGAGATCCGACTGATCGCCTCATGCGGTGGCGTGATCGGCGTCAATATTTACCCGCCCTTCCTGCGGGCAGACGCCCCCGCAACACTCACGGACGTGCTGGCGCACGTGCGGCATCTGTTCCACATAGCCGGCGCCGACGCCGTGGTGCTGGGCACCGATCTTGACGGCGTGGATCTCCTGCCGGAGGGGATCCGGGATGTGTCCGACCTCATCAAAATTGCCGACGCCATGCAAGGATCCGGCTTTACCGCAAACGAAATCGACAGGCTATTTTATCAAAACGGCCTACAATTTATAAAAAATTATTTGAACTGATCCAAAGGAGATAATTATGAAGTTTCAAAGCACCAGAGATACGGGCGCCGCTAAATTTTCCGCCGCAGAGGTCATCAAGCAGGGCCTTGCCGCCGATGGCGGTCTGTTCGTTCCCGAAAGCCTGCCTACCCTGACCGAAGCGGATATCAAGGCACTTTGCGCCATGGATTACCCGGAGCGCGCCGCCACCGTTCTCGGCAAATTTCTGACCGATTACACCGCCGAGGAGCTGTTGGCCGATTGCCGCGCTGCCTACGCAGAGGAGTCCTTTGTGGGCGGTGCCGCCCCCCTTCACAAAATGGACGACACCATGTACTCCCTTGAGCTCTGGCACGGCCCCACCGCCGCCTTCAAGGATATGGCGCTGCAGATCATGCCCCGCTTGCTTTCCCGCGCGCTGGTGAAGACCGGCGAGGAGCGCACGGCGCTGATCCTGGTGGCCACCTCCGGCGATACCGGAAAGGCCGCACTCGAGGGCTATAAGGATATCGAGCGCATTAAGATCATGGTGTTCTATCCCGTGGACGGCGTCAGCACTGTTCAGAAGCTGCAGATGCAAACTCAAACCGGCGACAACGTCAATGTCACCGCCATTAAGGGCAACTTTGACGATGCCCAGACCGGCGTGAAGCGGATCTTCGGCAACGCCGAAACCGCCAAAAAGTTGGACGGCATGGGCTACTTCCTCTCCTCTGCCAACTCCATCAACTGGGGACGTCTTGCACCCCAGATCGTCTATTACGTCTCTGCCTACTGCGACCTGCTCTGCAAAGGCGCGCTCCAATACGGCGATCCGATGAATGTGACCGTGCCCACCGGCAACTTTGGCAACATCTTTGCCGCGTATCTGGCAAAGCAAATGGGGCTGCCCATTGATCAGCTGATCTGTGCCTCCAACAAGAACCACATCCTCACGGAT
>SVTA01000138.1 GCA_015064005.1 Oscillospiraceae bacterium
CGTCCTTTTCGCCGCCCACGAGCACCTTGACCATGCCCGGGAATTCGGCTGCTGCCTTTTCGGCTTCCGTCGATACGTCGCCGTCGGCGGTGCAGACGATTGCCTTGACCTTGGCTGCCTTGTATCTGTACTCAAAATCGTGCTCCACCAGCTGATTGGTGGCAGGGATGGCGATGGCGCCCAGCTTGTGCAGTGCCAGCATACAGAACCAGAACTGATAGTGACGCTTGAGCACCAGCATGACGGTGTCACCGCGCTTGATGCCCAGGGACTCGAAGTAGTTGGCGGTCTTTGCCGAATACTTCTTCATGTCGCTGAAGGTGAAGCGGCGCTCGGACTTGTCGTTGCCCACCCACATCATGGCAAGCTTGTCGGGGCTCTTTTCGGCGATGGCGTCCACGCAGTCAAAGGCGAAGTTGAACTTCTCCTCGTTCATGAAACGGATGCCGTTGAAGACGCCGTTGGCATCGTAGAAGGACTCGATGAAATTGTCGGCGACGGACGCCTTCTCCGCTCTTTCCTTTGCCTGTGCGTTCTTGGCGGCGATGTAGGGAGCCTCGGGGTATTCCTCGCTGACCTCACCCTCATGGGGATTGAGCACCACGGCGTGGAATTCGCAGCCGCCCTCGCTGACGGCGATCATGCCGTGGGGGATGAGGCTGTTGTAGAAGATGGAATCGCCCTCGTTGAGGATCTCAATGTGCTTGCCCACCTGAACCTTGAGGGAGCCCTTGACGATGACGTCAAACTCCTGACCGTTGTGGGAGCTGAGCTTGATGGGGACGTTCTGTTCCTCCTCCAGATAGGGGAACTTGACCAGGAAAGGCTCTGCCATCTTGCCCTTGAACTTGGGAGCAAGGTTGTTGTAGACAAAGCCGTTTTTCTTGACGATCTTCATGCCCTCGCCCTTGCGGGTGATGGCAAAGGAGGTGAGGGTAGTGCTTGTGCCCTCAATAATATCAACGACCTCAACGCCGCACGCCTTGGCGCACTTGTAAATAAAGGTAAAGCTGAAGTCCGCTTCTCCGCTCTCCAGCACCAGATAATCCTCAACCGACACACCGGTGAGTCTGGCAAGCTGCTCGGGAGTGTAGCCTGTTGCCTCGCGCAGGTCCTTGATTCTGCGTGCAACCTCTTTCAGATTGAAGTCCATTGATAATTTCTCCTTTCGCTTCTTTTGGCAAAAAATAAAACCCGTCTCAATAAGCATTGAGACGAGTTGTAAAACCCGCGGTACCACTCAACTTGCGGAAAAATCCGCCACTTTCCAGGCTCAGACAAGCCTTTTGCTTTGACGCAGCATTACGGAAGGAGTCTACTTGCCATGCGGCTTTCGGTCCTCCGACTCGGAAGTGATAGGTCATACGGAAAACATCACCATTGCCTCGCACCAACCGGCAACTCTCTGAAGGATCCGGATCCCGACCGTCTTCGTCACAGTCGTTATTCGTTGTTTGATTGTTGAGCGCAGTATACACCCGACGGGAGCTTTTGTCAATAGGGTTTTGCAAAAATTTTTACGATTTACAGCATTAAAGAGCCGACCCGTCCATGTGCCGCTTATACCAAATATATCCTTACGTCTCCTTCCGCCGTATATTCCCCCCACCGCACCCGCGCCCTGCCGAAAAAATCGAAAAAACGTCTTGACAAATGAATCGGGACGTGGTAAAAATAATCGTAAATCCAATATTTCAAACACTGGGAAGCGGAATAGTACGCAGGTGCTTTGGCCTTGAGAGAGATGCCGGTTGGTGCGAGGCATCGGGAAAGACCTGCAGAACTCGCCGCGGAGTGGCTGCTGTGAACCTTATCTGTAGCGGCAGACGGGAACTCCCGTAACAGAGTTAAGATGTGTTTGCATCTGAGGGCATCCCTTTCGGGGGATGAAAAAGAGTGGTACCGCGGAAATGTTATGTGATTAACGTTTTCGTCTCTTTGAACCGACAAAGAGGCGAAGGCGTTTTTTTGTTGGTATCACCGCCGTATACTGTCTATATACTCATGTTCATATATTTATTCTGAAAGGGGTTTTCACCAATGAAGAAAATCAGTACCGCTGACATCACGCTCAAGAAGCTTTCTCAGGATCTTGATTCCGCTCTGCTGTTCCGTGAAAAGACCGCAATTGCAGCCTGTGCCGATTCCATCGGTGCCGACGCAGTGGAGCTGGCTCCCGTCAGAAGCCTGCGTGAGGATACCATTGTGTGCAAGACCATCGCAAAGAATGTCCGCAGCGCGGTGCTCGCCATCCCCGTCGGTTTTGACGCCGAGGGCGTTGCCGCTGCATGGGAGTGCGTAAAGGACGCTGCAAAGCCCCGTCTGCAGATCGAGGTGCCCGTGTCCACCGTTCAGATGGAGTATACCTATCATATGAAGTCCGATAAGATGCTGGCCAAGATCGCCGAGCTTATCAAGGCTGCCAAGGCACTGTGCGCGGACGTTGAGTTCTCCGCGCTGGATGCCACCCGCGCCGACGAGGATTTCCTCATCGCCGCCGCAAAGGAAGCGGAGGCCTGCGGCGCCGGTCTGATCACCGTGTGCGACGATGCCGGCGCTTCCCTCCCCGAGGAGATCGCCGCTCTGGCAGCCAAGGTCAAGGCCGCCGTCAGCGTGCCCGTTTTCGTCCAGACCTCCGACCGCATCAGCATGGCTGTGGCATCCGCCATCGCCGCTGTGAGAAGCGGCGCTGACGGTATCAAGTGCGCCATGGCAGGCAAAAACGTCCTGCTCACCGGCGAGGTGTGCGACGCTGTGAATGCCTGCTCGGCTCAGATCGGCGCTGAGATCAATCTCAACAACACCAGAATCCACGCGAGCATCGACGACCTGCTTGCCAGCATAAACCACGAAGCCTACGAGACCGAGAGCGCCGTCAGCGAAAAGAAGAAGATCCTTCTGGACGCCGACAGTACCATCGCTCAGGTGGCTCAGGCAGCCCAGCTGCTGGGCTACGACCTCAACGAAGCCGACTGCGGCAACGTGCACAAGGCACTCATGCAGGTCTGCGAGAAGAAGGACGCCATCGGCGCCAAGGAGCTGGAGGCTCTCATCGCCAGCTCTGCCATGCAGGCCCCCTCCACCTATCATCTGGAAAGCTACACCACCAG
>SVTA01000024.1 GCA_015064005.1 Oscillospiraceae bacterium
AACCCCTCAGTCAACCTTCATTACTCCGCTTCGCTTCGTAGCAAGTTTGCTTCGCAAACATTGCGGCTGACAGCTCCCCTTACACAGGGGAGCCTTCCGCTGTGGCGGGAACTGTGCAAAGCTAAAGTTTTTTGGAACCACCAGCACTGCTGGTGGTTTTCATTATACAAAAAGATGCCCGCGGCCCTTACGCCGCAAGCGCAGAGGGGCGGTCGGGAGTGATGTGAGCAAATTTACCAAATGTTCACAAAATAAACTTGACATTTTGTGAAAAATATGCTATGATGAAAATGGAATATTGCCTTTTTGTCAGCGAATGGTGTGAAGGAGGACACGCTTTGCCGTCAATGCGGGCAACGCCAAAAGGAACACACGGCCACAGAACTGAACTCAAAAATAATAAAAAGGAGAACCGCATATGAAAAAACACCAAAACCTTCTTCGCTTTTTTACGTTGATGCTTTCCACGATTCTGCTTTTTGTCTTTCTGCCCTGCGGTGCAATTGCCGAGGGAATTGGAGGCCTTCAGATTTCATCAGAGGTCGACGTTTATGAGGTTGAGGAGCTGCGCCAAGAAAATGTCAAGCACTTTCATATGGGCGACGGTCAGTATACCGCCGTTACGTACAATGAAGCTGTTCACAGAAAAGATGCTGCCGGCGCATGGCAGGATATCGACAATTCCTTGGCATTGAAGGATGGCTATCATAGCACCGGAGACGGCCGCGTAAAATTTGCAGCAAATGCCAACTCAGGCGACTATCTGATGGCGCTTTCCGAAAATGGGTACGGTATAGAATTATCCTTTGCTGAAACGAATGTAAAGAACGGTTCTGCATATTCTTTACAAAGCACAAATTCCTCCGTCGCCACAGTTGTGAATCCTCAAAAGGAAGAAATTCTTGCTACAGATAGCCGGGCAGAGCGCTACCGGAAGCTTGCCACGGTCAACAATAAGACCACGTTGTCTTACGCCAACGTATTATCCGACGTAGACGTGGAGTATCAGCTCTCCGGCAATAGCATTACGGAGACGTTCACCTTGAAGGGCGGGCAAAGCAGCTATGAGCTGGCCTTCCTTCTGAACTTATCAGAACTGGGCGCGGTGCTTTCCTCCTCGGATCGTGTAACGTTTTTCGACAGGCAAACCGGCGAAGCGGTTTACGCAATGACGATTTCTGACATAGGCATTCCCCAAGCAGCACAGGTTAACGCTGTGTTTACGTTAAAAGCAATGTCAAATCACAGCTATCTGCTGACCGTTACCACGCAAAACGTAACCACCGATAAAATGCTCAACGCTTCGGCCGAAAGCCTTACCGTCGGCAGCGATTCCTACGTGCTGTTGGAGGACGGCGAGGTGCCCCCTGTGCCTGTAGTGACGATCACTCTGTTTATGATAGAGCGAACGAGTTATACCACTTATATCCACCCCAACGTTAACGAAACCATGACCAATCAAGGCGCGTTTTGCGTAGGTGACGGCTATACGGGCTTTATGTATATGGAATTCCCGGTCCTGCCCGATGACGCTGCGCTTTATGCAGCTCGTTTCCTGCTGTCGGTAACTCCTTACAATGGCGACTCGTGCACCTTGTTCGTAGACGAATGCATCGTGCCATGGTATGAATATGACAGCTGGACGTATTACGATGCAATGGACGTGGAATATTCGTCATGGAGTGAAACGCGCAGCGCCGAAATAGACGGCTATGGCCAATATGAGGTGGACATCACCCCTTATGCCATGAGCTGGTGGTATTCTGCTGCCAGCAATCACGGCGTGGTGTTGACGATATCAAGCGGCGTAGATTACGTTACGGTCGAGAGCGCCGACATGAATTATCTCGAGGTCGATTATTATTTTGAACCGGCTGTACAAAACGGCGTTTATTATCTGCAGAATGCGCAGCACGCTTTGTTAATGCAGCGCGGTTCGGGGACCGGTGCAGCGGCGTACAATGGAACAGATGAGCAAAAATGGAAATTTACGTTTCTCGATAACGGCTTCTATGCCATCACGACCGCAGACGGCAAGCAAATTATGGAATCTCTCGGTATGGCAGAATGGGGCGTTACGTTTGACTCTATTACGGCAGCCGAGCTAAACGATCAATTGCCTGACAATCAGCAGTGGAGATTAAAGCCCTCTAACGGCGGCTATGTGCTGGTTTCAAAAGAAGACGGCTACTGGTTAAACGGTGATTTTGTGGCGCCGTGGTGCTTGGGAATCGAAAATGGTAATGGGAGCATTCTTTATGGATATATGTACTCTAACACCGATGCCACGACGTTGAACGAGGTGTGGCATTTCGGAAAAACCGTGTTACATGTGCGGTATGACGAGGCCTACGTGGATCGATACGGAGGCGATTCCACCTCTTCGGCAACCAGATTGGCAACTGTCAAATCAAGAATCACAGGGCATATTGATGCATTGCGAGAAAGCCTTCGCCCATTTGGCATTCAACTTGTTTGTAGCCTTGATACTACAGCGTTTGAGTGTTATGGGTGTATGTGTAACTGCGCCTATAATGCATTATGTGAACATACAACTGACAATAGATGTCAGGATTATTGGCGAGTGCCAGAAGACGATACCCCCCTGCACCATACCAATATCAACAATATTAGACATTGCTATGAGCAAGATGTTTTAAATGAACTCCCAGCAAGCATACCAACAGTTTTGTTTATTGGCCACGCATTGTGTGATGAAGATGATCATGACGGAAACATTGGTATAAACGGTTGGGCTCGGGAACCTAAAAATTTGGCATTGATATTTAGTCGGTCCAAGTTTGTGGTAAACAAAACTGATTCTACCGATAAGGGAGAGCGTCCCGAAAAAGAGGACACCGATGAGTGGGCTGATACATTGCTCACCGGCGAAGAATTTGAATGCAAAACCGTACTGCATGAGGTAGGCCACTTATTTGGAGCCCCCGATCATTATGAGAAACCTGAAAATAGCAATGATGGCGACCTTATCTACACATTGAATGAAGTAAACGCCGGAAATGTTATTCCCAATGACCCTGCGAAAGGATACTACGCCGACTTGTGTATTTATGGATGCAATCGCAAAAACGCAATAACAGAAAATATCGTTTGCCCCGGCTGTCAAATCAGATGGCGTACCTATGCCCACAAATACGACTTGGATTAAGGAGGCTTGTATGAACAAATTTATTAGTTGTTGTCTATTGATTGTCCTATTGAGCACTGTGTTGTCCTTCACCTTCTTGCCCGTGAGTGCATCGGGGCCGGAAGGAGATATAAATATAACCAGACCTAGTGCTAAGTTTGATACTGATTGGAATATAGAAGGATACGGAACGGATGCACGTGGATTTTCCTTCCAAATCAGCATTAGTGATCCAATCAAATACTATGTGCTTAATGACGATGGCAGCATAGAGAGTGTCAAAGATTTAGGATTGGATACCGGTTCAAAATTTGAAATCGGTGAAACAAGCTTGTATCTGCATAGCCCTTATATTAGGATTACCATTAGCAGCAAATATTCTCCACAGCATGATTTTCTCAAATGGACTGAATACCCCAACGCCCCCGGTATGCCGGAAACAGTATTTTCCCTGCTTTTAAACGAGGAAACGCAAGATGCGATTCTATCGGGTCTTGATTCGCTTGCGGCCAACGTAAAGACCGAGGCCGATGCAGAGGCGTTGTTGCCGATTTTGGTGCAATATCTTTCCGCTTCGTTAGATGATATTGCGCCCGCGAAGGAGCCCACCCCCGCGTGGGTCATTGGTCTCGCCATCGGCGGCGGGGCGGCAATCGTAGCCATTCCCACCGTCAGCCTGCTACTGATCAAGCGCAAACGGCAAAGAGAGGCGACCTGACCCACCCCGGCTGCCAGCGCAGAATCTGCATTGACAAAAAGGGGGAGATGGGCGCCTCACGGCGCTCAAATAAATCGCATGAAGCAAAGCTCCCGCGCCTACCGTTGGTAGGTGCGGGAGCTTTCGTTTGTTCTTGCGCCTATTACCACTCCTGATCCGGCGCGGCGGGATCAGAATCGGTGGAGCCGGCAGGATCATCGCCGGGATCGGGCTCTCCCGATGCTGCCAGAATATCATAAAGACGGGGCTGCGCGACAAGGGCTGCGGGATGCTGATACTTGTGCTTCATGGTAACCTCCGATCTTGTCCGTTTGGGATTTACCCCCAAAACGGTACGTGTTTTTCTTACTTAATGGAGAATTTCAGGCTATGGAGCCGTTCCATAGCAGAGCGGAACACGGTCTTGTCGTTTTCGTGCGTGAGGCAACCCTCCGCCTCCTCCAGCGGCACCCATTCCACCTCCGCGATCTCGCCCTCCCGGGCGCGAATGGCGGCATCGGTGGTGAAGGCAAGGAAATACACGACCTCCTTCATCACGCCGGGCGTGGGGCTATAGGAAACGGTAGCACGGAAATCAGACAGGATCGCTATGCGGGAGGAGGTTTCCTCCATGACCTCCCGCAAAGCGGTAGCGTACTCGCTTTCTCCCTCCTCCACGTGTCCCTTGGGGAAGGAGCGATGCCCGCCGGCCTTATGCCGGATCATCAGTACGTAATATTGCTCTCCGTCGCGGCGCACCACCAGCGCACCGCAGGATTTTTCCCAGATCATTACAGACAACCTCCTTGGTGAAATACGTCTTTTTCGGCTAACCGATTACTGACGGATCTCCTCCATAGTGAAGGCCTCCAGGATATCACCGATCTTGATATCGTTGAAGCGGTCCAGACCAATACCGCACTCGTAGCCGTCGGCAACCTCCTTCACGTCATCCTTGAAGCGGCGCAGCGACGCGATCTTATCCTCGAAGATCACGACGCCGTCACGCACCACGCGGATCTGCGCGGAACGGGTGATCTTGCCATCCTGCACGTAGGAGCCGGCAATGAAGCCCACGTTCGGCACGTGAATGGTCTGACGTACCTCGGCGTGACCCAGCAGCACCTCACGGAACTTGGGTGCCAGCATGCCCTTCATAGCGGCCTCGATCTCCTCAATGCACTCGTAAATGACGCGGTAGGTGCGGATATCCACGCTCTGGCGCTCGGCAGAGTCCAGCGCTGCGCGGTCGGGACGCACGTTAAAGCCCACGATGATGGCGTTGGAGGCGGCAGCCAGCATAACGTCACCCTCAATGATACCACCGACGGCGGCGTGAATGACGCGCACCTTGACCTCCTCGCCGGACAGCTTCTCCAGGGACTGCTTCACAGCCTCGGCGGAGCCTGCCACGTCAGCCTTGACGATGATGTTCAGCTCCTTCACGCCCTCGGAGATCTGGGCAAACAGGTCGTTGAGGTTGGCGCGGGCGTTGGCCTTGAAGCCCTCCTCCTTGGCCTTGTCGCGGCGCTGGTCGGCAAGGGTTCTTGCCATGCGCTCGTCCTCAACGGCGGCAAACTCGTCGCCTGCCTCCGGCACCTCTGCGAGACCCACGATCTCAACGGGAACGGAGGGACCCGCCTCCTTGACGGTACGGCCGTTATGGTCGTTCATGGTACGCACACGGCCAACGGCAGTGCCGGCAATGACGATATCGCCGTTATGCAGCGTACCGTTCTGCACCAGCACGGTGGCCACGGGGCCGCGACCCTTATCCAGCTTGGACTCAATGATGATGCCCTTGGCGCGGCGATTGGGGTTGGCCTTCAGCTCCTTCATGTCCGCTACCAGCAGCACGCTCTCAAGCAGGTCGTCGATGCCCTCGCGCTTCAGAGCGGAAACCGGCACGCAGATCACGTCGCCGCCCCACTCCTCGGGCACCAGCTCGTATTTGGTCAGCTCCTGCTTCACCGCGTCGGGATTGGCGCTGGGCTTATCCATTTTATTGATGGCTACCACGATATCAATGCCTGCGGCCTTGGCGTGGTTAATAGCCTCGATGGTCTGAGGCATGATGCCGTCGTCGGCAGCCACCACCAGAATGGCAATATCCGTGGCCTTGGCGCCACGGGCACGCATGGCGGTGAACGCCTCGTGGCCGGGGGTATCCAGGAAGGCGATGTCGCGGCCGTTTGCCTTGACACGATACGCACCGATGTGCTGAGTAATACCGCCGGCCTCGCCTGCGGTCACGTTGGTGTGACGGATGGCATCAAGCAGGGAGGTCTTACCGTGGTCAACGTGACCCATGACGCACACCACGGGTGCGCGATCCACCAGATCGTCGTCGGCATCCTCGGTCTCGTCGAAGAGTCTGTCCTCGATGCTGACCACCACCTCCTTGGTGGCCTCAACGCCCAGCTCCTCGGCAATGAGGAAGGCAGTGTCGAAATCAATGGTCTGATTCAGGGTGACCATCATCCCCATCATCATCAGCTTCTTGACCACCTCGGCAGGGGCGATCTTCATGCGGGAGGCGAACTCACTGACGGTGATCTCCTCCGGCAGCTGCACGTGCAGCGCCTGCTTGGTGGCGGGGGCTGCGGATTTTTTGCCCTTCTTGCCCGCGGTCATGGCATGGGTGCCCACCTGCTGCTTCTTGAAGCGCTGGTTGCCGCCCCGTGCGTCACGCACGGCGTCAGGCACGAAGGTATCAAGACGCTCGTCGTATTTGGAAAGATCTACGCTGGAGCCGCGCATATCCACCACGCGGGTGGCGCCGCGCTGCTTGGCAGCGTTACCGTCGCCGCCCTTGGGGGTCTGGCCACGGGTAATCACCTGGGGACGGAACTGCTCGCGCACGATGCGTCCGCCGCCCTCGTCCTTATCGCGGAAGCCGCCACCCTGGCGATTCTGCTGCTGGGGAGGACGGTTGCCGCCGGCGGGGCGATCCTGTCTTTGCTGATTGCCGCCGAAGGCGGGACGCTCAAAACGGTTGCCGGCGCCCTCGAAGCGGTTTGCGCCCTGCTGGGGTGCGCGATCAAAGCGATTGGCGCCCTGCTGAGGTGCGCGGTCGGCAGGACGACCCTGCTGAGATGCTGCGCCCTGCGGACGGGTAGAGGCGGCAGGTCTTGCCGCGGGGGTGATGGTGGCACGCAGATTCTGCGGAATATTATAGGTGCGGGGACCGGCGGGGCGGGCAATGGGTGCCTCGTCCTTGGCGGGAGCGGCAGGTGCCTTGGGCGCTGCGGGCGCCTTGGCAGGAGCCTTCTCCTCGGCCTTTGCGGGGGCCTTTGCGGGCTCTTCGGGAGATACTTTGGAGGGGGCGGGCTTGGCAGCTTCCTTCTTCGGCGCGGACTTCGCCTCCGGCTCTGCCTTGTCACTGGCGGTTTTTGCGGGAGCCTTTGCGGGCTTTTCGGCCTTCTGCTCCCCACTCTTTTCCTGCTTTTCGGGTGCAGGCTTCTCCTCGGGTACGGCAACAGGAGCCTCCGCTGCGGCAGGCTTCTCCTCTGCTTTCTTCGCGGCGGCCTTTTTGGGCGCGGCCGTGGGGATATAGGTATCTCCAAAGAGATAGTCGTCGATATTCTTCACCTGCTTTGCGCGGGTGAGCGTTTCAAAAATAAGATCGAACTCTCCGGGCTCCAGCGTTTTCTGCGTTTTGCATTCCATGCCACGCGCCGCCATCAGCTCCGTGATGTCCTTACTCTTGATGCCAAGATCCTTTGCTAATTGAGTTACTTTAAACGCCATATTTCCTCCTTGTACCCTCCCAGTCCGTGAAAGGGCTTCTCCAAAGTTTGGTCGGTTGATACGTGATCGGTTTTATTGGGCCGTCAGCTGTTCCAAAACGGCCTTTGCCAGATGGGGCTCGGTGATGCCCACCACGGCAACGGTAGCCTCCCGCTTGCCAACAGCCAGCGCCAGCGCGGCGCCATCAGCCTGCAGGCGGCAAAGGGGGGTGCTGTAATAATTGGTACGGTCAGTGACGCGCTTGACGGTGTTCGCCGAAGCATCCGCCGCCAGCAGCACCAGCAGAGGGCGATCACCGCGGGGGCGCTTCAGCGCCTCGCAGGTAAGAGGCAGCCCCACCGTAATGCGTCCGGCACGGGCAGCAAGCCCCAAGAGGCCGAGGGCCTTCCTTTCAGCGTCCATCGGCGCCGTCCTCGGCGGCAAGCTCCGCCTCCATTGCGTCGTAGACCGCCTCCGGAATCTCACACTCAAGGCTCCGGGCGATCCGGCCGGATTTGCGCGCCTTTTTGAGGCACGCTACATTCTTACAAATATATGCGCCGCGACCGGATTTTTTTCCGGTGAAGTCCAGCGTAACGGTATAGCCGTCCTCGCCCTGCGGCGAGCGCACCACGCGCAGCAGTGTTCCCTTGGGGAAGTGACCGTTGCAGCCAAGACACTGACGCTCCGGAATTTTTTTCTGCTTTTGCTCCATTTTTCGATACCGTTTGGGGGTTAATCTGCTTTAATGTCGATCTTGCAGCCGGTCAGACGGGCAGCCAGACGGGCGTTGAGACCCTCTCTGCCAATGGCAAGAGAAAGCTGGTCGGGCTCCACCTGCACGCGGCAGGAGCGCTCGCCGGTCATCTCCACGGAGATCACGCGGGCGGGAGCCAGCGCATTGGCCACAAACTCCTCAATGGACTCGCTGTAATTGACGATATCCACCTTCTCGCCCCGCAGCTCGTCTACGATACTGGCAATACGCATGCCGCGGTTACCGATGCAGGCGCCCACGGGATCCACGTCGGGATCGCGGGAATACACCGCAACCTTGCTGCGCACGCCGGCCTCACGGGACACGCTCTTGATCATCACCACGCCGTCGGCGATCTCGGGCACCTCCAGCTCAAACAGGCGGCGAACCAGACCTGCGTGGGAGCGGGACAGGGTCACCAGAGGACCGTGTGCCTCCTTGTTGACCTCCATCACGAACACCTTGACGCGATCGTCTACGGCGAATTCCTCGCCGGGGATCTGCTCACTCTTCAGCAGCACGGCGCGGCCGGTGCCGGTGTCCAGCACCACATTGCCGGTCTGGAGATCGATCTTGTTGACAGTGGCGGTAATGATCTCCTCCCGCTGGTTTTCGTATGCGTCCTGCATCACCTTGCGTTCACCCTCGCGGATGCTCTGGATGATCACGGACTTGGCAGCGGCAGCAGACAGACGGCGGAAATTCTCGGGCTTCACCTTGATCTCGATCAGCTGACCGAGGGTGTAGCGGCGGGAGATGGCCTTCGCGTCAGCCAGGGTGATCTCGTTTTCGGGATCCACGACCTCCTCCACCACGGTCTTCTGCTGGAAGACCTTGACGTCGTCCTTTTCCAGATCGAAAACGATGCGGACGTTTGCGCCGCTGCCATATTCCTTATGGTAGGCGGAAACGAGGGCGGCCTCGATCTTTTCTATCATATACGCCTTGGGGATGCCCTTCTCCTTTTCGAGAAGCTCCAGGGCGTTGACAAACGATTCCTTGCTGCTTTTCTTCGTGCTCATGGCAATATCCTTTCGTGATATGTGTAGTAGAAATTAAAATCGAAAAACGGTGGTCAGCTTAGCAATGCTCTCCCGCGGGAAGGCGCGGATGGCCCCCTCCATATCGAGCAGCACCTCACCCTCGGGGCTTCTGCCCGCGAGAATGCCGCCAAAGCTCTTTTTGCCCTCAAGGGGCGCGAAGAGGCGAAGCTCCACCTCCTCACCGACGCAGGCGTCGATGTGTGCGGGGGTGCGCAGCTCCCGCTCAATGCCCGGAGAACTGACCTCCAGGTCGTAGGCGGTCTCAATGGGATCGGCCTCATCCAGCACCGGATCAATGGCGCGGTGCATACGCTCGCAGTCCTCAATGGTGATGCCGTCCTCGTGATCAATGGTAATGCGCAGCACACGGCGCGCACCCTCCTTCACAAATTCCACATCCCAAATGGAAAGACCCAGCTCCTCGGCGATGGGTGCGGCCAAGGCGGCCACGGTTTCGGCAATATTCTTTGCCCCTGCCATAGTTGCTCCTTTCTGCGGATGCCCGCTTGCTTTCTGCAAATAAGAGGAGCAGGCTTGCACCTGCTCCATCCCACATCTTCTTACTGTCAAGTATTATACCACGTTTTTTTCGCTTTTGCAATAGATATTCCAAATTTTTTTATATTTTTGCAAAAAATCGCATTCCGCCCCACTTTTTACGGATTTTCTTTGCAAATTTCACAAATCGTTCATTTAACGTGTTTACAATATTCAAAAAGTATGTTATAATAATATAATAGCGAAGTATTGCGACCCGAAACAACATGAAAGGAGGGCTTACCGCTGATGAACCAACAAACCACGCCGAAAAACGGCAACGCCCTTCGGGATATGATCACCACCCCGGAAGCGCCCGGCCTTGTAGGCCTCGCGCTGCTGTTCTTCCTCTCTCTTGCCATCATTCCGCTGGCAGGAGACACCACCATTGCCCTGATTTACGCCGCCGCGGCCGTCACGGTATTGTATCTGCTGAGCAGATCCTTCTCCTACGTGTTCAGCCTGCTGCTCCCCTCCGCGGTATTATTTTTGCTGTTCAGCAGCCCCGTGCTGCCCATTCTGTTTACGGCACTGCTGCTGGGCGCCAGCTGCGGCACGGTGCTGCTGCTGGCCGCACGGCAGAAAAAGCAGATCTTGCTATGGTGTGCTGCCCCTGTGCTTGCCTATGCGGCCGCTTATTTGCTTTGTCAAGACCCGCTGGTGGCGGCATTGACATTGCTGCCGCTGCCTCTTGCCGTTGCCGGCTGCTATCTGATCCGCCACTGTACCAAGCAGACCACCGCCATCGTCACGCTGGCGGCGGTGCTGGCCATCACGCTGGTAGCAGCGGGGCTTGTGGCCATGCTGATGGCAGATATGCTCCACGGCAATCCCCTGACCATTCTTGCCGACGCGCTGCGCAGCGCACTCTCCAAGGCCTTTGTGGAGGCCGTGGCGGAGCTTCGTGACGCGTACGCCAACATGAATATGGAGCTGCCGCTCACCGAGGATCTGCTGCTGCCTTTGGTGCCGCTGATCGTCAATCTGCTGCCGGGCATGTTCTTGGCCGCCACTGTGCTGATTACCTTCTTCATCTGGCGTGCCGACCTCAATTTCATGCTCAATCTGCAGATGCTTCCCCGTATCCCGTTGCGCATGAGCGCGCTGCAATTCTCGCCCGTCACCGCCGCAGTCTATCTGCCCGCCTTTTTGGTGGGAATGCTCGGCAACCTTTCTCACGTAACCTTTGCGGGTACAGTTGCCCTCAATTTTGCCATTGTGCTGGCGCCGGGTCTTGCCTTGGTGGGCTACGCCGCCCTGTCGCCCCGCCGGGGCAGCAGGCGCTCCTGCCTTTCCTCCGTGCTGTTTTTCGGTCTGATCCTCGCCACTGTATCCAATCCGTTCATCGGCCTTGCGCTGGCAGCGCTGCTGGGTGCTGTCAACGTGCTGCTGGTGACCTTCATGCCCCAGCCTAAGGAGCCGCGGGATCATCCTTGACCGTTTTTATTTCATCATATACACGTACACGCACATCAGGACGATAAAGGAGAACAACTATGCACAAGCCTTCCGAGTCACATTACCGCTCCCGTAACACGGTCCCCATGATCGTGCTGCTATTACTGGGGCTTCTATTCTTCGGCACCTATCTTGTGGCCGAGCATTATGCGGGAGAGGCCCTGCCCGGCTACGCCGCACCGGTCTTTCTTGCCATTTACGTGGGGATTTCCGCGCTTGCCTTCCTCTTCTTCTGGCTGAAGGAGCGCAAGCAGCAGAGTGAGCAAAAGCTGATGGAAACCTTGAACACCAAAATGCACAATATGTTCAAGTATTCCGTAGGGCTGCCCTACGCCGTGGTGGACGAGCAGGGTCGTGTTCGCGCCCTGAACTCCGCCCTGCAGCGGATCCTCGGTGTGGAGGACCCCTTCTTCCGGGGCACCGTTTCCGATTTCTGCGATGGGGTTCCCCTGCAGGAGATCATCCGCGCCGGCATCAACGGAGAGGACGTGCGCACCGAGCTGGGGCGCCTCACCATGGAGGCCATCTACTCCGCCTCAGAGGACACCCCCAAGCCCGCCGAGCTCTCCGTGCGCAATATGGAGGACGGCGTGATCGTACGCTTCCCCGACGGTGACAGATACGTAGCCCGTGCCTACGCCATCAACCTTTCCGGCAGAGTAAACTACCTGGTTACCTTTACCGACGTTTCCGAGCTTCTGGAGCTGAAGGAGAAAATGGATCGGGATATGCCGGCGGTGGCCTATATCGACATCGATAACCTGGAGGAGCTGACCCAGTACACTCACGTGAACTACCGTGACGCCTCCCGCCAGGTGGACGATATTCTCATTCAGTGGACGGCCAGCCTTGGCGGCTACCTGCGGGAATATGAGCGTGACCGTTATATGGTGCTGTTTGCGCAGGACCAGCTCCGGCGCTGCGAGCAGGATAAGTTCAGCACCCTGCTGGATCGCGTCCGCGAGATCCGCCTTGGTGAGTATGGCATTCCCGTTACCGTTTCCGTGGGCATTTCCCTTGCCGACGCCACCATGGCCGAGCGCGCCAAGGAGGCAAGCTCTGCACTGGATATGGCGCTGCAGCGCGGCGGCGACCAGGTGGCCGTGCGCCGCAAGGACGGCATCCGCTACTACGGCGGTCAGACCCGCCCGCCCCAGCGCCGCAACAAGGTGCAGTCCCGCGTGGTGGCCAACTACCTGCTGACCAAGATCTCCGAGTCGGACAACCTGCTGGTCATGGGTCACAAGAATCCCGACTTTGACTCCATCGGCGCCGCCATCGGCGTGGCGCAGCTGGGTCTGCTGGCCGGCGTGCCCACCAAGATCATTATGGACCTTGACAGTGCCAATTTCCGGGTGGCAACCGAGCGCCTGACCGCCACCAGTCTTTATAAAGATATGTTCATTTCCGGTCACAAGGGCCTTGACCTCATCCGTTCCAACACCCTGCTGATCATCACCGACGCCAATAACTTCCGCATCATTGAGTCGGAGGAGGTGGCAAGCAACGTGCGGCAGGTATCGGGCCGCATTGCCATCATTGACCATCACCGCCAAACCGGCGAATACGACTTTGAGCCCGTGGTCAACTACATCGACCCCTCCGCCTCCTCTGCCTCCGAGCTTGTCACCGAGATGCTGGAGCAGAGTGAGATCGGCTATGAGGGCGCCGAAAGCAAGCTGGTAACCGACGAGGTGGCCAGCGTGATCCTCTCCGGCATCATGCTGGATACCAACGGCTTCACCCGCAATACGGGCAGCCGTACGCTGGATGCTGCCCGCTTCCTTTACGGCAAGGGCGCCAACGCGGAGTACGTCCACAGCTTCTTCAATCAGGATTATGCCGACTACGTTTGCGAGCGCAGCTTCTCCGGCTGTGTGCTGGTGCAGGATAACACTGTGGGTCTTACCTGGAGCCGTGGCACCGGCCGCGGCGCGGACGACCGTGTTGCCGCCGCAAAGGAGGCCGACCGTCTGCTTTCCGTAAAGGGCGTTTCCGCCTCCTTTGCGCTGGTGGTGGTCGACAACGTGGTGCATATCTCCGGCCGCTCCGACGGCACCATCAACGTGCAGCTCATTCTGGAGCGTATGGGCGGCGGCGGCCGCTTCGACTCTGCCGGCACGGCTCTCGCCGACGTTTCCCTGGAAAAGGCGGTGGAGGATCTGAAGGACGCCATCCGCGCCTATTTCACGGAGCTGGAGGAGGCTCATCGCGGCGCCTGATCTCACCGCTTCGTATGTATTTCAACATTTGTATATTGCATTGCATCAAGAAAGGAACAGTATCATGAAAGTAATTCTCACCGCAGACGTAAAGGGACAGGGCAAAAAGGATCAGCTGGTGGAGGTTTCTGACGGCTACGCCCGCAACTACCTCTTCCCCCGCAAGCTGGCAAAGCCCGCTGACAACCAGGCCGTGACCGAGCTGAAAAATAAAGAGGCTGCCCGTCAGCACAAGATCGATACCGATCGCGCCGCTGCCAAGGCCACCGCGGAGAAGCTCACCGGCGTGCTGATCACCTTTAAGGTGGGCGCCGGCGCTGACGGTCACCTTTACGGCTCCGTCACCACCAAGGATATTGCCGAGCGCCTGGAGAAGGAGCACGGCATCACCGTGGACAAAAAGAAGATCTCCCCCTCCGATCCCCTCAAGGCCTATGGCAAGTACGAGCTGGACGTAAAGCTGTATACCGACGTATCCGGCAAGATCAACGTGATCGTCACCGATCAATAATCCACGCTTTGGAGCATCTACAGTATGAATGAAGAATTGTTAAGCGGAACGGGTGAGCTGGTACGCAAGATGCCCAGCTCCCTCGCCTCCGAGCGCGCGCTGCTCGGCTCCGTGCTGATCGATCCCGCCTCCCTCACGGAGGTGCTGGGCACGATCTCAGCGGATGATTTCTACGTGCAGGAGCACAAGCAGATCTTCCTTGCCATGCGCGAGCTGTTCGACGCAAGCCAGGAGATCGACCCCGTTACCCTCATTGATATGCTGGTGCATAAGGGTGTGTATGAAAAATCCGGCGGAGAGGACTATATCCGCTCGCTGCTGGAGGCCACCCCCAGCGCCATGAACATTGCCGATTACGCCCGCATCGTCAAGGAGGAAAGCACCAGACGGCGGGTGATCTCGGTCTGCCAGGAGATCTCGGATATGACCTACGGCGAGCAGGAGGGCGTTGCCCACATCCTTGATTACGCCCAGGCACAGTTCAATGAGATCGCCCAGGGACGCGACTCCCGCAGCTTCCAGCACATCCGCGACGTGCTGCGCAACGTGTTTGCCAACCTGCACCTCCTCGCGGAGGACAAGGACGCCGCCCGCGGCACCCCCACCGGCTTTTCCGGTGTAGACCGTCTGCTGGTGGGAATGGGCGACTCCGACCTGATCATTCTCGGCGCCCGTCCCGGTATGGGTAAAACCAGCTTTGCGCTGAATATTGCCACCAACGTGGCCATGGCACAGAAAAAATCGGTGTGCGTATTCTCCCTTGAGATGTCCGCCGAGCAGCTGGTGAACCGTCTGCTCTCCAGCGAGGCACTGGTCAGCAGCTACGCGCTGCGCTCCGGCACGCTCACCCCCGAGGACTGGAAGAAGCTGGCCGCCGCCTCCATGCGCCTGGCCGACACCAATCTCTATATCGACGACACCTCCGGCATCACTGTGACGGCCATGAAGGCCAAGCTCCGCCGGGTGGAAAACCTTGGCTTTGTGGTCATCGACTACATGGGCCTGATGGAAAGCGAGGCCCGCTACGACAACCGCGCCCTGGAGGTGGGTCAGATCTCCCGCGGCCTCAAGCTGATGGCCAAGGAGCTGCGCGTGCCCATCCTCTGCTGCGCCCAGCTGTCCCGTGGCACCGAGGGGCGAAACGACAAGCGCCCGCAGCTTTCCGATCTGCGTGAATCCGGCTCCATCGAGCAGGATGCCGACGTGGTTATGTTCCTGTACCGTGACGAATACTATAAGACCGGTGCCAACACCTCGCCCGAGGCTCAGGAGGAGAACGTGGCCGAGGTCATCATCCAGAAGAACCGTCACGGCTCTCCCGGCACGGTGAAGATGCACTGGAACGGCACCTACACCAAGTTTATCACCATTGATACCGATCACGACGAGCCGCAATGAGGAAAAACGAGCTTCAAGCGCCCGCGGGCTTTCGCGATCCCTACGATCTTGCGGGAATGGCACCCGGAACGCCGCTTGCCGTCGCCTTTTCCGGCGGGGCAGACTCGGTGGCGCTGCTTTCCCTCGTACGGAAGTATCCCAACCTGCTGGCCATACACGTGCACCACAACATCCGTGGGGCAGAGGCCGATCGGGATGCGGATTTCTGCCGCCGCATGGCAGCAGCATTGGAGGTGCCCTATCTGCAGCTCTCGGTTGACGCGCCCGCCCTTGCCAAGGCGCGGGGCGTGAGCCTTGAAACCGCCGCCCGCGACGCCCGCTATGAGGTGCTGACGGTTGCTCTCCGTGAGCGGGGCATTCCGTTGCTGCTCACCGCCCATCACGCGGACGATCAGCTGGAAACCATGCTGCAGCACCTGCTGCGAGGCGCCGGCACCCGTGGGCTTGCGGGCATTCCCGCCTGCCGCCCTCTCGGCGATGGCGTTTTTGTAGTACGCCCCTTGCTTGGCGTGCCGAAATCCGCGCTGCTGCAATATCTTGCGGATGAGGGGCTTGATTTCGTCACCGACAGCACCAACGAGGAGCCCTGCTGCCAGCGGAATGTTCTACGCCTTTCGGTCTTGCCGCTGCTGGCGGAGCTGCAGCCCGATGCGGCCACCGCCGCTGCCAGATGCGCCCGGGCACTGGCCGAGGACGAATGCTATCTGGACGGCCTTGCTGCCGCTTTCCTTGAAAAAGAGGGAAGAACGCCCACCACGGCGGCACTGACAGCTCTCCCCGCTCCCATTTTTGCCCGGGTGATGCGTCGCCTGCTTCCATCGGTACCCTCCGCACAGCATATCGCGGATATCCGCGCGCTGCTGCAAAGCGAAAAGCCCAACGCCACGCTGTCGCTGCCCGACGCGCGGGTCAGATGCACAGGCGGCAGGCTGCATTGCCTGCCGAAGCAGGAGCCGGAATACACGCCCTACCGCATTCCCCTGCATAAGGGCATTTGCACCGGTGCCGGCGGCCACGTGGTTGCCTTTGTGGACTGTGTACCCACCGCCGAGGAGCGCGCCTCCTACGCCTACGTGGCAACCCTATCCCTTGATCCCGCCGCCATTTGCGGCACGCCGTATCTGCGCGAGCGCAGAGCGGGCGACCGCATCCTTTCCCGCGGCATGCACAAGGCGGTGCGTCGGCTGGCAGAGATTTCCCATCTTTCCCCGGAGGTGCGGGCCAGAATGCCCCTTCTCCTTGATGACGATGGGGTGGTGGCCGTTCCCTTTGGCCCCACGCGGGACGGCATGCAGCAAAAAACACTGACCGTGACCGTGTGCTTTCAATAAGACGCTTTCGCACGCGCCGCTGACGGCGCTGTGCTGAAGATACAGCAATTTATCCCAATAGTTACCAAACGGAGGAACTCATGAAAAAGAATCATCTCAAAACAATCCTGTTTTACGTGATCCTGTTCGGACTGATCCTCACCACGGCATCCTTCCTGTTCCAAGGCAACAAGGCCGAGAAGCTGGTGCTGGCTGACGTGGTGGATTATTTCGAGCAGGACCGGGTAGAATCCTTTGTCATCGACGACAAGTACTATATTACGCTGAAAATCATCAAGGTGGATGAAGGCGGCAATCTGCTCACCAACGACAAGGGCGAATGGCAGCTGGAGGAGAAATCCTACAAGCTGCGGTCCGTGGCCATCTTTGAGCAGTACTGCAACGAATACGTCAAGACCAACGCCAATCTGAAGACCTACGATATCCAGCCCGAGGCCACCTTCCCCTGGTGGGTCAGCTTCCTGCCCTCCATCATCGTTATCGTGCTGATGGTGGCGCTGGGCATCTTTATGATGCGCTCTGCGGCAGGCGGCCCCGGCTCCAAGATGAACAGCTTCGGCAAGGCGAGGGTCAAGCTCCCCTCGGATCAGAAGGATAAGATCACCTTCGCCGACGTGGCCGGTGCCGACGAGGAGAAGGAGGAGCTGGAGGAGATCGTCGCTTATCTGAAGGAGCCCCAGAAGTTCACCCGTCTTGGTGCTAAAATTCCCCACGGCGTGCTGCTGGTGGGCCCTCCCGGTACGGGTAAAACGCTGCTTGCCAAGGCCGTGGCCGGCGAGGCAGGCGTGCCCTTCTACTCCATTTCCGGCTCGGACTTTGTGGAAATGTACGTGGGCGTGGGTGCCTCCCGTGTCCGCGACCTGTTTGATAACGCCCGCAAGTCCCCCGCCGCCATCATCTTTATCGACGAGATCGACGCCGTCGGTCGCCAGCGCGGCACCGGCCTTGGCGGCGGCCACGACGAACGCGAGCAGACGCTGAACCAGCTGCTGGTGGAAATGGACGGCTTCGGCTCTCACGAGGGCATCGTGGTCATTGCCGCCACCAACCGCGCCGACGTGCTGGACCCCGCCCTGCTCCGTCCCGGCCGCTTTGACCGTCAGATCACCGTCAACCGCCCGAATCTCCGGGGTCGTGAGGACATTCTGAAGGTGCACGCCCGCAACAAGCCTCTGGAGCCCGGCGTGGATATCTCCCGCGTGGCCAAGATCACCGTGGGCTTTACGGGTGCGGATCTGGCCAACCTCCTCAACGAAGCAGCCCTGCTTGCCGCCCGCCGTGGAAAGAGCCTCATCGGTATGGATGAAATTGAGGACTCCCTCAACAAGATCCTCATGGGCCCGAAGAAGAAGACCCACATCATGAGCGATGCGGAAAAGAAAAACACCGCCTACCACGAGGCAGGTCACGCCATGGTGGGCTACCTCCTGAAGACCGACCCCGTGCATCTCATCACCATCGTTCCCACAGGCCGTGGGGCCCTTGGCTATACCAGCTTCCGTCCCGACGCCGACCGCTATCAGAAATACAAGCAGGAATATAAGAACGAGATCGCCATGACTCTGGGCGGCCGTGCCGCCGAGGAGATCATTTTCGGTGATATCACCAGCGGCGCTTACTCGGATATTCAGAGCGCAACAGCCACCGCCAAGCGCATGGTGACCCTCTTCGGTATGTCCGAAAAGCTGGGCCCCCGTCGCTTTGGCTCCGACCAGAACGAGGTGTTCCTTGGCCGTGACTTCTCCTCCAACGCTGACTATTCCGAAAGCATCGCCGCCGTGATCGACGAGGAGATCCACGCTCTGATCGCAGAGGCCTACGACACCGCCAAGGCGCTGCTTACCGCCAATATCGACAAGCTCCACTTCATTGCCGACTACCTCCTCGGTCACGAGGATATGGACGGCGACCAGTTCAAGGCCGTGATGGAAACCGCAGACGTAACGGTGGAAATGATCGAGGAGATCGCCGCCGAAAAGGAAAGAGCCTCCCGCGCTGCCAACGAGGAGCGCGCCAGAAAGGCAAAGGAGGAGGCCGAGCGCCGTGCCCGCGAGGAGGCCGCATTGCAGGCCAATTTCTCCGAGGAGGGCGCCGAGGGCGACTCTGCCGAGGAAAAGAACGAGGACAGCACCGATCCTCAATGATCGGCGCCGTTAACCGCCCATACGGGCAGGAGATGTTATGAAAAAACAAAAGGAAATGCGCCTTGGGATAGACATCGGATCCACCACCGCCAAGGTGGTGCTGGAGCAGGATGGCGAGCTGCTGTACCAATGCTACGAGCGGCATTTTTCCCAGGTGCGTCAAAAAACCACTGAGATCCTCTACCGACTGCGGGAGCAGATCGGAGACGCGCCGCTGAAGGTGGCCGTCTCCGGCTCCGCGGGGCTCGGGCTTGCCCGCGCGGCGGAGCTGCCCTTCGTGCAGGAGGTCTTTGCCACGGGCGAGACCATCCGTCGCATGCAGCCCGATACCAACGTGGTGGTGGAGCTGGGCGGCGAGGATGCCAAGGTCATCTTTTTTGACGGCGGCACCGACGAGCGTATGAACGGCACCTGTGCCGGCGGCACCGGCGCCTTTATCGACCAGATGGCCACCCTCCTTGATCTGACCGTGGAGGAAATGGACGCCCTTTCCCTTACCGCCACCCGTCTGTATCCCATTGCCTCCCGCTGCGGTGTGTTTGCCAAGACCGACATCCAGCCGCTGCTGAATCAAGGCGCCGCCAAGGCCGATATTGCCGCCAGCATCTTCCGCGCAGTGGTGAATCAGACCATTGCCGGTCTGGCACAGGGACGCCGTATCACCGGTAAGGTGATGTTCCTTGGCGGGCCGCTGTCCTTTAACGAGGGATTGCGCCGTCAGTTTATGGAGGTGCTGAAGCTTTCCCCCGAAAACGCTGTTTTCCCGCCCTATGCCCGGGTCTCCGTGGCACTGGGTGCGGCCTTTTACGCCTCCGGCCTCTCGGAGACCTACAGCTTTGAGGAGCTGGTCGGGCGCGTGGAGCGCTCCACCGCGCAAAAAGCCGATACCACCCACCTCTCGCCCCTGTTTGCGGACGAGCGTGAATATGAAACCTTCCGCCGGCGCCACGCGGCTGCCGACGTGCCCTATACCGACATCGCCACCTACGAGGGCGAGGCCTATCTCGGCATCGACTGCGGCTCCACCACCACAAAGCTGCTGCTGATGAGCCGCGACCGGCGCATTCTTTATACTTACTACAACTCCAACAAGGGCAATCCCGTGGCTATCGTGAAGGAGCAGCTGCAGGAAATCTACCGCCTTTGCGGCTCCCGCATCCACATTGCGGGCAGCGCCGTCACCGGCTACGGTGAGGAGCTGATCCGCCACGCCTTCCATCTGGATCTGGGCCTTGTAGAAACCATGGCCCACTTTACCGCCGCCCGTCATTTTGACCCTAAGGTGGATTTCATTCTCGACATCGGCGGGCAGGATATCAAGTGCTTCAAGATCAAAAACGGTGCCATCGACAGCATCATGCTCAACGAGGCCTGCTCCTCCGGCTGCGGCTCCTTTATTGAAACCTTTGCCAAATCCCTTGGCTACGAGATCGGAGATTTCGCCAAATTAGCGCTTTACGCCCCCGCGCCGGTGGATCTGGGCTCCCGTTGCACCGTATTTATGAACTCCTCTGTGAAGCAAGCCCAAAAGGATGGCGCCACGGTGGGAGATATCTCCGCCGGGCTTTCCGCGTCGGTGGTCAAAAACGCCATCTACAAGGTGATCCGTGCCGGCAGCGCCAAGGAGCTGGGCGAGCATATCGTGGTGCAGGGCGGTACTTTTCTCAACGACGCGGTGCTGCGCTGCTTTGAGCGGGAGCTGGGTCATCCCGTCATCCGCCCGGCCATTGCCGGTCTGATGGGCGCTTGGGGTGCGGCTTTGTACGCCGCGGAGCTTTGCACCGGCACCTCGCAGATGCTGAGTGCCGAGGAGCTTTCCTCCTTTACCCATACCTCAAAGGCCTCTATCTGCCGCGCCTGCACCAACAACTGCAACATTACCATCAACACCTTTGGCGACGGCGAGCGCTTCATTTCCGGCAATAAGTGCGAGAAGGGTGCGGGAAAACGCCCCTCTGCGAACCCGCTGCCCAACCTGCACGAGTATAAGCGGAATCACTTTGCGTCGCTTGTGCCCGTGGAGGGCGAGCGCGGCTTTACCGTCGGTCTGCCCCTTGCCCTTGGCATGTACGAGCTGGGAACCTTCTGGTACGAGCTGTTCCGTCGGCTGGGCTTCGGCGTGCGCTTCTCCGGCTTTTCTAACCGAGCCATTTACGCCAAGGGGCAGTACAGCATCCCCTCCGACACCGCCTGCTACCCCGCCAAGATCATGCACGGTCATATCGAAACACTGATTGAGGCCGGCGTGGACGCCATCTTCTATCCCTCTCTCACCCGCAACGTGAACGAGGGCGTGTCGGACAACCATTACAACTGCCCCGTGGTGGCCTATTATTCAGAGCTGCTTGCTCACAATATGGACAGCCTCTCCGGCGTCCGCTTCTTCTATCCTTATCTGAACATCAACAATCAAAAGGAGCTGACCGCAGAGCTGCTGCGCTTTCTGAACGCGGAGCTTGGCGGCTTTACCAAAAAGCAGGTGGCAGAGGCTGTAAAGGCGGCCTATGCGGCCTACGATCACTATATGGCCGATATTCGCCTTGAGGGCGAGCGGGCGTTGGACAGAGCCACCACCGAGGGCAAGCGCTTGATGGTGCTATGCGGTCGCCCCTATCATATCGACCCTGAGATCGGTCACCACATTGACCGTCTGGCCACCACCCTTGGCTTTGTGGTGGTGAGCGAGGACGCGGTGGCGCATCTGGCCTCCTCCCCCGCCAAGGTATCGGTGCTGAACCAATGGACCTACCACGCCAGACTCTACAACGCCGCCAAATTCGTCACCGAAACCCCCGGCGCTGAGCTGGTGCAGCTGGTATCCTTTGGCTGCGGCATTGACGCCATCACCACCGACGAGGTGCGCAGCATTCTGGAGGATGGCGGCAAGCTCTATACCCAGATCAAGATCGACGAGATCACCAACCTCGGCGCCGTCACCATTCGTCTGCGCAGCCTGCTCGGCGCGCTGGCGGCACAGGAAAAGAACGCAAAGGAGTAAGTATGGCAACGGAACGCATTTTATTTACGGAAGAGATGCGGCGGGACTACACCATTCTGGTGCCCAATATGCTCCCTATGCATTTCAAAATGATGATCTCCCTTTTCCGCTCCTACGGCTACCGCGCGGAGCTGCTGCAGACAGACGGCGCCGACGTCATTGAATGCGGCCTCAAATATACCCACAATGACACCTGCTACCCGGCGCTGCTGGTGATCGGCCAGTTTATCAACGCGCTGCAAAGCGGGCGCTATGACGTGAACAAAACCGCCGTGTTGATGACACAGACCGGCGGCGGCTGCCGCGCCTCCAACTACATCGCGCTGATCCGCAAGGCGCTGCAGAAGGCGGGCTTCCCTCAGGTGCCCGTCATTTCCCTCAACGTGGCGGGGCTGGAGAAGAACCCCGGCTTCAAGCTGACGCTCGGCTTTGGCAAGCGGATCCTCTACGCCTGCTATTACGGCGACCTGCTGATGAATCTGTATAACCAGTGCCGCCCCTATGAGTGCGTGCCCGGCAGCACCCAGCAGCTGGCCGACAAGTGGGTGGATCGCCTGATACTGCAGCTCGGCCGTGGCAAGGCCCATAAATACGCCGACGTGCGCCGCAATTACGCGGAGATCCTGCAGGATTTTGAGCACAATCTCCCCCGCACCGCCGAAAAGAAGGTGAAGGTGGGCATCGTTGGCGAGATCTACGTGAAATTCTCCCCCCTCGGCAACAACCACCTGGAGGACTTTCTCGTTTCCGAGGGCGCGGAAAGCGTGATGGCAGGACTTCTTGACTTCATCATGTACACCGTCAATACCTCCGTTACCGACACCCGCCTTTACGGCATGAAAAAGCTGAAGGGTCGCGTGATGAAGGCCGCTTATGATTACCTACATAAAAAACAGCTGGATTTCATTTCCCTGTATCGGGAGCATAGCCATTTTACCCCCCCAACGGACTTTGAAAAGACCCGCGCTGCCATCGAGGGCTACATCAGCGAGGGCGTGCAGATGGGCGAGGGGTGGCTGCTCACCGCCGAAATGCTGGAGCTGATCGAAAGCGGCGTGCGGAACGTGGTCTGCACCCAGCCCTTCGGGTGCCTACCCAACCATATCGTAGGCAAGGGCATGATGAAGGTGCTCCGTGAGCATCACCCCGGTGTGAATCTCGTGGCCATCGACTACGACCCCGGCGCCTCACGCATCAATCAGGAAAACCGTCTGAAGCTGATGCTGGCCAATGCCAACCGTCAGCTGGCCGAGGAAACAAAGAAAGAGGCCCCCGCACCGGAGCAGGAGCCGATTTATAGCTAAAAAAAGCGACAGGGCATTAGGTTTATTCTCATAAGGATGTTTACAAAATTGTAGGGACCGGCGTCCTCGACGGTCCGCGACACATAATTTTCGGCAGAGATGTTGTTTTCTCTGCCGATTTGTGTTATAATGATATTGGTGATAAAAATGGATGAACTTAAAAAGAGAAAAACACCGAGATATCAAAGTTTTGATTACAATAGTGCTGGAGTATATTTTATAACGATTTGCACGCAAAATAGGCGAAGCATCCTATCTCGCGTTGTAGGGACAGGCGTCCTCGACTGTCCGCAAATCGAATTAACCCAATACGGAGAAATTGCGGATAAATAC
>SVTA01000025.1 GCA_015064005.1 Oscillospiraceae bacterium
ACGACACTCCCCTTACTGTAAAACACGAAACAGAAGCACTTCTGGAAGCAGGTTTTTCTTCTGTTGAGGTGCTGAAGAATTGGGGAGCGACCTATACAATAAAAGCAGTTAAGTAAATTCCAATTTATCGAGCAGAACAAATGAGCCCCGACAGACCTTAAAATCTGTCGGGGTATTTATTTGTTTTCTGCGAATCATTTATAAATCGTATAGTCAACAGATTTGTAATTTCCCCGCTAAGAACATCTCCCGTTCAGGCTGCTTTTTTTGCTTTCATCAGAACACCAGCTGCACCAGCAGCATATAGACGGCGGTACCGCCAAGAATGCTGACAAGAGTATTGCGGAACAGCACGTGCAGCACTATCACAAGGGCGCAGGCGATCAGCTCCGGCAGCCCGTGCGGGGCGGCGAGGAGAGATACGTTTTTCAGGCAAAAGACCACCAACATGCCCATAATGGCGTAGGGTAGCACCTTGCCGAGATAGGTGATGAAGGCGGGGGTCTTGCGGCCTTTGCCGAAGATCAAGAAGGGCAGGAAGCGCAGCAGCACCGTGACGGCGGAAATGACGGCAACGGTCAGTCCCATTTGCAGATTACTCATACCGTTTGCCCTCCTTTTTATGTAAAAGTGCCAGGGCAAGGGTGATAAAGATCATGGCAAAGATCAGGAAATGCTCGCTGCCAAACAGCAAAAGACACGTCACAGAAAGCACAACGCCGAGAATGGCAGGCAAATGATCTTTGGTGGAGAGCCACTGCTCTACGAACACCGTAAGGAAGAGTGCGGTGAGGGAAAAGTCGATGCCCTCCGTGGAAAAGGGCAGGTGTGCGCCCAAAAGGGAGCCGATCACGCTGCCTGTGATCCAGTAGAGATAATTGAGGGCGGACACCAAAAAGTAATACCGTTGCCGGGCTTTTTCGTCTTTTTCCTCGTGCTCGCCGCATACGAGAGAGTAGGTTTCGTCGGTGAGCGCGAAGATGAGAAAGGGCTTCCCCTTCACGCCCTTGTAGCGATCCACCATGGAAATGCCGTAAAATACATGTCGAATATTGACCATCAACGTGGTAAGGGCGGCGGTGAGCAGCCCTGCGCCGCCGGTGAGCAGATCAATGGCTACGTACTGCATGGAGCCTGCGTAAATGAATACGCTCATGGCCAGCGCCCAAAGCACGCCAAGACCGTGGGAGCGCAGCAGCACGCCAAAGCCCATGCCAAGCACGATATAGCCGGTTAGTACGGGAACGGTATGTAAAAACGCCTGCTTCAGCTCAGCTTTGCTCGGCATTTGCTTCCCCCTGCCAGCCGTCGCAAAGATCTACCCATTCGGCGGTTACCGCCTCGGCCAGCTCGGTGGGAGTGAGGCGCACCGTGGCGTTGCGGGCACCTCCTGCGGCGTAAACGGTTTCAAATCGCTGCAGGGAAATATCCAGATATACCCGCACTCCGTTGGCAAGGCCGAAGGGACAGACTCCGCCGGGCTCGTGACCCACCAGACGCTCCACGTCGGTGAAGGGTACCATAGTGGCCTTTTTGCCGAAGCGTGCCTTGTATTTGCCGTTTTTGATCTTGGCATCACCGGCGCAGACGATGACGATGGGGCCCTCCTCCAACAGGAAGGACATGGTTTTGGCGATGTGCGCGGGCTCGCAGCCGAGCACGGCAGCGGCGTGTTCCACGGTGTCGCTTTCCTCCGCGTGGAGGACAAGGCGGTCGGCAAGCCCCACCGCCGCAAGATGCGCTTTTGCTTTTTCAACGGACATAACGGCTCTCCTTTAATTCCAATAATCGAGTGATTCGGTAATGCCGATATCTGCGGCGCGGAATACGGGATCGCGCCCCTCTGCCTTCTGGCGCTTGTAATCTGCCAGTGCCCGATAGGCGTATTTGCCGAGCAGGAAGATCACCGGCATATTGATCAGCGCCATCAGGCCCATGGTCACGTCGGCAATACCCCAGAGGAGGTCTGCGTTCAGCCCGGCACCCAGCAGTATCACGCCGGAGGCCAGCAGATAATAGATGGTGCAGAAGCGCCGTCCCGGCACGCGGCCGAGAAGGTGATTGAAGGATTGGGTCACGTAATACAGATTGCCAAGCAGGGTGGTAAAGGCAAAGAGGATCATTGCCACCGTGATAAAAACGGGGCCAAAGCCGCCCAGCGTGGCGCGCAACGCCTCCTGCACGAAGGGGGCTCCGGAGAGCGCCTCGGTGGGCTCCACGCCGGAGCACATGCACATAAAGGCCGTGGCGGAGCAGACGAGAATGGTATCAATGAATACGGAAAGAGTCTGCACCAGCCCCTGCTTTACAGGGTGACTGATCTCCGCGGAGGCTGAGGCATTGGGAGCGGAGCCCACGCCTGCCTCATTGCTGAAAAGCCCTCGCTTGATGCCGTACATCACGCAGGAGCCGCCGAAGCCGCCGAAAATAGCGCGCAGATCAAAGGCCTCGCGGAAGATGCGGGCAAGGACGCTCGGGAGCGTGCCGAGATTGCAAAGCACGATCAGAAGCGCCACCAGAATATATGCCACCCCCATAATGGGAACCAGCACGCCGGTGATCCGCAGGATGCGCTTGCCGCCGCCAAAAAGGCAGTAGCCCACCAGCACGGCCAGCACAAGACCAATGATCCAGGGGGTCGTGGCGGTGTCGTAAAAGCTATAGGTGGAGAAGGTGGATTGCAGATTGTAGGAGCAGAGCATGTTGAAGCCCACGCCATAGGTGAGGATCAGCAGCACCGAAAAGGCCAGCGCCAGAGGACGCCATTTGAGGGCGGCTTCAATATAATAAGCGGGTCCGCCGTAGCAGCCCTCTGCGCCCCTCCGCTTGTAGATCTGAGAGAGGGTGCTTTCCACAAAGGCCGTGGCACCGCCAAGCAAGGCGATGACCCACATCCAGAAAACCGAGCCGAAGCCGCCCATACAGAGCGCCGTAGAAACGCCGATGATATTTCCGGTGCCCACACGGGAGGCGGTGGAAACCATCAGCGCGTGGAAGGAGGAAACGCCCTTGCCGTCAGAGGGGCGCTCCCGCACCACACGCAGCTGCTCCGGCAGCATACGGAATTGCGCGAAGCGGCAGCGGAATGTAAAGTACAGTCCACCTGCCACCAGCAGGATGATCAGCACATAGCTGTAAAGTGCGTCATTGACGGTTGATACGATCGCGTTCAATAGCGGCAACCTCCTTACTTTGGGCGTTGTGTTTGCTTTGTTTCGAAACGGGGGATGAGCGAGCGGCGCGGGCACTGCGCAGACGATGACGGAAATAGCAGGGGAGATAGGGCAGGGCGTGAATGAAAAGATAAATGGCGTAGACAAGCAAAACGGAGGCGGCATCCGGCAGCATGGCACCGAGAGGCGCCATGAAGAAGGAGTTGAGCTTGAAGAACATGTAGTCAGAGCCGATCCGAGAGAAATTCACTGCGTTTGCCACCACGGAAACTGCCAGCGCGGGGAGGGCGGGGAGCAACAAATCCCATACCGTTTTGGCATTTTGATAGGAATGATAGCCGGAAATGAGCATTACCATCGCGCAGAACAGAATGACACCGTGAAAAAAGAAGGTGTGAAAGCCCGCAAAGGAGATGCAGGAGTAGTTGGACAGAATATTGGCGGGATAGAAAAAATTGATGGCAGCGCCAAGCAGTCCCAGCGTACAGACGTAGCCGCAGCCCACGTAGCGCACCTTTCCCCGCCCGAAAATGGCAAGGGGCATGGCGTACATGAAAATGCTGCAGGGGTAAAGGGGGAGGATACCGCCCCACTCAAAATTGTGGGAAGCGCCGGAGAGGGTTTCCCATACGATTTTGGTAGGCTCCAATATAAGGGTTGCCAGCCAAAGCACCAAAAACACGGTGCGGACGGTTTTTTCACGTTGCTTTGCCACCCAGAGGGCTGCCGCGATCAGAATCGCCAGCAAAATGCCGGCGCAAATGAAATGGAGCGGCGTAAAGATGGTGCCGGCGATTTCGGAGGCGGGCGGCAAAAAGTCCTTGTGGGTAAAGAAATGAGAAAATAATTCAGACAGCGTTTTCATGACAACGTCTCCACAGTTTTTTTATTATGCCCTGAAACGGTGTGATTTTCAGCATTATATTTCAAAAATTCCATAGGCCTCGAGAGCGCATTTTCCAATGGTATAAAGCAGGCGCTCCGCCGCATCGGTCATCTCCAAATTGGGCTGAAGCAGGCGCGTATCCCGCTCAAACGTCTGGCGGGGATTGCGGGTTTTGGCGGCACGCAGGGCACACTCGGCCTCAAAGGTGAAGTACCCCTTGTAGTTTGTGTCGATCAGCGCATTGATCACGGCATCCAGATTCAGAATGCCCGTGTAGGGCAGACCATGGTCGTCGGCGCGGCCGCCGTTGTCGTGCACATGAAGCCCGCGCAAATGCCGTCCCAGTGCCGTGATATTTTCATACTGACATCCCTCGCTGATACCGTGGCCGGTGTCCCAGACTGCCTCCAGCAGGGGGTGATTGATCCCCTCGATAAACTCCACCATATCCTGCCCCGTGTAGAGGTAAAACCCGGATGGAAGGTTGTTTTTGGAGGTGTTTTCGGTGAGGATGTAAACGCCTGTTTTTTCCGCTGTGGGAAACAACGCTTCGTAAAAGGTCTTGTTTTTTTCGTACCACGGCTGTTTTTCCATGCCGACGGTATAGCCTGCGTGCACCACAAGATCGGGAATACCCAAAAGGCCGCACACCTCAAGAGAACGAACGCCGAGACGGCATTCCTTTTCCCACTCACCCTCGGAAAAGGGATTGCTGTTGGGGGAGTGGGCCTGCACGGGTGTCAAACCCAGCCGCGCCATGGCTTCTCCGATCTCCTCGGCAGCACCGCGCCATTCCCTTTCGTTTGCGGAAAACAGCCGTTGATCCTTGGAAAGCGACAGATCCACGTAGCGAAAGCCCGCTGCGCGAACGTGGACAAGACATTCGGACAAGGTGCCGCAAAAGCGGCCGAAGTCGGCGGTGGTGGTTGCTAATTTCATACTGAGACCTCATTTCTGTAAAATTTGATTTGGTGGGTGAACGGTGCGCGTTTCAGCCGAAATCCTTGCCCTGATAGCCGTCGCTTCCGATACCGACCGCCTCGGCCTTTTCACCCTTGCGATGGGAGAGCAGCCAGCGGTAGGTTTCGGGATTTTTAAAGGTGTCGGTCCAGGCGTTGTGGCCGTTTTCGGGGTAAATGGTCAGCTTGGCCGAGCCGCCCTTGGCATTGACCGCCGCCACCAGTCGCTTCGATTCCTCGGGAGAAACGGCGTGATCCTTGCCGCCGTGGAAGGCCCATACGGGCACGTCCTGCAGGCGGGCGGCGTTCCAGGACATACCGCCGCCGCAAATGGGGACGATAGCAGCAAACAGCTCGGGGCAGCTCATAGCCAGCTGCCAGGTGCCGTATCCGCCCATGCTGTTGCCGACGAGGTAGAGCCGCTGCGGATCGGTGAAGGGCATTTCTGCTACCGCCTTGGCAAAGCGGATCAGCGTTTCAAACACGTCAAACCACGTATTGGCGCCGCAAAGAGGGGCAACGCAGACCGCCTCCGGTGCAAACTCCAGTGCCCGACGGAAAAAGGAATTTTTCACCAAAGGCTCCATATCGGTGCCGCGGGTGCCGGCACCGTGCAGAAAGATCAAAACGGGGCGGCGGTCGGCGGGCGCCTGATCCTCCGGGTATTGAATGAAGTAGGGCAGGGACTCGAACCGGGAAAATTCCTTGTAGCTCATCTGATTGCCTCCGAATGCAGATTTTTTCTCATTATAGCACCGGACGGTGCAAAAAACAAGGGTTTTGGTAAAAAACGGCAGTTTTTGGTCATTTTTGCCTTGCAAGGCGGCGCCGGATGTGTTATAATGGGGAGGACAAAAACCATTTTCTCAAAAAGGAGATATGATATGATTTATACGCTGCAAAACGAAAGCCTGACCGTTCAGATCTGTGATCTTGGCGCCGAGCTGCGCTCTGCCGTTTGCCGTGCCGACGGCACCGAATACCTCTGGCAGCGGGATCCCCGCTTCTGGGGGGATACCGCCCCGTGGCTCTTTCCCATTTGCAGTCGCTTCTACGGCGGCAAATACACCTATGAGGGCAACACCTACGAAATGGGCTGTCACGGCTTTGCGCGCAAGCTGCCCTATACGGTAACCGAGCAGAGCGCCACCACCCTGACGCTGCAGCTTTCCGAATGTGAGGAAACGCTGAAATCCTACCCGTTTGCCTTCCTTTTCACCATTTCCTACCGTCTTGAGGGTGCAACACTCTCCTGCACTGCCACCATGAAAAACAAGGACGGCAAGGTCATGCCCGCCACCTTCGGTGCTCACCCCGGCTTCAACGTGCCCATGGGTGGCTGCGGTAAATTCGAGGATTATTATCTCGACTTTGGCGAGGGTGCCTCCCCCGATGAGATCATTCTCACCGACGATTGCTTTGACAGCGGCCGTCGGATGGCCTACCCGCTGCGCGAGGGCAGGTATCTTGATCTGAAGCGCTCGCTGTTTGCCATTGACGGCCACTTCTTTGCCAATGTGCCGGAGGCGGTGACGCTTCGCTCTGATTCTGCTCCCCATGCCGTGACCATCCGTTATCCCGGCAGCCGCTATTTCGGCTTCTGGACCGAATCTGATCCTGATGCAGATTTCCTCTGCCTTGAGCCCTGGAACGGTCTGCCTTCCTATGCCAACGGTGAGATCGAGGATCTTGCCGAGAAGAACGATATGTTCCGACTCCAGCCCGGCGCGGAGAAATCCTTCGTTGTGGCCATTGATTTTCAGTGAGGAGGCTGCCAATGCTTCGTACCTCTACCGAGATTGCCAGTGCCGCCCGCCACGTAGGCGAGGAAAAGGCCGTGGAGCTGATTGCCAAGGCCGGCTTTGATGCCTTTGATTTTTCCATGTTTGCCATGGGTCATTACGATTGGGCAAATAAGTGTGTGAAGAACATCCCCCACCCCTTGCGGGAGAAAGACTATTTGACCTTCGCTCGCCGTCTCAAGCAGGTCGGCCTCGATAACGGCATCGTCTGCAACCAGTCTCACGCGCCCTTTCCGGTTTACTGTTCTGAGATCCGGGACCTGCTGAAGCGGGCGCTGGAATGCACCGCCGAGGCCGGCGGCCGCATTTGCGTCATTCATCCCGATAACTACAAGAGCGCCGAGGAAAACGCGGAAATGTTCGCGGAGCTTTTGCCCTTTGCCAAGGGCTGCGGCGTGAAGATGGCTACCGAAAATATGTGGGATTGGGATAGGGAAAAGGATGAATCCAAGTTCTCTGCCTGTGCCACCTCCGCGGATTTTCTCGCGCATATCCGCGCGGTGAATGATCCTTACCTCATAGCGTGCCTGGATATCGGCCACGCGGAAATGCGGGGCTCCGGCGAGGGTGCCGCCAAAATGATCCGCGATCTCGGCCCTCACCTGCAGGCGCTGCATATTCACGATAATGATCGCTGGCATGACAGCCATCAGATCCCCTTCTCCATGCAGATCGACTTTGCCGCCGTGGCAAAAGCGCTGCGGGAGATCGACTATGCGGGCGAGCTGACCCTGGAGGCCGACGCCTACCTCGGTGCGTTTACCCCCGAAACGGTGGCAGAGGGCCTTGGCAACATGGCCGCCGCCGCAAAGCGTATCGCTTTGCTGTACGAAGAGGCATGAGTGCGAAAAAAGAGCCGCGAGCGTTGCTTGCGGCTCTTTTTTCGTTGCTTTTCGACTGAAACGAACAAATTTTAGCATTTTGTCCGCATCAAAGGCCTTGACAAGTATAACATAATTTGTTATACTGTAGGATGTAATTTTATGCGCGCGTACGCATTCGCGTATACAATTTTGTAGCAAGTGCAATTTTCCGCGCGGCGAATAGCCTGAAAGGATCCTTATGAGCGAAACCTTTTTCCGCATCAAAAAACGCGTCAGGCGTGAGGCGCTGTATAAAAGCTTGGCTCTTGGGCTGGCGGTAGCACTGCTGATCAGCAGTGTACTGCTGCTGCTATCCAAGCGGCTGCTGTCCCTGCCGTTGCCCCTGCTGCTGGTTCCGGGTCCCCTTCTGGGAGCGATCGCCCTTGTGATCTCTTATCTCCTGCAGAAAAAGAGCGACAGACGTCTGGCCCGCTATCTGGACAGAACCTACCGTCTCAACGAGGCGGTGGAAACCATGGTTGCCTTCCGGGATGCGGAGGGCGCGCTGCTGCCTCTGCAGCGGCAACAGGCTGAGGAGGCCCTGCGGGCACTGCCCCCGCCCCCCTCGCCGCTGAAGCGCTTTTGGCGCTCTGCCGTGGCACTGGCGCTTTCCGCAGTGCTGATGATTGGCGCTGTGCTGGTACCGGTGAAAAGCACCGAACCGTCCACCGGCGATACGCTATTTGCCATCAGCAGCTTTCAGTTGGGCGCCTTACGTCAGTTGATCGATGAGGTAAAGGCAGCAGAGAGCACCGCTCCGTCGGCCCGTGCGGAGATCGTGGCAAGCCTGGAGGCGCTGTATACCGCGCTGCAGAGCATCACCACCGAGTTCCGGATGAAGAGCGAGGTCATCGCCACCATCGTCAGTGTAGATCTGATCATCGAGAACGTCAACACCTTCAAGCTGGTGGCCGTGGCGTTGGACGAGGGGCAGGAGGCTGATGCCAGGTCGATGGCCAAGTCGCTGCTGGCGCTCAACGGTATTGCCTTTGGTGAGGATCTTACCCCTCTGCGGGAGCATTTTCGCGGCACGGAGGCCACCGCCTCCCTTACGGCGTTAGCTGCAGATATGACCGCCTCTCTTGCCGCTGCCGCAGAGGAGCATCCGCGCCTTGCGCAGGATCCTCTTTATCTTGGATTCTCCGCTTTCGCTGCCTCGCTTGCTGCTGCCGTCGCTGATGGAAGCGGCAATGAAAATACCGTGTCGGCTTTGGTGGACAAGGCATTTGCTGAGGCACGGGATGACTTGGGTCTCGCCATCTCCACCCAATACGCCAATAAAACGGTCTGCCTGCGAGTGGTTACCAAGCTGGCAGAGATTTTCGGCATTCCCGAGGCCGAGATCCCGCCGCTGCTGGTGAATACGCTCCCCACACTTTCCACCGATGGAGAGGGCGAGGGCGATGACGAGGATGAAAACGAAAACGCCGGCGGCTACGGTGAGGGCAACGAGCTGTTCGGCAGCAATGACACCATCTACCACCCCTTTGGCGAGGACGGTGCCGCCTACATGCCCTACGGTGATGCCTATAGCTACTACCACAAAAAGATCGAGGATCTGCTGGCAAGCGGCGGCCTCGACGATACCACAAAGCAACAGCTGATCGATTATTTCGCCCGACTCTCTAACGGTTCTCAAAACTGAAACGGCGATGCAGAAAGGATATAACGAGCAATGGAAAACATGGAAAAAGTAAAAGCGTTTGGCGCTGCTATCGCCCGGGCGAAGGAGGAGCTTCGCCGTGACCTGGTGGGTCAGGAGGAGGTCGTGGACAACGTGCTGGTGGCCATCATTGCCGGCGGCAACGTGCTGCTGGAGGGTGTGCCGGGCGTGGGTAAGACCCGCCTTGTCCGTTCTCTTGGGCGTGTGCTTTCGCTGCCCTTCTCCCGCATTCAGTTCACTCCCGATCTGATGCCGGCGGATATCACCGGCACCGAGGTGATCGTCAAGGATGCCGGAGGCAATATGAGCAACGAGTTCCGAGAGGGCCCCGTTTTTGCCAATCTGGTGCTGGCGGATGAGATCAACCGTGCCACCCCCAAGACCCAGTCCGCGCTGCTGGAGGCCATGCAGGAGCACAAGGTAACGGTAGCGGGCAAGTCCTATGCCCTGGCCGAGCCCTTCTTCGTGCTGGCTACCGAGAACCCCATCGAGCAGGACGGCACTTACCCCCTGCCCGAGGCGCAGATGGACCGCTTTATGTTCAAGCTGCTGATGCGCTTTCCCACTGTGACGGAGCTTTCCGATATCGTCAAGATGACCCGCTATACCTTGGAGGAAACCGCTGAGGCCGTAATGGACGGCGCCACTATTCTGGAGATGCGTGCCCTGTCCCGCGAGGTACCCGTCCTTGACGAGGTGCTGGATTATGCCGCTCGCCTTGTGGCCGGCACCCATCCGGAGCTGGAGGTGGCAGCCCCTGTCGCAGGGAAGTATCTCAAATACGGTGCCTCCCCCCGTGCCGTGCAGGCGCTGGTGGCAGCCGCTCGTGTGCGCGCGCTGACGGAGGGTCGTTTCAACGTATCCTACGAGGACGTGGAGGCGCTGACTCTGCCTGTGCTGCGTCACAGAGTGAAGATCAACTATACCGCCGTCAGTGATAAGCTTTCCGTGGACGACGTGGTGGCCATGCTTCTGAAGGAAATCAAGAAGTAATCCATGGCCAGAATCGTAATAGACGAGGCGTTTTTGCAGCAGGTCGAATCACTGCAGACTCTCCTCAAAAACAACGTGGGCGGCAGCCCCGGCGGCAACCGGCAAAGTCGCAGCTACGGCTCCTCGGCGGAGTTCGCGGATCACCGCGAGTACGTGGACGGAGACGATACCACCAAGATCAACTGGAGCATATACGCCCGCAGCGAGAAGCTTTATCTCAAGCAATTTCTCGATGAGCGGCAGATGCACACTCGCATTTACATTGATGCGAGCCGCTCTATGGAGCACGGCAAGGGGAAGAAGGCGGAGCAGGCCCTGCGGGTCGCCGCCGCTCTCGCTTACCTGTCCGTGGCGGAGATGGATAAGGTTTCGGTCTATATCCTGAAAGGAGGACGTGCCGAGTCCGTCATTTCCTCGATGGTGGGCAAGGAGGCGTTCTTCCAGAGCGTGCATTGCTTCAATGAGATCGAATTTGGGGGCGATTGCCGCATCAGTGAGGCGATCCTGCCCGAAAAGGTGGGCTACGGTGACGGTATGAGCGTCATTATTTCGGACTTTCTTACTGATGCGGATTTTGCCGGTGCCATTGAGCATCTGGCCGCCAAAAAGCGTCACGTGCTCTGTCTTCAGGTGCTGTCCGCAGAGGAGCTGAACCCCCAGATCCGGGGCAAGGTGCATTTCTTTGATTCGGAAAACATGGAGGATACCTATCGCAAGAATATCGATAGGGAGATCGCCAAGGCCTATAAGGCGGCGCTGGCTGCCGTAACCGGTCGCGTCCGCGACCTTGCCATTGCCACGGGCGGGGATTATCAGCTGATCCCGGCCGAGGCCTCCATTGGTGAGGTGCTGTTCGGACGGCTGGTGGATACGGGGGTGCTGAAATGAGCTTTTTATATCCCCTTGGCCTTCTCGGTCTCATTGGCGTGCCCATCCTCATTCTCATTTACATCATCAAAAACAAGTACACGGAGCAGACCGTTGCCTCCAACTACATCTGGCATTATAGCGAGCGATTTTTGAAGCGGCGCAAGAAGCTTCCCAAGATCGCCGGTCTGATCAGCCTGATCATGCAGCTTCTGACGGTGGTGGTCATCTCCCTTGCCATTGCCCACCCGGTCATCACCTTTCCGGGCGCGGCCAGCGAATATTGCTTTATCATTGATGCCTCCGGCAGCATGCACATCACCACCGACGGCGTGACTCGCCTTGACGTGGCCAAGTCCGAGGTAGCGGAACGCATCGAGGAGTCGCTGCAGGGCGGCGTATATACGCTGATTACCGTGGACGACGCCTCCACCGACGTGCTTTGCCTGCGGGAGAGCGATAAGAAAAAGGCTCTGGAGAAGCTGGCCGGGGTGAGCGCCTCCTTTGGCGATACCGATATGGCCGACGCGCTTGCTATGGCGCAGGGTTATTTTGACGCCAACAGTGGCGTGCGTACCTATCTTGTCACCGATAAGCACTACGAGCAGCACACCAACGTGGAGCTGATCACTGTGGGCGGTGGGGAGCTGAATTTCGCGCTTTCCAACGCCAAATACACCTTTAACGCTGAAACGGGCGCGCTGGAGGTGGAGGTGACCCTTTCCGCATATGGCAGGGATGGCGAAGCCTCCGTGGCCCTCTTCCTCGGTGAGGAGGAAACACCGCTGGACGTCAAGACCCTGTCCCTTGCCGCCGATACGGCGGAAACGGTGCGGTTTTCCGTAACAACGCAGGGCTTTGCCAGCTTCCGACTGCAGCTGGCCGGCAGCGATGCCCTTGCTGCTGATAATACCCTTGTGGTCTACAATCTCACCAGCGAGAACGAGCAGACCGCGCTCATCGTCAGCGAAACCCCCTTCTTCCTGCAGACGGCGCTGGCAGCCGTCGGCGGCGTGGAGGTCACGGCAGTGACCCCTAAGGCCTATGCGGAGGTGGGGGGCATGACCGGCTACAGTCTCTATATCTTCGATAGCTGCACGCCTGCAGCGCTGCCGGGTGACGGCTCCGTCTGGCTTCTGAACGTGACGGAAAACATTGAGCAGGCGGGCTTCAGCGTACAGGGTGAGGTCGCCCTCACCGAGGCCGTTCCGCTGACGCTGACCACCTCCTCCGCCTCCACGGCAAAACGGCTGGTGGAAAATATGCGGGGCGAGGCGGTTCACGTATACAAATACGTGAAATACGGCCTGTACAATAACTTTACCACGCTGTATTCCTACCGGGGGCAGCCGTTGGTGTTTGCGGGGCAGAATGCGCTGGGCTGCAATCAAGTGGTATTTGCCTTCAGCCTGCACGACTCCAATTTTACCATGACCCCTGATTTCATTCCCTTCATTGACAACCTGATTTCTTATTCCTTCCCCGGCGTGCTGGATCGCGTGAATTACGTGTCCGGTGAGGCGCTGGAGATCAACGTACCCGCGGGCTGCACGGAGATCAGGATCGAAGCTCCTGACGGCACCGTGGTCTACCCCACCTCCGGCATTGCCGCCCGGGAATATCTGCTGCGCGAGCCCGGCGCCTACACCGTGAGCCTCACGGTGGGTGGCACGCTGCGGCGCTACCGCGTGTTTTGTGAAATGCAGGAGGCCGAGAGCGCTGTGACCGAAGCCGGCACAGCCTTCAGCCTGCAGGGCGATGCGGGCGAGGGTGGCCTTGACGGAAAATATGACGACCTCATTTTCCTGATGGTGCTGCTTTCCGTGATATTTATTGTGGATTGGATGGTGTATTGCTATGATAAATATCAGCTTCGATAAGCCTTATTTGCTGCTGCTGGCGCTGCCGCTGCTGGCAATGGTGCTGGTGCCCATCTTCCTCGCCATCCGGAAGGAAAACCGCACCAAGAGCGTGATCGCCACTCTGGCCATTCATCTCATTTTGGCAGTGATGATCACGCTGGTGGCCGCCGGCATGATGATCACCGCCGTAATGACCGAAACCCACGTGCTGGTGCTTTGCGACGCATCCTTTTCCACCGAAAGCGAGCGGGAGGCGGCGGAGGCTGCCATCCGTGACGTGGAGAGGGCACTGCCTCGCAATTCCAAAATGAGCGTAGTGGCCTTTGGCCGCGACCAGAAGACCGTTACCCCGATGGGCGAGCGGTTCACTGGTCTTGGCGACCCCGGCGTGGATAGTAGCGGCACCGACATTAAGGCGGCGCTGGAATATGCCGGCAGCTGCTTTGCGGAGGGCGTGGTCAAGCGCATCGTGCTGATCACCGACGGCGGCGAAAATGCCGACGGCTCGCTGGACGGCGCCGTGGGCGTAGTGGACAGCCTTGTGGATCGGGGCTACTACGTGGACGCCGTATATCTTGACAGTAACCTTGGCACCGACGCACGCGAGGTGCAGATCAGTGGTGTGGATGTGACCGCCTCCACCTATCTCAACCACGAAACCACCGCCGACGTGCTGCTGCAGTCCGCAGCCGAGCGCACTGACGCGGTCGTTACCCTCAAATGCGGTAACGCGACGGTATCCACCCAATACGTGACCCTCACCCGAGGCTTCAATGTGCTTTCCTTCACTCTGCCCACCGATCAGGCCGGCAACTTTGATTATCGTGTGGAGGTGACGGCGGAGGGAGAGGGCGCGGACGCCTCTGCCTACAACAACGCCTATACCTTTACACAAACCGTTTCCGGCCAGCTGCACGTGCTGCTGGTGACCGGTAACGCCGCCGATGAGGCGCGGGCCCGGGAGCTGTACGGTTCGGAGGCGATCATTGACGTGTATTACAACGATCCTGATGTGCCCTGCACGGTGGAAACGCTGATCCCCTACGATGAGATCCTGCTTTCCGACGTGGACGTGCGCGGACTCAGCAACGTTACCTCCTTCCTCTCCTGCCTTGACACCGTGGTGTCCCGGTATGGTAAGAGCCTGGTGACCTTTGGTGACACCAAGATACAGAATCAGACCGACCAAACTCTCAAAACGCTGGAGGATATGCTTCCCGTGCGCTTTGGCAACGGTGATCAGGACGCCAAGCTGGTGTGTCTGGTGATCGATACCTCCCGTAGTATGGAGTTCGTGGAAAAGCTGCACACTGCCAAGGCGGCGGCCAAGCAGCTGGTGGGTATCCTCAACGACCACGATTTTCTGATCGTCATTTCCTTCTCCGGAGATTACACCCAGGTATGGCCCTCGGCACCCGTCGGCGGCAACCGGGACAAGATCTGTCAGCTCATTGACGGTCTGCAGCCCACCCAAGGCACTGTGCTTGGTAAGGCCATGGACTTCGCCAAGAGCAAAGTGCTGGAATCCTCCATTGAGAAAAAGCAGCTTTTCCTCATCAGCGACGGCCGCACCTGGTCAAGCGAGGAGGAAAGTGCCGTGACCGTGGCCGAGGAACTGCTCACGCTGAATATCCCCACCTCGGTGCTGAATACCGGCACCAAGACCACGGAGGGTGACGACGCCTCCGACGTGGCACTGCAGCTGCTGCGGGATATCGCCACCAAGGGCGGCGGTAAGTATTATTATGCCGCCAATCCCAAGGAGCTGTCTGACATTATGCTTACCGATATCGCCAACGATATCACCGAAACCGTCATCGAGGGCGACATTCCCCTTAACGTGCGCATCAAGGCAGACCGTGTCCTTGATGGGATCAGCACCGCCCTGCCGCATCTGGGCGGCTACGTGTACAGCAAGCCGAAGGGAAGCGCCACCACGGTGCTGACTGCGGATTTTACTACCACCAGCGGCAAGGTAACGGAGGCGCCCGTCTATGCCTATTGGTCTTACGGCAAGGGGCGCGTCAGCACCTTTACCAGTACGCTTTCCGGTGCGTGGGTAGCAAACTTCAGCACCGGCAGCGGTCAGACCCTCTTCCTCAACATGGTGCAGGCGGCGGTGCCCGCGGAAAAGGTGGATGATCCCTTCCTGATGGATATAGAGTCCGGCGTCGGCACTGCTGTGCTGACCGTTTCTCCGGAAACGCTGCGCTTTGATGCGGTGACCACCGTGACTCTGACCCTGCCGAGCGGCAGCACCGTCACGGAGCAGATCCCCTTCAATACTCAGAGCTACGTGTACGAGCTGAAGCTGGCTACCCCCGGTAAATATACGGTGGCAGTCACCTACGCCTATGCCAACCGCTCCTACGAGGCGACGGCGTATCTCCACGTGCCCTACGTGGACGAGTACAATAGCTTCCGCGTATTCAGCGTGGCAGCCTTGCACAAGCTTTTGCGCCAGAACGGCACCGTGTATACCGACAGCAGCCTCATCACCCTCGAAAACCGAGAGGGCGACGTGGCAACCTACACCTTCTCCCCCGCCTCATTCTTTATGATCGTTGCCGTGGTGCTGTTTGTGTCGGATATCATCATCCGCAAGCTTCGCCTGGCGGACATTCTGAACCTTTTCGGCCTGCGGGAGCGCCGACGTCGGAACAAGAAAGGAGGCAACGGAGCGTGAAAAGAATTCTTTGTATGCTGCTGATTCTTGTGACGCTGCTGATGCTTCCGGGCTGTGAGGGTGTCTATCATGGCATTGAGCCCAAGCCCCCCACAACGCCTCAGAATCCCGGCAACACCTCCAACCCAACTGATGACCCCGCCGATCCCAAAAACCAGGAGTTTACGGTACGGATCCTCTATGACGAGGCACCGTTTACCGCAACCGCCGGCATTGAGGTGCAATGGGCCAATGAAACCTCCGTGCAGCGCGCCACCTTCGGCGCGGATCATGTGGCAAGGATCAAGGGGCTTGACGGCGATTACGTGGTGACCCTCCACGGCCTGCCCGAAAAGTACGTCTACGACGCCAACGCTTATATTGCCACCAACGGCAGAAGGGAGCTGGTGATCGAGATCTTTGAGCATATCAAGACCAAGGGCACGGGTAAGGATCCCTATTCCGCCATTTCCATCAGTCGCCCCGGCGGTTACACCGTCGAGGTGAAAAAACTGGGTGCCACGACTTACTATCAGTTCGTCCCCAACCGCGCGGGAACCTATTACGTGGATACCATTGCGGATATCAATGCCAACGAGATCAATCCCAGCATTGATGTTTATAACGGCCACATCGCCTACAAGCAATATTCCCACACCATTGACAGCGGCGCCACCGAGGCGGATTACACCCGCAATGCCCGCTACGTCATCGAGGTGGATGCCAAAAACGTGGGCGGCGTGTACACCTTCGGTATCACCGCCACGCAAAAGGAGGGGCTTTATCCCATCACCGTCACATTCCTCCTGCGCTACGCGGGCTCGTATCAGAACGAGGATTACTATCGGGAAACCATTCCCCAGCACGCCAATGCGGCAGAGCTTGCCGCCCGGGGCGTGTTTGGTGACGATGACATCGAAAAGGGTACCCTGACCTACCCGGAGCGCAAGATCTCAGAGAAGGTCTACGTACTGGACGGTTCGATGTTTGCTATCAACCCCGCGGACGGTTACTATCATCTGAAGGACGCAAACGGCGAGCCCAACGGCCCCATTCTCTATGCCAAGATCAGACGCCGTCATCGCTTCTTTGCGGATTATACGCCCCCCGGCTCTCCCGTGGGCTTTGAGGTGTCCTTTACCGGCTTTGGAGAGCATAGCGTCATTTGCGTGGAGGATCCCGGAAACGCGGCGCTGCAGTATCTTGGAGATAACAACGACGAAAACTACCGTCCCTTTATCTTTGAGTATGCAGACTATATCACCAACGAGGAGGGGGTCTATCCCGTCACGGAGGATCTGAAGATCTTCCTGCAGAAATTCTCGGTTTCCCAGCGCTATTTCAGCGATGGCAACGGCTGGGCGGAAACCACCGCAGAGGACGAGATCGGCTACCGCCTTTACTCCTCCGAGGAGGATCAATGGCTCTTTGCCTGCTGCTACTATTCCTGAGGTAGCGGCACCCATTACTTACTTTTGTTTGTTCAAAATTTTATATAAGGAGGCTTATATCATGAACAAAAAGTTACTTTCCATTCTGGCCTTGGTGCTGATGGTCTGTGTGCTGCTTGTTTCCTGCAAGGAACCTGAACCCGCACACGAGCACACCTTCGACACCGCAAGCTGGAGCTCTGATGCCACCATGCACTGGCACAAGGCAACCTGTGAGCACACCTCTGAAATGAAGGATGTGCAGGGTCACGTCGATGCAAATATCGACGGCGTCTGTGACGTGTGCAAGTACGCAGCAGATCACACCCACACCTACGCCGAAACCTGGAGCTATGACGCTACCGGTCACTGGCACGTGGCAAACTGCTTCCACGACGTAAAGTCTGAGGTAGTGGCTCACACCGCCGATGGCCTTGGCTTCTGCACCGAGTGCGGCTACAAGGTAAACGATCCCGACGTCAGCACCGTGAAGAAGGCTGTTGAGCTGGGCGTTGCTCAGAAGGCAACTGTAAAGGCTGGATCTATCGTGGATGCCAACGGTAATGTGACCGAGTTCCAGTTCAGAAACGGCTATCTTTACATCGGTCAGGGCTCCAACCAGTGGTACTATACCACCGATGCCAACGGCGAGATTTTCGGCGTGCTGGTATCCTGGGGTGCTCCCGAGAAGGACACCAACGCTACGCTGGATCACCTGAATGGCCCCGCTATCGAGCTGGACGTTACCGATACCTGCTACGGCGTTGAGGATCTCATTGAGACCCTGTACGCTATGGCTTCCGTTGATAACCTGAACGGTGATTTCGCCGAGAGCGTTGCCGAAGGCGTTTACACCTTCAGCTTCGGCCATTACGTAGGTACTTACAGAAGCCTGCAGCTGGTGACCGTTTCCTTCACCCTGAACGGGACCACCTACGCCTTTGAGAACGTTACCATCAATATCGATGAGTACATGACTGGCTCTTACACCGAGGTTCCCGGTGCAACCGCCGAGGATTTCTCCACCTACACCGTAAACGAGGGTGCTGTGGCTGATTGGACCTACACGTACACCATTCAGCAGGGTATCGACGTAGAGAACCCCTACAATCCCACCGAGCTGACGATCACCTCCTACGATATCGTAGATGCCGAGGGCAACGTGCTGGGTGATACCATCACCATTGAGCAGGGCGTTGAAACCTATCTCTACTTTGATAACGTGCTTCCCGAGAGCGCTCTGTGGGCCTTTGCTACCGTCACCTTCTCCGGTGAGGGCGTAAACCCCGAGTTTGATTTCTCTAACATGACCGCTTATAACAACGGTCTGCACGCAAGCTTTGATATTTACGAGTACTATCTCACCCTGCGCTCCAAAGCTGCAGCGAACACCACCTACACCCTCACTGTTTCCATAAACGGCGTAGAGAAGACCTACACCGTTAAGGTGAAGGAGGCTGTTCCCACTGAGATTTTCTCTGGTGAAATCAGTGTTGAGTACGGCAACGTTTATCTGGGCGACTCCAACTCCATCGAAATGACCGCCGGCTCTTCCGTTGAGATCGGTGCCTACCTCGATAAGGCTGTTGGCGACCTGGTATTTACCGTTGACGGCACCGTAGTAAACGCTTTTGCTTACGGTTCCTTCGAGATCTGGAACGACGTGGCCTCTGATTACGCAGACGGCGTGTCTTTGAACCTCAGCGAGCTTACCGTTGGAACGCACACCGTTACCGTTAGTGCTACCGCCAATGCTGAGCTGACTGCTACCTACACCGTTGTGGTAACCGACGAGCAGGGCGGTGAAGGCGGCGAGGTTGCTCCCGGTCTCAGCGGTGTTTACACTGCAAGCAACCCCAATTCTATGCTGACTTCCCTGACTGTAACCATCAATGAGATGCTTGGTACGGTCACCTTCTCCTTCGTGCATCCTATGACCCAGATGCCCGCCGAAACCACCTACAACTTCACCATTGTTGACGGTGCTGCTACTTTGACGCAGGTTTACGACGGTAGCGAGGTAAATCCTATGGAGGCATATCTGACCCTTGACGGCGGCGCTGCGACCTTTGCAGGCTTCCAGGGGTGGGATTATATGCTGACCAAGCAGGCCGACGGCGGTAACGAAGGCGGTAACGAGGGTGGCAACGAAGGCGAATCCGGTGAAACTGTTACTCCCTCTGCTGGCGACGGCTCTCTGGAGACCCCCTTTGTGCTCACTCAGTCCGGCAATTACAATGCGACCATCAACTCCGAAGACTACGTTTATTACATTGTCAATGTGACCGAAAACGGCACCATCACCTTTGACTTTGGCGATTATGTTGTTGACTATGGCTACGGCACCTTTAATTTCAACCTGACAGATATGGGCATGAATTCCAGCGGCAGCGTGAATGTAACCGCAGGCCAGACCTTCTACCTCAAGGTCAGTGCATGGGAAGGCACTATGGACATTGTTTTCAACATTACTATTCCCGGTAGCGCAGAGGGCGGCGACGTGACCCCCGGCGGCGACGATATGTTTGACGACAACTACGCCTGAAGGACTTCCCGTTGCTGATCTCTGATCGGTAACTCTGCAGGGCAGATGCTGCGGCATCTGCCCTGCTTTCTCTCAAAAACCGTTCGACAATGCGGACTTTTTTGCAAAAAGCCCTTGCAAACTGCACCATATTGTGGTATAATAATGCCGTTGTCAAAATCTACCCGTGGCACAGCTGGATAGCGCGTCAGACTCCGACTCTGAAGGTCGAAGGTTCGAATCCTTTCGGGTAGGCCAACAAAAAAAGCCCCCTACGGGGCTTTTTTTGTTGGCCTACCCTTGTTGGAGCGAGCCTTTGCGTGCATCGCACGCGGAAGGTTCGCATTCCCCGCCCGAAGTCGGGGTGCTTGCATGACCTGTAGGGGCGACCATTGGTCGCCCGTCACAAAGGATAACCGCCGCACAAACGAGCGAACACAGTTCGCCCCTACGGGTTGGGTACGATGCCGCGTTATATGTCGCGGATGACGCCTCATCCACCACCTACGGTGTGTCCCATAAAGAACGCGTTGCGTTCTTTTAGAAGAACTCGAAAACGAGTTCTTCAGCCTTCCCCCACTGGGGAAGGCTCACGCTCGCCGCGTTATGCGGTGCGAACACATCCGGACCGTCGAGGACGCCGGTCCCTACAAGGGAAGGCTCACGCTCGCCGCATGGCAACATCAGACTCCCCGCCCACTTTTTCTTTGATACCGCAGGCGCAAAGAAAAAGTTATCAAAAAGAAACGCCCTGTATGGGGCGCCGCCCCAAACCCCGCAAGCTTTTTGAAAAAGCTTGACCAAAACTTACTGAAAAAGGTTGCGCAAACAGGGCGACACTATCCATTCCGTCCGTTCGCGATGTGCTTCATGCCCTTTTTTAAAGGTTTTTGCGGAGGTGTGGGTGAATTTTTTGCCCATTTGGGCAAAAAAGAGGGAGAGGAGGCAGCTTTTGCAAAAAGAGCCTCCTCTCCCTCAAAGAGCGCTTTTGCAAAAGCCCCTCCTCCTGCTCCCTCTGTGTCCACCCAGCTATCTCCCGCCGCGTCTGCCGCCTCCGCCGCCACCTCCGCCGGAGCGTCCTCCGCCGGAGCTGCTTTGGATGCGCACGCGGGTGACGTGGCTACCCACAAATCTGTCGTCGCGATAGGTCAGATCCAGTCGCGCGTAATGATCAAGAGGGTAGCTTTCACCGTGCTTTTTGGTGCGATAACGAAGAACCACCACCAGCACCGCAATGCCGGCGGCAAGGATGGCCACAACGATGCCTGTCAATGCGATCATCAGAGGCTCCCGCGCGATGCGATCGGCCTCCTTTTGACGAAAATCCTGCACCGTTTGGCGGCATAATGTGAAAAAGCTGTCGGCGCCCTCGTAGATGCGGCCGGATTTCAGGCTGTTGTAAACGCCAAAGGAATCCAGGATCCGATCCACGTCCGCGTCGGAAAACATATCCCACGCGTCGCCGTAGGTGTACATATCGTAATAATAGGTCGTGTGAGCCTTGCGCACCACCAAGACCACGGCGGCCTCGGCGTCGGGAATGCCGCAATAGCTGCGGACGGCGCGATCCGTGGGGTAATCGTCGGCGTTGGCGGTGCTCATGGTGTAAAGATAAAAGGAAACGCCCGTTTCCGGCTCCTTTTGCAGTGAGGCGGAAAGCGCCGCCTCTTGCTCATCGGTCAGCAGATCCATATCGTCGATGACGGTGAGGGTGTCAGCGGCAAGGACGGTTACGGTCAGCGCTGCCAGCAGCAGGATCAAAAAACACAAAAATGCTGTTTTTCTCATACCGTTCACCCCCTAATTACAGCAAAAAGCGTAGCAACGCCGCAACTGCGCCGCACAGAACGCCCACAATACCGGCAAAGAGAGCCAAGCGCTTGCCGCTGATGGGCAGCTGGCCGTAGACCTTGCCGGTGTAGCCGTTCATGGCGTAGGTGTAGGTCTTGCCGTTGTGGCTGTAGGTGAGGAGCCAAATGGGCATCAGCGTGTAGTCCCAGTGAAGGCTATGGGTTTTCATGTTGGGGGTATTCAATGTGACGGAATGGTAGCCTTGAATGGTGCTGCCAAGCAGCTCCTTGGCGTACTGCGTCATGCGCGCGTGTACAGCATCCCGCACGCTTTCCTTTTCAATATCCCGCTTTTTGGCGAGAAAGCCGGAAAGATATGGCATGGAAAAATCCTGCAGGGAGTCGGAGGGGTAGGGGAGAATGCCGTCCAGCATTTCTCTGTCCTCCTCCCGGAGCGCCGGGGTCACGATATCCTCAAAATGGATGTTGCCCTTCCGTACCACGTGAAAGCGGCGGGTCTCGGTGTAGCGATAATCACCCTGCCGCCAGCTTCTGACGGTGGTGGCGCGAGCGGAAAGGTGCGCGGAGGTGTCGGCGTCGGTGACCCAGAAGGGATAGTAAACGCCGGTGATCTTCTCGGCCTGCTCCTTGGCGATGAAGGCGCGGGGCACAAACCACTTTTTGCCCGCAAAGGCAAGAAAGCGATGGGTGGCCTCCTCCTTGTCAAACTGAAAGGGGATCACCTTATGGGGGCGCATCTGCCCTGCCAGGCGGCCGGAAAGAATGACGGGATTGTGGCAATAGGGGCAAAGGGTGGCGGCGGTGGTGTGATCGGCCATGATCTCCGCGCCGCAGGAGGGGCAGGCATACGTATCCATCTGGGTGCAAAACTCCTCGTCCGGCACCTCGCGCTCGGCCGCCTCCTTGGTGGCGGCCTCCGCCGCAGCCTCCGCGGCGGCCTCCTTTTCCCGATCGGAAAGCTCACGCTCGGTGAATTCCGAGAGGCAGAACTCACAACAGAATTTTTGCTTGTCAGGATCAAAGGAAAGGCCGGCGGAGCAGTTGGGACATTGATAGGACAGAGCCGTTTGCGTGTTCATTGCTTACGCTCTTTTCTTGCCGCACTGGGCGCAGAAATTGCCGGTGTTCTTGGCGCCACACTCGGAGCAGAACCATCCCTCGTCACCGGCGGGCGCCTTTGCGCCGCATTCGGGGCAGAACTTGCCCGTGCATTTCGTGCCGCATTGAGGGCAGGTCCAGCCGGTAGGCGCCGGCTTTTTGGCGCCGCATTCGGGGCAGAATTTGCCGGTGGATCTGGCACCGCAGGCGCAGAGCCAACCGTCTGCCACGGCCTTTTCGGCAGCGGCGGCCTTGGCGGCATCTGCCTCCATCTGCCGGCGGTTGGTTTCGGAGAAGGCACCGAATCCGCCTGCGGCATTCATGCCGAGTCCCACACCCATAAAGGCGTTGGCCGCACCGGCACTGTTGCTGCCTGCGGCCTCTACGCCTCGGGCCATAGCGCCCTGAACGTAGCCCTCGCGGACATTGGCATCGCCCAGCATGGCACCCTGGTTGCGGATATTGATGAGCTTTTTGGATTCGTCGTCGTAGGATACGCTGGCAATACCAACGGAAAGCACCTCAAAGCCCCGCAGGCTGCGGAAGCTCTCGTCCAGCTCCGTGGCCATATAGGTGGAAAGCTCTCTCGATTTGCTTGCAACGTGGGAAATGCGGATGCCGTCGGCGGACATCCGATTGATGGCGGCCTGCAACGCCTCCAGAAATTCGGAAAGATACTGCTCGTTGATATCGTTGATATCCACCCGCTCCCGATCGCGGGGCAGCGCCTCGGCATAGAACTTGAGGGGGTCGGTGATCTTGATGGAGTAGGTGCCGAATGCGCGGAGGAATAGCTCCGCATTGTAGAAATTGTCAAAATAATTCACCGGTGTGCGGGTGCCGAACTTGATGCCCTTGATCTCCTGCAGATTGATAAAAAATACCTTCTGCGCCGAGGAGGGCACGCCGCCGTATTTGACGCGGCGGAAGGTCTCCTTGATGCTCTCGCCCAGCTGGCCGGCAAAGAGGGATGGCATAGAGCTGTTGTCTACCTTGTAATAGCTCTATG
>SVTA01000139.1 GCA_015064005.1 Oscillospiraceae bacterium
GCTCTTTCACTTCTTCCCAAGAGAAACTTTTTACAAATCCAAGCAATGCTTCTGCTGTTTCTGTATCTTTATCAACTTTTTGGATTGTTATGATCAAACTATCTTCCGTCATCACAATCACCTCGTAAAATTCTTATTTATCGTTGAGAACATTATAACACATTTCCGCGCGTATTGCAATCGGGTGGCGGAGGCAAGTTTCCGTCAGCCCTTGACACTGCTTTGCAAAAGTGGTATAATCTCCTTGTAACAGAATAGGTCACCGGAGGCAGAACGCCGTAGCGTTCAAATTGCCGGATTAGGTGTCCGAGTGAGCTCGGGTTATTAAAAGCCCGAGGGTGAAAGGCACGACCCCGACGAGGGGCCGGACGAGATGTTCCGCTTTGTAAAGGTGATGAAGGGCTGATCTCTTGGGCGAACCGTCGGAATCGAAGTAAAAAGCCGCAAGCAGATCGTGTCTCCCCTTACAGAGGATGCACGCCATGCCTGCGGCTTTATTCTTTTGGATCGATGCGATCAGTCGGGCACCTCGATGTGCCCTACCTCCCGGATCCACTGGCGCAGCCACGCTTCCGAGGGGAGCCCCACGCCCATCACCGAGTTGGCCTCGATGATGATGCCGGCGATACGGCCCTGCTTCAGGAGCGAGAGCGCGTAATTGCACTGGAATTCCATCATCTCATTGGTGACGGGGCGGCGGTTATAGAAATCGTACATATAAATGCCGATCAGCACCTTTTTGTCGCGGTAGGTCTGCTCGATCCGCTCAAAGCGCTCGGGGAGCTTGGGGAGGTCGTCGGAGTTCCAGGTCCAGAACGAAAAGCCGTCCACCTGATCCAGCAGCCCCGGATAGGGCTCCTCATGCCAGTACCACGTGATGTAGGTGTCCAGCGGCTTGCCTGCCGCCTTCAGCGTATGCTTGACGTCGGCCAGCATCTGCACCACCTCGGCCATGGCCTCCGCCTTATCCTCGCGAGAACGCACGGGATAGGAAATATCGTCAAGGAAAACGCCGGTGAGGTTGGGGTATTTTTCTGCCAGCTGCAGCACAAATTTCTCCTCGTTGCCCGCGCGGAAGCCGCCCGAGCCGGCGCAGCCCCACAGCACGCGATCCATGCGGTAAAAGCTTTCCATATAGCCAAGCGCATCCTCGGAAAAGGGCGCGGGCTCGCCGTCGCAGCTGATCATCAGCACGTTGGGGATATCCAGCATAAAGGCACCCTCGGCGGGGGTGATGCGGGAACGGAAAAAGTAGGTGGGGTTCTGCCCGTGAAGGCCGGGCTTCAGCCAAATATCATCCTGGTGTGCCTTGACACCAAACATCCAAAGCTTATCTCTGACAGTTGCCATAAAAAATCCTCCTTATAGGCGTTTTTTGCATATGACCATCCTCATTATATCATGGCAAACGCCGTGATGCAATATCATATCTTTCAAAAATAGTATAATTTCTTCCGCCACAGTGATCATTTTGGGGCGCGGGCTTGCCAAGGCAACTCCGTGCCACCGACGATGCCGAGGGCCTCTCTTCCGCACAAGGGAGCCTATCACAATTTTGATTTATCGGTGGGGAAAGGTGGAGCAGGAGGAGGGCGCTTTTGCAAAGGCGGCCGCGCGGCTGTAGGGTTGGGGCTTTACAATTTGCGGCAGGTGTGCTATAATGAAAACGGTAAAAATTTTTCATTCCATTTTGTCACGCGGAGGTGATATGATGCACAACAAAACAGCAGCCGGATGCTGCGATCTGCACACCCATTCGGTCTTTTCGGACGGGAGCTACACTCCCCTGCAGATCATTGACGGCGCCATTGCCGCGGGGCTTTCCGCCGTCGCGCTGACCGACCACAACACGGTGGACGGCCTGCCCGATTTTCTCGCCGCCGCAAGCGGCAAGCCCATCGACGTGGTGGCGGGAGCGGAATTTTCGGTGGATTACAACCAAAGAGAGCTGCACCTGCTGGGGCTGTTCATTCCCCCGACACAGTTTGGCGCGGTGACCGCGCTGATGGAGGACGTCAACCGCCGCAAGGAGGCAAGCAACGTGGCGCTGGTCGACTCTCTCTGCCGCGCGGGCTATCCGCTGGATTACGCGGCCATCAAGGCCACCACCCCCAACGGCCGGATCAATCGGGCGCACGTGGCGAGAGCCATGGTGGAAAAGGGGTACGTGGGCTCCGTTTCCGAGGCCTTTGACACGCTGCTCTCCAAGTCGGCGGGTCACTACGCGGAGCCCAAACGGCTCACCGTGGAGGAAGCCGTCGCCTTCATTCGGTCCATTGGGGCGGTACCGGTGCTGGCACACCCGTTTCTCAACCTCACCGAGCAGGAGCTGGTCGCCTTTTTGCGTACCGATCCCGGGCTTTGCGGCATGGAGTGCTATTACGCCACCTACGATGAGGCAACCACCGTCGCCTCGCTTCGCATTGCCGAGGCCTTCGGACTTGCGCGCAGCGGCGGCAGCGACTTTCACGGCACCACCAAGCCCGATATCCGCCTGGGCTGCGGCCGCGGCGGGCTGCAGGTGCCCTACGATTGCTACCTCACCCTGAAGCGCCTCGCGCGGTAAGATGGAGGTGCTTATGTGGGGGGAGAGGGCGCTTTTGCAAAAGCGCCCGTTGAGGGAGAGGAGGCGCTTTTTGCAAAAAGCGCCTCCCCTACAGGTTTGCGAGATTGTTTTTCGTATTGGCAAACACCCCAACAACCCCAAACTTGGCTTTGCGGGCGATTCGTGAATCGCCCCTACTACATTGTAACATCTAAAAGTTTATATTCAGACCATGCACGAGATCCGCCCGCTAAGCGGGCGCCCTGCGGGTTTCGACTTCGTCCGCCCGTGTCATCCTGAGCGGAGGGCGTAGCCCGTAGTACATTGTAACATCTAAAAGTTTTATATTCAGACCATGCGCGAGATCCGCCCGCCAAACGGGCGCCCTGCGGGTTTCGACTTCGTCCGCCCGTGTCATCCTGAGCGGAGCGGCGCGCAAGCGCGCGAAGTCGAACTGCGTAGCAGTGCCGAGCGTAGCGATGGCAGGATCTCGGGCGGACTCCGCTCAAGATGACGCGCAGATAC
>SVTA01000026.1 GCA_015064005.1 Oscillospiraceae bacterium
CGCGCGGCAGACTGAAATTTCAAGCAACAACCGCAAGTTGGCGGGGTATGGGGGTGGCGGTTTTTGCGGCTGCGTTTATATGTTACCACAAAGCGGGAGAAATGTCAAGCGCGTGGTGGATTTTTTTCGAAAATGATGGCAACGGCTACAGCTTCATCGGCACAGATGGCAGCCGCGGCGACGGGCTCCAACCCCACACCTCGGGCAGTGCCCTGACGGCAGGCATCCACTCCGGCATTGCCGGCGGCAGCTTCGGTGGGATGGGTGGCGGCATACAGCCGAAAGCGTCCCCCTTCCCTTTCACGCCGCGCCGTTCATACAAAAGCGCCAAGCCCACGCGGCACCACGCGAGCCACAAGGAGATCCCCTTGCCCCGTCTGCATCGGGCCCATCTGCGCAAAGGTTACCTTCACCATGGAGCAGAGGCACCGCTGCGCGAGCACAAAAACTTTTTGAGTTTTTTTCACTTTCCTCTTGCAATTTTGAAAATGTTGTGGTATAATAGTCGGGTATATGGAATCATTTGCGGTTTTTTGCCGCAATCAGCACTATTTTGGAGGTATCATTATGCCAAGCGTTATTGAATGGGTATTGGGTATTGCCATTCTCGTCACGGGTCTGTTCCTGATTTTCGCCGTACTGATGCAGTCCGGCAAGGACAAGCGCCTCTCCGGCTCCATTGCCGGCGGTGCCGAGACCTTCTTCGGCAAATCCAAGGCTAACACCTGGGACAAAATTCTGGCCCGCCTCACCACCATCGTTTCCATCGTATTCGGTGTGCTGGTGCTGGTGATGTACGTGATCGTTTCCGGTATGTACGCCTGATGATCGCAAAGGAAAAGGGTGCCGCAAGGCGCCCTTTTTCGTTTTCTTCTTATAAAAATGATCGCCCTCTGGTCAGAGGGCGATCGTTTTTTCATTTATTTCTTCTGCAGATACTCGTCAATGGCGGTAGCGGCGGTCTTGCCGGCGCCCATGGCGAGGATAACGGTTGCGGCACCGGTTACGGCGTCGCCGCCGGCGTATACGCCGTCAAGGCTGGTCTTGCCGGTCTCCTCGTTGACGATGATACCGCCCCAACGGTTGATATCCAGGCCCTCGGTGGTATCCTTGATCAGCGGATTGGGGGAGGTACCGATGGACATGACCACGGTATCCACGTCCAGCAGATACTCGCTGCCGGGGATCTCCACGGGACGGCGGCGTCCCTTTTCGTCGGGCTCGCCCAGCTCCATGCGGATGCAACGCATACCGGTCACGAAGCCGTTCTTGGGATCACGCTTGTCCTCGGCGTTGCGGTAGCCGATGATCTCCACGGGGTTGTTGAGGAGCAGGAATTCGATTCCCTCCTCCATGGCATGCTCCACCTCCTCGCGGCGGGCGGGCAGCTCCTCCATGGAACGGCGATAAACGATGTAAACCTTCTCAGCGCCCAGACGCAGTGCGGTACGGGCAGCATCCATTGCCACGTTACCGCCGCCGACCACGGCAACCTTGCCGCCGCGCATAACGGGAGTGGCACTATCCTCGCGGTAAGCCTTCATCAGGTTAACGCGGGTCAGATACTCATTGGCGGAATATACACCCTTCAGGTTCTCACCGGGAATATTCATAAAGCGGGGCAGACCGGCACCGGTGCCGATAAACACGGCCTCGAAGCCCTCTTCCTCCATCAGCTCCTTGACGGAAACGGTGCGACCCACCACCACGTTGGTGACGATCTCCACGCCAAGAGCCTTCAAGCCCTCGATCTCCTTGGCCACGATGGCCTTGGGGAGACGGAACTCGGGAATACCGTAAACCAGCACGCCGCCGGCGGTATGGAAGGCCTCGAAAACCGTGACCTCATAGCCCTTCTTGGCAAGATCTCCCGCGCAGGTAAGGCCGGAGGGGCCGGAGCCCACCACGGCCACGCGATGACCGTTGGAGGCGGGCTTTTCAGCGGGAGCGGCGGTGTTGGCGTTGTGCAGGTCTGCAACGAAACGCTCCACGCGGCCAATGCCTACGGGCTCACCCTTGATGCCGCGCACGCACTTGCCCTCGCACTGGGTCTCCTGGGGACACACACGGCCGCACACGGCGGGCAGAGAGCTGGAGAAGGCGATGGTCTCGTAAGCGCCCTCAAAGTCGCCCTTGGCGGCCTTTGCGAGGAACAGGGGAATGTTGATCTGCACGGGGCAGCCCTCTACGCAAACGGGCTTCTTGCAGTTGAGGCAGCGGGCTGCCTCGTCCATGGCCTGCTCGGCGGTGTAGCCGAGGGCAACCTCGTTAAAATTCTTGCCGCGGAGGATTGGATCCTGCGCCGGCATCTCATTCTTTTTCAGCGACATATTCGGCATTTTACTTTTCCTCCGCTTGCTTGAACAAATTGCAGGACTCCTCGTGCTGATGCCGCTCGAAGGGGCGGTACATCATAGAGCGCTCCATGGCCTCGTCGAAATCAATCTGGTGGGCGTCAAACTCGGGACCGTCCACACAGGCGAACTTGGTCTGACCGCCCACGGTGAGACGGCAGCCGCCGCACATGCCCGTGCCGTCGATCATGACGGGGTTCATGCTGGCCACGGTCTTGATGCCGTATTCCTTGGTGACAAGGCTGACGAATTTCATCATCACCAGCGGACCGATGGTAATGACCTCGTCGTACTGCTCGCCGGACTCAATGAGCTTCTTCAGCGCGTCGGTCACAAGACCCTTTTCGCCAACCGAACCGTCGTCGCTCATCAGCACGAACTTGTCGGAAACGGCGCGAAACTCCTTCTCAAGGATCACCAGATCCTTGTTGCGGAAGCCCACAACGGAATGCACCTCGGCGCCTGCCTCATGCAGCGCCTTGGCTACGGGATAAGCGATGGCGGAGCCAACGCCGCCGCCCACAACGGCAACCTTTTTGAGCCCCTCCACCTCGGTGGGACGGCCGAGAGGGCCAACGAAGTCGGCAATGAAGCCGCCAACGGGTACGTGGTTCAGCTTTTCAGTGGTGGCACCCACGATCTGGAAGATGATGGTCACGGTGCCGGTCTCCTTGTTGCTGTCGGCAATGGTCAGGGGCATACGCTCGCCCACCTCATCCACGCGCAGGATGATAAACTGGCCGGGCTTTGCCTTGCGCGCCACACGGGGCGCCTCGATCTCCAGCAGGGTGACGGTGGGATTCAATTCCTCACGTCTTACGATACGAAACATGTTTCCTTCTCCTTTTTGCGGAAGTCACCGCGCTTTTTCGCAGAAATCTCCCACGCGCGTGGCGCGTGGGAGAACCGGCTCTTCCGGAATTTTAATTGGGTGTAATCAGCAAACGCCGTAGGCGAGCATAGAGCGTGCCACCTTCAGGAAGCCCGCAATGTTGGCACCGGCAACCAGGTTGCCCTTCATGCCGAACTCCTCGGCAGCGGCAGAGGCGCTCTTGTAAATGTTGATCATGATGCCGTGCAGCTTCTCGTCAACCTCCTCAAAGCTCCAGGACAGGCGCATGGAGTTCTGGGACATTTCCAGCGCGGAGGTGGCAACGCCGCCGGCGTTGGCAGCCTTGGCAGGGCCAAAGAGAATGCCTGCCTGCTGGAAGGTATGGATAGCGTCGGGCGTAGAGGGCATATTGGCGCCTTCAGCCACGGCCATCACGCCGTTGGCGACCAAGGCCTTGGCAGACTCGCCGTTGATCTCATTCTGGGTGGCGCAGGGCAGCGCGATGTCGCACTTCACCGTCCAGATGCCAGAGCAGCCCTCGTGGTACTCGGCCTCGGGATGCACGTCAAGGTACTCCTTGATGCGGCCGCGACGGCCCTCCTTGATGGCCTTGACAGCGGCAAGATCAATGCCGTTCTTGTCATAAATATAGCCGTTGGAGTCGGACATAGCCACCACCTTGGCGCCCAGTGTGGTTGCCTTTTCGGTGGCGTAGATGGCCACGTTACCGGAGCCGGAAACCACAACGGTCTTACCGGCAAAGCTGGTGCCGCTGTCCTTCAGCATCTCCTCGGTGAAGTAGCAAAGACCGTAGCCGGTGGCCTCCTTGCGGGCAAGAGAGCCGCCGTAGGTGAGACCCTTGCCGGTCAGCACGCCGGTGTACTCGTCACGCAGACGCTTGTACTGGCCAAAGAGGTAGCCGATCTCGCGGGCGCCCACGCCAATATCGCCGGCAGGCACGTCGGTGTCGGCACCGATATATTTCTGCAGCTCAGTCATAAAGCTCTGGCAGAAGCGCATCACCTCTCCGTCAGACTTGCCCTTGGGGTCAAAGTCGGAGCCGCCCTTACCGCCGCCGATGGGCAGGGTGGTGAGGGAGTTCTTGAAGGTCTGCTCGAAGCCGAGGAACTTGATGATACCCTCGTTAACGGAGGGATGGAAGCGCAGACCGCCCTTGTAGGGGCCAATGGCGCTGTTGAACTGCACGCGGAAGCCGCGGTTGATCTGCACCTTGCCGCTATCATCCACCCACGGAACGCGGAACTTGATGATGCGCTCGGGCTCTACGATGCTGTCGATGACGCCCTTTTCGATGAACTCGGGGTACTTTTCTACCACAGGCTCCAGGGACTCCAGAACCTCAGCAACGGCCTGATGAAATTCAGGCTCGCCTTGGTTACGCTTTTTGACATTTTCCATTACCTCAAGCAGATATGCGTTGGTGATCATAAAAGATCCTCCTCTATAAAAAATTCAAATTTCTCTCTGCGGCTTTTTCCCGTAGGGAAAATTTCACTTTTATATTTTATCATATATGCCGTATGCTTGTCAAGATTTTTTTGCAGGAAATGCGGGGGAAAATTGCAAAAATCAAGGCGCGCTCCGCACTCATCGCGCGGGCATATTTTCCATCGCGCGTGCATAGGATAGAACGGAAAATTTGAAAAACGTGAGGTATCGCTATGAAAAAGCCGAAAAAGCCCCTACTTTTTACCCTGTGCGGCGTGTTGGTCGCCGCAGTCATTTGCGGGTGCGCCCTGCTCCTCGGAAATCCGGAGGCAGCCTCCTCCGTGGTCAGCGCCGGGCTGCAGCATCTGGCAGACGACGCCTATCTTGCCGCCTCGGCGGTGGCGGGGCAGGAGGTGTCCTTCACACCCGAATGGTTTGACAATGCGCTTGCAGGAGACACCGTCACCGCCGTCACCGTGACCCGTCTGCCCGCCGCTACGGAGGGCGCGCTGAAGCTTGGCTACGGCAACGTGCAGGTGGGGCAGGTCATTCCCCGGGAATCGCTCTCCTTTTTGCGCTTTATCCCCCATAACGGTGTGGAAAACAGCAGCTTTTCCTTCGTGCCGACCACCTCCTCCGGGAGCGCGGGCTATGCCCTTTCCTGCCGACTTCTGGTGCGGGATACCGTCAACTGCTGCCCGCAAAACACCAAAACCGCCACCGCTGTTTCCACCCACGAGGGGCTTTCCCTCACGGGGAATCTCATCGCCGAGGATCCGGAGGGTGACCCGCTCCATTTTGAGATCTGCACCTATCCCGAAAACGGCACCCTGACCCTGAACGCCACCACCGGCGCCTTTACCTACACCCCCACCGCGGGCTTTTCCGGCGAGGACTCCTTCAGCTGGCGGGTGCAGGACGCCGCCGGCGCCTTTGCGCCCACGGCGGAGGTTTCCGTCACGGTGCGGGAGAGCACGGGCTATACCTTTGCAGATATGGTGGGACACGCCGCCCACACGCACGCCCTGCGGGTCAGTGAAAAGGGGCTGCTTGGAGGCGAAAAAATGGGTGGCAAGCACTATTTTCACCCCCATAGGGCGCTGAATCGCGCCGCTTTTGTGGCCATTCTGCTGGAGGCCGCCGGCATTGAGGTGCCGCCCGCCGACAATACCGGCTATACCGATGATGCGGATATTCCCGCCGGCATGAAGGGAGCCATCAAATACGCCAAAGAACAGGGATGGCTTGGCGAGGACACCGCCTTCCGCCCGAATGAGGCCATCACCCGCGCCGAGGCCGCCCGCATCGCCGCAGCGGCGCTGGGGCTCTCCGCCCCCGGCTATCACGAAACGGTGGAGGATCACGGCGCCATTCCCGTGGACGTGGCCGACGCCCTCTATGCCATTTACGAGGGTGGGTATATTTCCACTCTGGCCGACGGCACCCTCTCCCCCGGAGGCGTCCTCTCCCGTGGCGACGCTGCCAAATTCTTCGCCCGGGTGCTGGATCACCGTGGCGCGTGATGGGAATAGGGGATCATATGGGGGAGGGAGGCCTTTTGCAAAAGGCCTCCCTCCCCCATACCCCCTCCTACCCAAAACCTTGAAAAAAGGGCACAACGCACATCGCGGGCAGATGGAAAAACAGAAAAATGTTTGATTTTCTGCTTTGCCCGCACGCATAAAGCCATAAGAACCCGCCTTCCGGGCAGTCCGTATCTGCAATACAATACGGCTATTCGCTATGTCCGTTATCCTCTTTTTCAAAAGATTTTGGGGTGTAGGGGGCGCGGGGGGAGAGGGACTTTTACAAAAAGTCCCTCTCCCCCCGCTTTTTCACTTCCCCTGCACTCCTTACAGCGTCACCTCGTGGCCGCACTCGGCGGACTGATAGATGGCCGTGAGGATCCGCATCAGCTCCACGCCGTCCTCGGCGGGGGCGCGGCAGACCGTCTGCTCGTCACACAGGCAGGCAACGAAGTGGTCGATCTCCCGGCGGAAGGCTTCGTCCACGTCAAGGCCGGTGCTCTTACCCAGAGAAGTGTCGGAAAGGTAACCGTTCATCTGACCGAACACCTGAACCTCGCTTTCCATATGCACGCCGCTTTCCACGCCGAAGAGCTGAATGCTGTTTTCGGTCTTGCCCACGTTCAGGCTGAAGCTCATTTCCACAGAAAGCACAGTACCGTTATCAAAGCGCACCATAGCGGTGGCCAGATCCTCGCAATCGTACACGTCTGCAGTACCCTTACTGCTGACCGAGGTATAGCTCTTTTTCACCTTCAGATCGCTGCGGTTGCCAAGCTTGGTGAAGGTGCTGCCGTAAACCGATACCGCGCGGGGCTTGCCCAGCAGATAGCGCACCAGATCGATGGAATGCACGCCCAGGTCAATGAGCGGGCCGCCGCCGGAGCGGGATTTGTCACCGAACCAGCCGCCGGGGGCGCCGTTGCGGCGGATATTCTGCGCCTTGGCATAGTAGATCTCGCCAAGGCTGCCCGCCTCAATGAGATCCATCACCGTATCGGCATCCTGACCGAAGCGACGCACGAAGCCGATCATCAGCAGCTTGCCGTTTTTCTTGGCGGCGGCCAGCATGGCCTCGGCATCCTCTACGTTGGTGGCCATGGGCTTCTCGCAGAGCACGTGCTTGCCGGCGTTCAACGCCATAATGGTGCAGGGCGCATGGGCGCTGTTCCAGGTGCAGACGCTGACGGCGTCGATCTCAGGGAGCGCCGCAAGCATCTCGGCCTCGTCGGTATACAGGCGGGTCACGCCATAGCGCTCACCCTGATACTTCAATCTCTTCTCGTTGATATCGCAAAAGGCATAGACCTCTACGCTTTCATTGGCCAGATAGCTCTTGATGTGCATACCGGAGATGCTGCCCACGCCTACCACCGCAATTTTGATTTTTTTCATACCGTTTCCCCCTTAATTTGCATTTATTACGTCAAGCAGATGATTTTTGGCAATGAGAATATCCTCACCGTGATTCTTACCGGACTCTCGTTCAATGGTCAGGAATCCGCGATAGCCGATATCCTCCAGTGCCTTCAGATAGGCGGCAAAATCCACGCTGCCGGTGCCGAGCGGCACCTCGCGGAAGAACCGGATGCCCTCCAGCTCACCGGGCAGGGGCGTCACGCGATAGATATATTCCGGATTGGTGCGCTGCAGCATCACGCCGTCCTTGGCATGGGTGTGTACGATGTAATCCTTCAGATTATAAACCGCCTTTGCGGGATCGTCGCCCGTCACCATCACCAGATTGGCGGGGTCAAGATTCACCGCCACGCCGGTGGAATGCAGCCCGTCGAGGAACTTTTTCAGCACCGCCGAGGTCTCAGGGCCGGTCTCGATGGCAAAATGGGCACCGATGCTATCCGCATAGCGCGCAAGCTCACCGCAGGCCTCCTGCATAATGCCATAGCGAGGATGGGCGGGATCCTCCGGTACCACACCGATGTGGGTGGTGACCACGTCGGTCTCCAGATCCTTGGCAAGATCCAGAATGCGCTTGGATTTTTCAATCAGCTGCGGGTTCAGCTCCGGATTGCCGAAGCCGCGGCCGAGATCGCCGCACAGCGCGGAAAAGCGAAGCCCCTTATCCTTCACCGTCTTCAGCAGCTCGCGTCTGGCGGTGGCGGACATATTTTCGGGAGCGTGCTCTCCCTCCGTCGCGTACATCTGAATGCCATCCGCGCCGAGCTCTGCTGCCAGATTCAGCGCACTCACGGTATCGGTATGGAAGGATTCGAGGATCACACCAATGGGAAAACGATACATCACATATCATCCTTTCGGGAAAAATTTCAAAAGGCGGTTGCCATTTGATCAATTTTATTGTATAATAGAAAAAAGGCCATGTCAAGGCCACATTTTTGCGGTTTATTAACACAATCTTGCTATTTGGAGTAAAAAATGCATATTCACGAAACTCATAAAATGAAGGATCCGCGCCTGCCCTTCATTTTTCACACCACGCACCGTCCCCGGGGAGCTCACGAAAAAATTTACAACTGGCACGAAAATGTGGAGATCATCTCCGTCACCTCGGGCAGCGGCATCGTCACCTGCGACGAGCGGCACTTTCCGGTGGAGGCGGGCGACGTGGCCATTATCAATCAGAACGAGCTCCACGGCTTTTCCACCGCAGAGGACGAAATGGACTATTACTGTCTCATCATCGACCGCTCCTTTTTCCTCGCCAATCACTTTGACAGCAACGATTTCCACTTTGCGAGCAAGGTGAAAAACGAAAAACTGGCGGCACTGATCGAGCGGTTCGGCTATTTCTGGGAAAGTGACAAGCAAGCAGAGCCCATGCGCGTACAGCATCTGCGGACGTTGGCTCTCTCCATTTGCCTTGAGATCTGCGAAGGGCATGCCGCCTTCGACCGCAATCCCCGAGAGGAATCTCACCTGCTCTCCTGCGTCAAGCAGGCCATCGGGTACATCCGCGCCGAGAGCAACCGTGACATTTCCCTTGACGAGCTGGCCTCCACCGTGGGACTCAGCAAATACTATTTCGCCCGGGAATTCCGCCGCATCACCGGCTACTCCTTCGTTTCCTATCTCAACGTGATCCGCTGCGAAAAGGCGCGGGAGCTGCTGACCGCCGACCGCCTCTCTGTAGGTGATATCGGCCGCGCCTGCGGCTTTGCCAACCAATCCTATTTCACCCGCACCTTCCGCACGCACACCGGCCTCACACCGGGCGATTACCGCAAGCGGCATCAGCGCGAAAAATAAGAAGGAGCCTCGTTGAGGCTCCTTCTTATTTTTATTTCCACGCATCCGGCACGGTGCGGTGCTCTCGGAACCATTCCCATTCCTTCAGCACACGGTCGTCGCCGCTGCCGCAGATCACCCGCACGCCGTTCTTATCGGTGACCACGGTGATGTTGCCGTTCATAGAGGCAAATCGGTCAGCATCGTAATCCACACACATGGTGGTCACGTAGACCTTGTCGGTATAGGGCGCCACGTTATCCACAAACTGCTGAGTGGGGAACTGATTGGCATCAGTGTCGGTATATTCCGAGCTGCCGCAGCAGCAGCACACGCACACGATTTCCGGCTTGATCACCGCCATCAGCGAGGCAGAAGAGGAGGTCTTGGAGCCGTGGTGACCCGCCTTATACAGCGTCACCTCAGGCAGATCGTTCAGCTCCATCAGGTGCTGCTCACCGTCCGCCTCCAGGTCGCCGGTAAAGAGGTAGCTGTTGTCGCCGTAGGTAAAGAGGGTGCAGACCGAGTAGTCGTTTTCTGACTCCGCCTCATTGTAATAATAGTAGCTGTCGAGGATCTCCATGGTGATACCGTCGCCAAGATCAAAGAGGTAGTTGCCCTCCCGGCGGCACTCCGCCGCGGTATAATGGGTCGCGCCCGCGGCAATCTCGGCCTCCAGCTCGTTGAGATAGCGGCCGTACATATTGGAGGTGTCCTTGTCGGTCTGATTGGTCAGGGCAAAATCAATGATGACCTCGCACTCGTAAAGATCAAAAATGCTGCCATCCTTTACGGAAAAGCCCGCATAGTGATCCTGATGGGCGTGGGTGACGATGACGTACTCCAGCTTGCCGTCGGTGACGTACTCATCAATATAGGATTGGATCGCGGGCACGCTGGTGGTGCGGGAGCCGGCGTCAATGAGGATATCCACGTCGCCTGCCTTGATGTAGGTGCAATCACCGGTGTACTTGTTACCAAGCTCGAGGAAATGGATCTCCAGCTTGCCGTCTACCACGGTGCTCGGCAGCTTGTCGCTTTCAAAGCCGGCCACGCTGTACAGTACCGCGCCAAGGGCGCCCAGCACCACGCCGACAAGCAGGGATAAGATGGCCGCAAAGGCCGTTAACGCCGGAGACAGCTTCTTTCTTCTTTTAGCCATTGCCGTTTCCCTCCTCTGCCGCAGTCACGGTGAAGACACGGATACGCTTGATGGCGCCGCCCGGCATCTTATCACCAAATTTGAGACAATCCACCGTATAGGTGATGGTATAAACGCCCGCCCTATCGGTGGGAATGACGTAGTGCCCCTCAGCATCCCGCTCAAGCTCAGTCTCCACCTGCAGCGTATCCGATACGTCGCGACCGAAGCAAATGGCCGTGACCCCCTCCTCGGCATAAAAATAGGTGCTGCCGGCAGCGCCCACGTCAAGCGTGATCGCGGCATCGCCCTCCAGCCGGAAATCATCCCCTGCGGAAAGCAGAGAGCAAACACCGAAGCCGATACCAATGCCAACGGCAAGGCTCAGCACGATCACGATCTTAGTGACGGTGTGCAGCTTGCGCGCGGCCTTACTCAGATTTTTGCGATTTGCCATACGGTTCTCCTTATCATACAATCCATTTGGTTTCATTCATCCGGCAAAAGCGCCTCAAAGGAGCTGCGCTTTTTGGCGCGCACCCGCACCGTGGCCATGGTGTTCCAGATGTTTTCAGCACCGTCCATGACAAGAGCTGTGCCGATCATGACCAAACGGCTCCAAAGCGCGGAGCCCACCAACACCATCACGCCACACACGCACACCAGCGCCGCGGAGATCAGAAGCCCGATCCATTTGCGCATGCCAAAGGCCTTGGCGTCAAAGGCGGTCTGCAGCTTCAGCAGCCCATCAATGATCACATAGGTGCCAAATACGTACGGAAGAGATTCCAGTGCCTTTTCGGGGCTGATGAAGATCAGCACGCCGAGGATCACGCAAAGTCCGCCCATGCCGAGATCGTACTGAAAAGCAAGACGGTACAGATCATTGGCGAAATAGCCAAGCAGACGGGCAGCCCCGGTCACCACGAAATTGGCACCGAGCAGCCAGCGAACCGTAAGCTCTCCCAATTCCTTATGCCAGATCAGTAAAAACACCCCGGAAAGCAGCAGCAGCGCCGAGGCGATCACGTGAGTGATCCGCGCTTCCTTTACAATATTCGCTCGTTTCATTTCTCCACTCCCTCTTGGTCACACGGGAGCTGTCCCGTTGCGACCATATCATTTAAAAGTCCTGTCATCATGGCCCGCGCCAGCCGGCGCAGCCCTGCCGCGCACACGGTGGGATCCGGCGGGCTCTTTTGACGCACGCTGTTGACGCACACGCCAATGACAGCACCTCGCAGAAAATCCAGCGTCAGATGCTGCATATCAGCCGAAAAGGCTCTGCCAGCCTCATCCCGGGAGAGGGCCTCCAGCAGTACCTCGTTCAGAGCAGGAGCGAAATAGCGCTCCGCGCCGTCGGTGCCAAGAGAGATGATCAGATTTCTCGCCGCACGCTGATGCTCCGCTACAAAGGCAGCCCACTTCAGGTACAGCTGCTCCAGCACCTCACCGAGGGAAAGTCCCGCCGGTACAGAGGCAATGGTATCACGACCCACCTCCTCCACCACCGCGTAGATATCCTGAAAATAGTAGTAAAAGGTGTTGCGGTTCACACCGCATTCATCCACAATGTCCCGCACCGTGATCTTTTCCAACGGCTTTTTCGCGGCAATGTGGAGAAACGACTCCAAAATGGCCTTTTTCGTAAACGACGGCAAAACGCGCCCCCCTTTCCTCTTCTTTAGTTTACAGTATATCACAAAATTCCCTTTATGGCAAGTGAATCTTCGTCTTTCTTTGCTTTTTTTCAGCAATACACCAAATTTTTCTTGCAATAAAATAAAAGGTATGCTATACTAATTGCAGATACCCATCGCTCATCCGCAAAGGGAGTTTTTTTATGAAGCATATTTTTGTTTACAATCCTATGGCCGGCAGAGATAATAAAGCGGCTATTGACCGCCTGCGCGAGAAGGTGCGCACGGACTATAGCCACCTCAGCTGCGAGTTCTACCCCACTCTTGCCCCCAAGGACGCCACCGCCTACGTGCGAAACAGATGTGCCGAGGAGCCGAACGAGCAGCTCCGCTTTTATGCCTGCGGCGGCGACGGCACCGCCAACGAGGTGCTGCACGGCATCGTAGGCGCCCCCAATGCCAGCATGACCTGTTACCCCTGCGGCAGCGGCAACGATTTTGTCAAATATTACGGCGGCGCTGACCGCTTTCTTGATATTGACGCGCTGATCGCTGGCAGGGAGACGCCCATTGATATTATGCGGATCGGCGACCGCTATGCCATGAACGTCACCAACTTCGGCTTTGATGCCGCCGTGGCCAAGACCATGATCGACGTCAAGCCCAAGAAATTCATTGGCGGTAAAAACGCCTATACCACCGGCATCGTCAAGTCGCTGCTTGACTCTATGAAGAGCGACTGCACTGTCTACGTGGACGGCGAGCGCCTCAACGACGGCAAAATGCTGCTCTGCACCGTGGCTTGCGGCAAATACGTGGGCGGCGCCTATTGCTGCGCACCTCGCTCCCGCAATGACGACGGGCTGCTGGAGGTTTGCCTGGTACGTCCCGTCTCCCGCCTCACCTTCATCAAGCTCATAGGTCCCTATAAGCGTGGCGAGCATCTGGATGACCCGAAGTTTGCCCCCATCCTTACCTACCGGCAGGGCCGCGTGGTTCGCGTAGAGGCCAAGGAGGGCTTTATCTATTCTCTTGACGGCGAGATCGTGGAGAGCAGCAGCTTTACCATTGAGGTCTGTCCCGGCGCCGTTCGCTTTGCCGTTCCGCAGCCAAAATCCCCGGAAACGGTATCGAAAAACAAAGATTTAACGGTGGTTTGATATGGTCATTACCCGCACCCCCTTCCGGATGTCGTTCTTTGGCGGCGGCACCGATTTTCCGGATTTCTACCGCCTCCACGGGGGCACCGTGCTGTCCGCCAGCTTTGATAAATATTGCTACGTGACCCTGCGCCATCTTCCCCGCTTTTTTGATTATGAAAGCGAGTTTGTCTACAGCCGAACCGAGCGTGTCAACCGCATTGACGACGTGCAGCACCCCGCCATCCGTGAGGCGCTGCGCTGGCAGGGGCTGTGGGGCGTGCGCCTGAACTACGAGGCGGATCTTCCCGCCCGCTCCGGCCTTGGCACCAGCAGCGCCTTTGCGGTGGGCATGCTCCACGCCATTCATGCCCTGCGTGGCGAGAAAACGGACAGGAAATCCCTTGCCGAGGAGGCCATTCATCTGGAGCGCACTCTTTGCCGCGAGTGTGGCGGCGCGCAGGATCAGATCGCGACAGCCTTCGGCGGCCTCAATCGCATTGATTTTGACGAAAAAGGCTTTACCGTTACGCCGGTGGCCATTCCCACGGCGCGCAAAGAGGCTCTTGCCGATAGCCTGATGCTCTTTTTCACTGGCATTTCCCGCTTTTCCGCCGAGCTGCAGACTGCCCATCAATCGGCGCTCGGCAGCAAGACCGCAGAGCTGCTTGCTATGAAGGAAATGGCAAATGAGGCCGAACGGGTGCTGAAAAGCGGCGATCTGGACGATTTCGGCCGCATGCTCCACGAGGCCTGGCAGATCAAGCGAGGCATCACCGACCGCATCACCAACGAGGGGATCGACACCCTCTACGACCGTGCTCGCGCAGCAGGTGCCCTCGGCGGCAAGCTGCTGGGCGCAGGTGGCGGCGGATTCCTCCTGCTTTACGTGGACAGGGCACATCAACCCGCCGTCCGCGCCGCCCTCTCCCATTTGGTGGAGGTACCCTTCCGCTTTGAGGAGAGCGGCACCACGCTACTCCTAAATCATTGCTGAACAGTGAGATGAATGTAAGTAATGTGGGAATTCATCAAATATTGTTTCGATTGTGCGGGCACTGCCATTAGCGGAGCCTTTGGCAATCATCCCGCCGGGGAAGGCTAACGCTCGTCATAAGGCGCGAGCATACCCCAATTCATAGATTCAAACACGCCAAAGAAGGCCGAGTCACAAACGTGACTCGGCCTTCTTTGGCCTATAGCTGCACGGCTTTTTTTAAGCCCCCTCAGCGGTTTTTTCGATAATCTGACATCGTCACCCCGTAGCGCCGAGAAAACAGCTCTGCCGCCCAGCTGAAATTGCCAAATCCGCTTTCAAACACGATATCGGTAATGCTGTGGTTGCTGTTTTTCAGCATATTGGCAATGAAATTGAGGCGCAGTTCGTTGATAAAGGCCGACAGCGTCACGCCCAGGTGCTTTTTCACGCTGCGGGCAAGGTGCTCCCGACTTTTACCGGAAAGCTCCACCATCCGCGGGATGCCGTGGATGAAATTGCCGTCCCGTCGCATTTCGGTGGCCAACCGCTCCAGCCACAGCGGACATTCTCCCTCGGTTTCCTCCCGAAAGCCCGCAAAAAAGCGAGTAAAGATGCGAAACAGCAAGATTCGCAGCGCGGTCTTGCGGCGGGCCACCTCTCCCTCACCGATGGCGCGGATGGCCGTCATCTGGGTAAGAATGTACTGAAAATCACTCTCCCCCAACAGCACCGTAGGCGGCAGCGCGGCAGAGAGCAGCTCTGCTGTGGGAAAGCCCTCTGCCAAATATGAGAGAAGCCCCTCCACGGTATCGGCCGTGGCGGTCATATTCAGCATGGAGAAGCGCTCCCCCGCCCGCAGGAGATAATCGTGAGAATCCGCCGGCCGGATAAACACCAGATTTCCCCGCCCCAGCGGCACAGCGTGACCGTTCACGTGATGGGTCACCGCCCCCTCCAGCAGCAGAAAAACCTCATAATAATCGTGAAAATGCGGGCGAAAATACTCCGTATCACTATACACGTATCGGTAAGAAATCCCGCAGGCGCTATCTACAAAGCGTGCTGCCGTCAGTAGCTTCGGTTCCATCGCTCTCCCTCCATTCGCTCAAAAATATCACAATACCATAGAAATTATATCATCATAGCAGTAGAAATGCAAGAGCTTTTGTGCTACAATGAGCATAACACCCCAAAAGGAGGCTGCTATGAAAACCAAGCTACGCAAGATCAAGCGCTATTTGCGCCTGCTGGAAAAGAATCTGGAGGCAAACGCCACCCCCGTTTCCGACATTCTCACCTGCCCCACGGGCTATAAAACCGACAATTCCCTGCCCGACCCCGCCGGGATGACGCCCTATACGCAAGGCGATTTCTGGGGCAGCGGCTGGGACTCTCACGCATGGTTTCGTTTTGCCGTGACACCCACGGCGGAACACAGCTTTCTGCGTGTGGAGACCGAGCGTAAAAAGGGCTGGGATGCGGACAATCCCCAATTCCTTTTGTATATTGATGGCAAGATCGCCCAAGGCCTTGACATCAACCACCGTGACTACCCTCTCAAGATCGGAAGGTCCGTGGACGTAGCACTCTACGCCTATACCGGCCCCAAAATCGAGCGGGCACAGCTTTTCGTGGACGTGGTGGTACATTCTCCCGCCATTGAGGGGCTGTATTACGATATTCGCTACCCCGCCGAAATGCTGGAGTATCTGGACGCCGAATCTGCCGAGTACGCCGCTATTGTGGATTACCTCTGGCAGGCCGTTTCCATGCTTGACCTTTACGAGATCGGCTCCGACGCATTCCTCTCCTCCGTGGAGCGGGCGCGGGACTATCTCGCCCGAGAATTCTACGGCAGCTACTGCCGGCCCCAGCGGGCAGTCACCGTGGGCATCGGCCATACCCACATCGACTGCGCCTGGAAGTGGACGCTTCGCCAGACCCGCGAGAAGGTGCAGCGCTCCTTCTCCACGGTGCTTGAGCTGATGCGCCGCTACCCCGACTATAAGTTCATGTCCTCCCAAGCCCTCCTCTACCAAAACCTAAAGGAGGAGGCCCCGGAGCTGTACCGGGAGGTGGCTGAGCGTATTAAGGAGGGCCGCTGGGAATGCGAGGGCGCCATGTGGGTGGAGGCGGATTGCAACCTCTCCTCCGGCGAAAGCCTTGTCAGACAAGTGCTTTATGGCAAAAATTTCTTCCTTGACGAATTCGGCGTAGAAAACCGGGTGCTCTGGCTGCCCGACGTATTCGGCTACTCCGCCGCCATGCCTCAGATCCTCCGCAAGAGCGGTGTTGATTGGTTCGTTACCTCCAAAATTTCCTGGAACGACACCAACCGCATGCCCTACGATACCTTCCGCTGGCGGGGCATCGACGGCACCGAGATCAACACCCAGTTCATCACCGCCCAGGATACCAAGGGCGGCCCCAGCGAGCGCTACTGCACCTACGTGGGCAATACCGGCGCCAAAATGGTGGCCGGCACCCACAAGCGCTATACGCAGAAGCACCTGCATAACGAAGCCCTGCTGACCTTCGGCTACGGCGACGGCGGCGGGGGCCCCACACCCGCCCATCTGGAGCTGGCGGCACGGGGCGCAAAGGGTATCCCCGGCGGGCCCATGCTGAAGATTGATTTTGCCGGCAATTACCTGAAGCGTCTTGAAAAGAGCATGGAAAAGCGCCGTGACATCCCCACCTGGCAGGGCGAGCTATATCTGGAATTCCACCGCGGCACCTATACCACCATGGCGCGCAATAAGCGCAGCAACCGCCAAAGCGAATTTCTCTATCAGAACGCAGAGCTGCTTGCCACCACCGCAGGTGCTCTGTGGGGCGAAGCCTTCCCGCAGGAAAAGCTCCACCACGGCTGGGAAATGATCCTTACCAACCAGTTCCACGACATCATCCCCGGCTCCTCTATTAAGGAGGTATACGATCAGAGCGATATCGACTATGCCGAGATCAAAAGGATCGGCGACACAATCGTAGAGGATATACGCAAAAAGGTGGCAAACGGTATTGAAAAACGCCGCGGCTACGTGGTTTTCAACCCCCATTCCTTCACCACGGAGGGCCTGGTGCGCATCGGTGGAAAGGCGGTTCGCACCAAGGAAAAGATCCCCTCCAAGGGATATCTTGTTACCAACGATTTTATAGCGGAAAACCGCGTGAGGCTCGCGGGACACACCGTGGAGACCGACCTGCTCCGCGTCAGCTTTGACGAGCATTGGCAAATAGCATCGATTTTCGATAAAAAGGCAGGGCGTGAAGTGCTGAAAGCAGGCGCTATCGGCAACGAGCTGCGGGTTTACGCCGACCATCCGGATACCTACGACGCCTGGGAATGGCAGGCTTATTCCGCAGAAGAATATCGCACCATTACCGATGTCAAAAGCGCCGATTGGGTGGAGGACGGTGTGAGAAAAGGACTCCGCATCGTTCGCCCCTTCATGCACTCCACCATTACTCAGATCATTTGGTTTTACGACGGTACCCCCCGCATCGACTTTGAGACCGTCGCCGATTGGCACAACCGCCACCAGATGCTCAAGGTGGCGTTCCCCGTGGATATCAACAGCGACAAAGCGACCTATGAGATCCAGTTCGGTACCGTAGAGCGCCCCACCCACAAGAACACCTCCTGGGATACGGCTCGCTTTGAGGTCTGCGCGCATAAGTATGCCGATCTCTCTGAGGGCGGCTACGGCGTCGCACTCCTTAACGATTGCAAATACGGTCATGACATTCACGATGGCGTCATACAGCTTTCCCTCCTGCGCTCCCCCACCGACCCCAATCCGGAGGCTGATCAGGGCGAGATCCCCGTGACCTATTCCCTCGTCCCCCACGAGGACACGCTCTCCGATACCGACGTGGCAAAGGAGGCTTACTACCTCAACTACCCCATGACGGCAGTTGCAGCCTCAGGCACAAAGGATACCCTTCCCCTCTCCTTCTCCGCCCTCTCCCTTGACGTGGAAAACGTCATCTGCGAGACGATCAAAAAAGAGGAAAAGGGCAATGGCACGGTCTTTCGCCTTTACGAATGTCAGAACAAGCGCACCACCGCCACCCTCACCCTCGGCATCCCCGCAAACGAGGTATGGCTCACGGATATGATGGAGCGTGAGATCGAGCAGCTTCCCATCGAGAACGGCCGCGTCACCCTTCCCTTCCACGGCTTTGAGATCCATACGCTGAAGGTGAAGGCATAACATGCATAAAAAAGAACCGCTTGCAAGCGGTTCTTTTTTATGTGAAGAATTTTTAACTCAGCAAAAATGCAGCCAGCTAATAAATTCCAGCTGTTGATTGGCTTTTTCCGCCTGGTAGGCTGTGATCTCTGCACATTGCTCCATACGCTCCAGCCGTCCGTCCGTGCTTTTGATATGCCTACTTACACCCTTGCATAGCGCATCTACTCGTGCATTTGCAGCTTGAAGCCCTTCTGAAAGCTCGTATTGATGCGTACGAATTTCATCCAACCGTCGTAGCACCTCTTGCGTATTGACAATGATCAGATTCATTCGCCGCTCGTACTCGTAAATATTATACGCACCTTGATCTCCCGTCACATCATTGAAGGTAAGACCTTGTGTCCTTCCCTTTTGTAAATAACCGTAAATAGAGCTTACCGCGCATAGGTTTTGATAATCCGGATGCAAAATACCATATGCGTAAACGCGCCGCAGCTCCTCCTTAGAGTCCAAGATCATACGCTCCATACGATCCATTTCCGTCAATAATCTTTCCTTTTGCAATTTCTCGTTTTTCACACGACGGCGGTCATTTTCCAAAGCTGCTTGATATTTTTTCTCATTTGCGGCATTCACGGCATCCACCTTTTTTAGCTCTTGACACAACTCCACTCCTCCCCAGATACCACCGATAACCAAACCGCCGACAACAAAACCAACGATAGCAAACAGAATCGCAACAATAACAGCGCCCAAAAAATACCAAAATCCGCCTGAACTGCTGCAATATTCTACAATACCCATAATAATGCCAAATATGGGACCAATGATCATGCCAGCCACCACCATACGGTCTACGATAATGGTTTCCGGTTCTTTATCCTTTGACTTGCTGATTTTAGCGGGAATACCAAGACGACCATACGTTACCCTCATACGGGAGAGCACCTGTTCCTGCTCATATACGTTCAGCTCTGCCTCAAAGACGCCTTGTACGTATTTTTTCAAACCTTCCGTCGATAAAGCTTTGCGCTCACTCATTGCCCGTCCTCCCGAACAGAATCGGAAATAAAACCACATAGCATTTTTCCAATTTGAAAAGGAGCAACAAAGGCACCAATAAAAATAGACAGCAGCCCCTTTACCAAAAAGTAAATAGCCCACGCGTTAATGCTCATGATCACAAAAATATCCGGCGTAATTTTGTTTAAAGCGCGCCATCCGAAATAGGCACAAAGGAAAATGGTAATACCCAAAATAACCATATTATTTGATGCCATTCCTGCGACAATCAAACCGTAAATGATAATCGCAAAGAAAATAATGATAACGGCTTTGCCAATGGGGGAAATTAGAAATAGCGCAAATTGATTCTTTTTCATTGTAAAAACTCCTTTTGTATCGAATTCACGCATATTATACCGCATTTTGCAGTAAATGTCAATACCGCATTTTGCGGTTTGGTATAATTTTTTTATAAACTACGATCACGGAGTAAAAATATGTATAAAAGGATACGAGATTTGCGCGAGGATCACGATCTGACCCAAAAGGAAATGGCAAAGTATCTCAATTGCTCCCAACAGGTATATAGCAATTATGAGTTGGGACAAAGAGATATTCCCACCGACATTCTGATTAAGCTTTCCAAATTTTACAATGTGTCTGTTGACTATATTCTGAACATCAGTTCCAATCCAAGGATACAAAAATAACCGCAAGATTGCAAGACAAAAAGCGATCTTGCGGTTTTTGATAAAATATTTATATCTATCAAAACATTATACTTCTGCAAACACAAACCCAAAGCACGCGCTCCCTGCCTCCAACGGCGGCAGGGGGTATAAATTTCTACACAAAAGGTACAAAATCACATTTTCGCTTGACAACCCCCGATGCGGGTGTTATACTGAAGCCATCCGATGGAAAGGAGTCCTCTTATGGAACAAAACTACGATTTTCAAGCGCGGATGCGCACGATTCACCGCCCCCATCGTCGCATGGAAAGATCTCTCCCCGAGGGGATGATCGAGATCACCGACTGCTGGCAGATCGTACAGCCGCAGGGGACCGATCTTCTTGCTCGCACTGCCCTTGACCTGCAGGATTATTTCGCCACCTCCATGGGCGTTTCCCTCTCCGTTACCCCCAACACGGTATCGAAAAACGCCATTTTTTACGAAATTGATCCCACCCTTCCCGACGAAGACAGCTACCGGGTAAGCGTTTCCGCAGACACCGTTCGCCTCATCGGTAAAAACGAACGCGCCGCGGCACAGGCAAGCTACCTCTTGGAGGATCTTTGCAATCTGGAGGAGGCTCCCTTCGTAGCACTGGGCAACACCGATCGCACCCCCATCTTTCGCTGTCGGATGGTGCACTCCGGCTATCGCATCGACGAGTACCCGGACGAGCATCTAAACGCCATTGCCCACAGCGGCATCAACACCATCCTGCTCTTTGTGAAGGGTGTCAATATGGCTCCCTCCCATCCCATTGACTTCAACGACCTCATCGCCCGCGCCGAAAAATACGGCCTTGACGTATACGCTTACAGCTATATGAAAAGCCGTCTGCATCCCGATGACCCGGGTGCAGAGGCCTTTTACGACAATCTCTACGGCGAGCTGTTCCGGAAATGTCCCGGCTTCAAGGGCATTGTATTCGTGGGCGAGAGCGTGGAATTCCCCAGCAAGGATCCCCGCACCTCCGGCATGCTGCGTCTGGACAATATAGGTCCCGACGGCAAACGCCTTGACCCACGTCCCAATCCGGGCTGGTTCCCCTGCAGTGACTACCCGCAGTGGCTGGATATCGTCAAGCGCACCATCCGCCGCGAAAAGCCGGATGCGGACATCGTTTTCTGGACCTACAACTGGGGCTACTGCGACGAGGCGGATCGCGTGGCGCTGATCGACGCGCTGCCCACCGACATCAGTCTGCAGGCCACCTTTGAAATGTTTGAGAACGGCGAGCGGCAGGGCGTGCCCACCCGCTCCACGGACTATACCCTTTCCGCGCCTCTTGCGGGCAAATATTTCCTCAGCGAGGCAAGGGCCGCCGCCCGTCGCGGCATTCCCCTTTACTCCATGACCAACGCCGGCGGCCTCACGTGGGACGTAGGCGTCGTTCCTTACGAGCCCGCGCCCTACCAATGGCTGAAGCGCTACGAGGCCATGCGGGAATGCCATGAAAAATACGGTCTTTGCGGCTCGATGGACAGCCACCACTACGGCTTCTATCCCTCCTTCATCTCCGACCTTGCCAAGGAATATTTCACCGCCAAGGATCCCGACGGCGAGGCCATCATCGAAAGGCTTCTGACCAGAGACTGGGGACGGGAACACGTGGCTGCGGCAAAGCAAGCCTTCCGTACCTTCAGCGATGCGGTGCATGACATCATCACCAGCAACAAGGATCAGTACGGTCCCCTGCGCATCGGCCCTGCCTACCCGCTGGTGCTATTCCGGGATGAGAAGATCGTCATTCCCTCCGCGCCCGACGCGCACTTCAAGGCAAACAGTATCTGTTATCCCAACTACAAGACCAAGCGTCCCCTCACCGATCCCGACGAGCGCAAAATATTCGAGGGTGAGATCCGGGTCTACAAGAGCTGTGCCGACCGTATGATCGGCAGCGCCGCGCAGCTGCAGGCGCTGCTCCCCACGCTCTCGGGCACTAAGCGGGAGGAGGCACAGCGCATCGCCGGCACCATGGAATTTATGGGTCGTACCCTGCTCACCGCCCACCACGTGAAGCGCTGGTACGTGGAAAAGACGGCCATCGCCGCAGGTGACGGCGTGCTGACCGCGCATCTCGATGCTCTGCGAGAGATCGGTGCCGCAGAGATCGCCAACGTCAAGGCCACGCTTCCTCTGGTGGATTTCGATTCCCGCCTCGGCTTTGAACCCAGTATGTCCTACGTAGGCGACCGCGCCCATCTGGAGTGGAAGCTCTCGGTAATGGAGCGAATTCTCTCGGAGGAGATCCCCGCCCTATCGGAGAAAGTATAACGAAAAAGGATGCGACAAGCAAGGGACGATGTTCTTAGCGGAGAAAATAAATAATGAACGGTAGGGGCGAACTTTGTTCGCCCGCGGGCGTTCACAGAACGCCCCTACGGATATGCAAAATTTGATATGAAAAGACAAATAACAACCCCGACAGATTTTTAAGGTCTGTCGGGGTTAGCTATTCGATAAATCCCAATTTACATTATGATTTTCGTCTTGAAAAATTGTTCTTGGAAGTCAACCTGTTGCATGATTTCATCTTTAGTGAAAGATGCTTTCTCTGGTGCTACAACCCATTTTTCTTCGATGTCGTTAAATCTGTGTATAACTGCAATTACTTTACCATTAAACTCTCTAATTGGTTCATTTACGCCAAGTATATACGCATCCTGTTCTTCACCGTCTGCGGCTATCATTCCTTCTACATAACCGTAGTTGACAGAATAGTAGATGTCTTTATGCTTTGGATGATATGTTCCCAAAGGGCGGTCAACAATCACCTTAACAATCTTTCCCAGCATTTTAACCTCATCAAATTCCTATTTTCGTTCTGTTTTATCGCCAGTTTCGCCTTTGTATGACAAAGGCTTCGGGCAAAGCCCATGCCCCTATTCTTCTGCGTATAATTCGTCATAATACCACCGCATAGGGTTTTCATAAATATATCGCAAATGCTCATCATAGTCCTGACGGTTACGAATGATATGATCATTGGAGCGATATTGCCATATA
>SVTA01000140.1 GCA_015064005.1 Oscillospiraceae bacterium
GAAGAGAGAGGCCTGCTTGTAGGAATCTGCCAGCGCCGCCTCCGCAATGGCGGTAAGGACGTCGGGGCTCATCAGCAGCATCTTGCCCTCAGAGACGTCGGGCACGGCTGTCACGTCTACGTCTTCCAGCGTGAAGCTTTTGGAAAACGTCAAAGGCTTCTCGCTGCTGTCCTGATAGTAATCGTAGCGGTAATACTGAGCGATGAATTGAACCGAAAGGCTCTCCACCTTCCCGTTTGACAGCGCGGAGAGGAAGGATTCCTCGACCAGCGCGATCGTGCCGGGCGCAAGATCGGTGGAAAGACGGAAGCTGTACAGATCCATGCGGTGCGTCGCGCCGGTGGTGTCCTTGTATTCGGCGGTGAAGGAGGTGCTGGAATCCTGCAGATAGCACTGCGCCGTGGCGTAGCGGAAGCCCTCGTCGGTGAAAAGGCAACGGGGGTCCAGATTGTTGTCATAAAAGTATTTCACGCCCACCACCCGGGCGTCGAAGCTGCCCATCAGCTTAACGGTATCGATCAGAAGCGTATCCTTGCCCACAATGGGCTGCAGATAAATGGGCAGATACAACAGCACCTCGTCCGGTGATGTGGGATAACGGCCCACGATATCCTCTCCGTAATGCTCGCCGTAGGTGTAAACAAAGCTGACGTAGTGATAGTCACCGATGTGGGCAGAGAAGCGATAGGTATTGTCCAGCAGCGCGTCATAGTGTAGCAGGCTTTGAGCGCCGTATTCCTCCTTCAGCGTCGCAAGCTCTGCGTCAGTTAGCGGTGAGCCGTCCCGATGTGCCAGCACCACGCGTCCGTCGATGTGGCTGAACATGTAGGATTTGTCAAACATATCCATCGCGGTTCCGCAAAGGGTGGTCACGGCAAAAATGCCAAGCATGCCCACGATCATCAGCAGCGCGAGGAAGAAGGAAAGCTTTGGCTTTGCGGCAAAAATGGTACTGCCAAGTGCCATGCCGTTTTTGAAATCACGCCGCTTGGAGCGGTGCGCGGGCTTTTTAGGCTCCTGAGGGGCGGGGGCTGCCGGCTCCTCACGATGGATCGTGTGATCCATCTCCACCGCACCGTCAAAAATGCGGATGTGACGGGTGGCACAGTCCTCCACCTGATCAAAGTTGTGGGTTACCATGATCAGCAGCTTGTCGCGGGAAACCTCTCGCAGCAGCGCAATGATCTCCTTGGAGGTGGCGTAGTCCAGATTACCCGTGGGTTCGTCGGCCAGGATGATGGGGCTGTCCTTGGCCAGCGCTCTGGCGATGACGGTGCGCTGCTTCTGGCCGCCGGAGAGCTTGCTACCCTTTTGGCGGATGTGGCCGGCAAGGCCCACGCGCCGGATCAGCTCCAGCGCCCGTGCGTGGCGCTCTCGCGGATTTTCAATATGCAGCAGCGCCAGCTCCACGTTCTGCAGCACGGTGAAGCTTTCAATGATGTTATAATCCTGAAAAATGAAGGAAATGTACTTTTCTCTGTATTGCTCCCAGTCGGGCTGGAGGTAATGGGAGGTGGCCTCCCCCTCAATGAAAAGCTCGCCCTCCTCGTAGGAATCCATACCGCTGATGACGTTCAGCAGCGTGGATTTACCGGAGCCGGACTTGCCGGTTACGGCCACAAATTCGCCGCGGTCAAAGGAGAGGTTCACCCCTCGGATGCCCACGGCCACATTGCCCTCGGAGACATATATCTTGCCAATGTCCTTTAAGGTTAGTAATGCCATCGCTTACTCCTTTCGCTTTTGATTCTTGCAGCGCCCCTTGGTGTCTGTTCCTATTATAAACGCATTTGCCGTTACTGTCAAGAAATTTTTGAACGCTACATATAATGAGACACTTCAAACGGAAAAATGTGACAGCTAAAAGGCAAAAACGGCTGATTTCATAGGAATCAGCCGTTTTTGAAGTGTCAGTCGCCGTTCTCCAGCATACGCAGCAGTGCCTCCTCGTCAATGACGGGAACGCCCAGCGCCTGTGCCTTTGTCAGCTTGGAGCCTGCCTCCTCGCCGGCAACCACAAAGGAGGTTTTCTTGGAAACCGAGCCCGTTACCTTTCCGCCGGCGGCGCGGATCAGCTCGGAGGCCACATCACGGCTCATGGTAGGCAGCGTTCCGGTGAGGACAAAGGTCAGCCCCTGCAGCTTGTCGCCCTTTGGAGCGGCAACAGCAGCGGTCTCCACGCCGGCCGCCATCAGCCGCCGGCAGAGCGCCACGTTCTGTGGGTGCGAGAAGTAGTCTACCACGTAGTCGGCGGTGATCTGTCCCACGTCCTCGATGCCGCAAAGCTCCTCGGCGGTGGCGGCAAACAGCGCCTCCAGCGTGCCGTAGCGGGCGGCCAGTGCCGTGGCGGTCACCTGGCCGATGCTGCGGATGCCCAATGCGAAGATCAGCCGCTCCAGCCCCGCTTTTTTGGAGGCCTCGATGGAGGCAAGCAGATTGGCTGCGGATTTTTCGCCCATCCGTTCCAGCATTGCAATATCCTCGGCACGCAGGCTATAGAGATCTGCCGCGTCGTGAATGAGATCGTTTTTCAGCAGTAGCTCTACCACCTGCGGCCCCAGTCCCTCAATGTCCATGGCGTTTTTGGAGGCGAAATGCTCAATGCCGCGGGAAAGCTGGGCAGGGCAGGCGCTGTTGGTGCAGCGCACCGCTGCGGCCTCGTCCTTGTCACGGGTGACGGGCTCACCGCAGGAGGGGCAATGGGTGGGCATGGCAAACGCCCGCTCGCTGCCGTCGCGCAGCTCCGGGTGTGCGGTCACTACCTCGGGAATGATGTCACCGGCCTTCTGCACCGTAACGGTGTCGCCCAGCATAATGCCCTTTTCCCGGATGAAATCCTCGTTGTGAAGCGTAGCGCGGGAAACGGTGGTGCCGGCTAGCCGTACGGGGGAGAGAATGGCCGTGGGGGTCAGCACGCCGGTGCGGCCAACGGCCAGCTCGATATCCAAAAGCTTGGTTTTTTTCTGCTCCGGCGGGAACTTGTAGGCCACCGCCCAACGGGGGGTGTTGGTACCCTCGCCAAGGCGGGTGCGGTCGGCAAG
>SVTA01000027.1 GCA_015064005.1 Oscillospiraceae bacterium
ATAGATCCGCGCTCACGCAGTGAGCATATCGAGTGCGTCAGCACATATCGAACGCGTCAGCGTATATCGAAGATCCGCGCAAGCGGATCTATATCGACGCGTAGTGTCCTTAAGGGCACTACGCTAATCAGGGGCGTTTCTTTTTGTTGTGCAGGCTTCGGCAGATGCAGAAGCCCTGCTAAGTAAAGCGACATCTCGATGTCCGCTACTGGCGCAGAAAGCGGTTCAACGTCCCGTTCCTCGTACCATTTCTGTTGTGAAACAACTTTCTGTTTCCCTTTTCAAAACCCCTCCGGCAGCTTGACGCTGTCGCGGGGGATTTTTTTGATGTCAAAATAGGGGAGCAGCTCCGGAAGGGAGATGGACTGGGGCTCGGGCAGCAGACAGAGGGCTGCTGCCAGTGCGCCGATTACGGCGCGACCGTCCTTATAGCGGGCGCGTACGGTTTCCATACAGCCGTCACCGTCCCGTTTGGAGAGGCGGCGCCCCTCTGCATCGGTGAGCAGCGGGATGTGACAGTAATCCGGCGTGTCAAAGCCAAGGGTGCGCTGCAGGAAGATCTGTCGGGGCGTGCTGAATACCAAGTCATTGCCTCGCAGCACCTCGGTGACGCCGGAAAGACCGTCATCCACCACCACGGCCAGCTGATAGGCGTGGACGCCATCAGAGCGGCGCACCACGAAATCCGAGCAATCGCGTGGCAGATATTCCTCATAATACCCATAAACGGTATCGAAAAAGCCGATTTTTTCATCGGGCACCATCACCCGTAGAGCAGGGCGTCGACCAACGGGCGGTGCCTCGCCCCTTTGAGCGCGCAGCAGACACCGACGGTCATAAATAGGGGTGTTATCTGACAAGTGGGGGGCACTGGCTGCGTGCAGCTCCGCGCGGGAGCAGTAGCAGGGATAGATCAGCCCCTTTTCCGTGAGAGTCTGCACATATCCGGCATAAATGTCACTGCGCTCCGATTGATACAGCACCTCACCGTCATAATCAATGCCGAGAAAGGCCATATCGTCCAGCAAATAAGCAGTGTTATCCTTCATTCCCGCACAGCGCGCTGCGTCAAGATCCTCCACACGGAGTAAAAATTTGCCGCCGCGACTGCGGACGGAAAGCCACGCCAGCATGGCGCACATCAGATTACCAAGATGTAGTCTGCCACTGGGCGTAGGGGCAAAACGGCCCACAACGGGGCGAGATTTTTCGCTATCATTCACTGTCAATTCTCCTCCCTTACGTACACGGTATGACCATCGGAGGCAAAATGCAACGATCCTGCCTCGTCGGTGCGATATACGGCAGTCCCAACTGCCGCCAGACGTTCCAGTACGCCGGTGTGCGGGAAACCATAATCGTTATCCACTCCACAGCTAATGGCGGCAAGAGCAGGCGTAGCAGCGGCAAGGAAAGCCTCTGTGGTGCCGGTATCCGATCCATGATGCCCCACCTTGAGAAAATCACAGTCCAAAAGCGCTGCATCGGCGGCAAGCAAGGCCGCTTCTACCTCTGCTTCCGCATCACCCATGAACAGTAGCACCGCATTGCCGCAGGTGACACGTAGCACCACGCTGGCGTTATTGGCCTCCTTTCCACCTGCGGAAAGCACTGTGACAAGGCATTCGCCCAGCTGCAGCGTCACTCCCGCTGTAGCCGTTACCGTGGGGATTTCTCTCCCGGCGGCCTCGTCCAGCATGAGCAGGTAGCCGTAATCCTCAGCTTCACAAGCCGGCAAAAGCAGGCTACCCACCGGCAAGAAGGACAGCAACGCGCGTCCGTTGCCGTAATGATCCTCGTGGGGATGCGTGACGCAAAGGGTATTGATCTGTCCCACACCAAGGCGCCGCAATTCGTTTAGCAGATCCAGCTCCGCCGCGGCGGTGCCGGTATCGATCAAAAGGCTGTCCTTGCCGCTGCGCAGCAAAATGGCATCGCTTTGTCCCACATCCAGCACATCAATGCGCAAGGGCACCTCCTCCCGTGTAGCAACGCGGTACAGCGCAAGACCGAGGCGCGTCGCCACAAGGCACACAAGCAGGAGAAGCAGTAGCGTTTGGCTATAGGCTTTCACGGCGTGCCAGATTCGCTTCCATAGCATTTTTTCTCCCCTCCTTTTCAAAAAGTGCCTTAACGGTATGAGTTTTGGTATGTTAATCGGTGTGCAAGCATAATATGTTGCAAGAGAAATCATCCGAGGTGATACGATGAAGATACGCATAACACCGGGAGCAGTGCTGATGCTGGCGGTGCTGGCTGCCGATCGCTCCGCGCTGCTGCCAGCGACCTTACTGGCAGCTACACTGCATGAGGCGGGACACTTGGCAGCGGCAAGAATGCTGGGCATTCGTCTGCGGCTTTTAGAGCTGGATCTGTTTGGTGCCAAGCTCCATCCGGCGGGAGCAATTCCCTCCTACCGCGCGGAGGGACTGTTGGCAGCAGCGGGGCCGATGGCCTCGCTGCTGCTTTGGGTAGCGGCGCTGCCTCTGCAGGGACGCTTTGGCGATTGTCTACGTCTCGCTACTCTTTCCTTTGCCCTCTTTAATCTGATGCCTATTTCCGGCTTTGACGGCGGGCGGATGCTGGGGGCGTTGTCAGCGGCACTTTGGGGAGCACCTGCATCGGCACGAATACTGGAGATCAGCTCCTATCTCTCGCTGCTGTTTTTATTTTCCCTCTCCGCCTGCATGCTGCTCTGTTACGGTCAGCAGCTGACGCTGGGGATACTTTCCGCCTCACTGTTTGCAGAAGTATTTTTACCAAAACGCAGGAATTGAGAAAAACGGGGCCGCGTTGCGCCCCGTTTTTCTCAATTCCAAAGCGCCTCTCTGATTCTGCGCTGTCTGTAACGCCGAATGGCCCAAGCGGAGCCGAAGAAGGCACCTGCGGTAAGGATCACGCAGGTCAGCACGATGATGACGGTGCTGATGGGGCTTTCAATCTTCAATTCCTCCCAAAGGCTATTGAGCAGCATCAGCTTGTCCTCGGGAAGATTCTCGTAGAACTCCAGCTTCATCTCCTCGGTACCGTAAAGAATTCTCATTGCGTCGGGGTGAAGCTCCTCCATTGCCGCGATATAATCGGCATCCTCGTAAACCAGGCGGTTGGGAGAGGCGTAGCAGATATATTCCGCATTGGCAATGGCGGCCTCCTTGCTCAGCATAAAATTGATGTATGCCTCAGCGATTTCGGGATGCTCACTGGCAGCGGGCACGCACATGGCGTCCACAAAGACGTTGGTTCCCTCACACGGATAGGCGAAGGCCAGATTTTCATTGTCCTCATACATGGTGAAGAAGTCACCGGCATAGTACGGCGCAATCAAGGCGGAGCCGTTCTCCATTTTGTTGTAGACCTCGTCCATCACGTAGCCCTGCACGATGGGCTTCTGCTCCACCAGCTTGGCAAGGGCCTCGCGCCACTCAGCCTCACTGTCGGTATTGACGCTGTAACCAAGATAGAACATGGCCGTGGCAAAGGCATCACGGGAGTTATTGAACTGCAGAATATTGCCGGTGTACTTCTCGTTCCACATCACGCCCCACGTGCCCACATCGGCGGCGTCCACCTGCGTAGCATCGTAGATGATACCCACGGTGCCGTAGGTATAGGGCACGGAATAGGCTTTGGCAGGATCGTAATACACCTCTCCCTTACCGAACATCATTTCATAATTGATGTACTCGCTGTTGGGAATATTCTCCATATTCAGCGGGCGGAGCAGTCCCTCGTCAATCATACGGGCGACCATATAGTCAGAGGGAACCACAATATCATAATTGGCAGCGCCGCTGCTTAATTTGGCGTACATATCCTCGTTGGAGGAGTAGGTGGAATAATTGACCTTGACCTTCACGCCGTAGGTCTCTTCATACCACTCCTCAAAGGCGCGGTTGGTATCCAGCGACCCCTCACTGCCGTCGGAGATATACTCGCCCCAGTTATACACGTACAGGGTAACGGTGTCCCCGTCGTTGCAGGAAACAAGGGAAGGAAAAAACACAGCTAAAATAGCAAAAAGCAGGCAAACGGTAGCGATTTTTCTCATTTTGCCGCCTCCTTTCTACGCTTTGAGCGATCTCCGATGCTGCCCGCGAAATTCACCAACAGAAGCAGCACCAGAATGGTTACGATGATGAGCGTGCACAGCGCGTACATGCTATACTTCACATTGTGCGCGGTTTGGTTGTAAATATAAAGGGGGAGCGTCTGGAAATCCGGGGAGCTGACGAAATGGCTGATAACGAAATCGTCCAGCGACAGCGTAAAGGCCATCACAAGGCCGGAAAGAATACCCGGCAAAATGGCGGGAAGTTCCACCTTGAAGAAGCTCTGCCACGGGGTGCAGCCGAGATCCAGCGCCGCCTCTCTGAGGCTTTTGTCAAACTGCTTGAAGCGAGGCGCCACGGACAGGATCACATAGGGCAGGCTGAAGGTGGTGTGGGCGATCAGCATCGTCCACTTACCGAGGATATCAGAAATGCCGAGAATGCCCGCCACCGCCACGAAAAGCAGCATCATAGAAACACCCGTAACAATATCGGGATTCATCATGGGAATATTGGTGAGCGAATTGACGGCGCCCTTTATGTAGCGGTTGCGCATGCGGTCAAGGCCAAGGGCGGCAAAGGTGCCGATAACGGTGGCCAGAGCCGAGGAGGAAAGCGCCAGCAGGAGCGAATTTTTCAGCGAGGTAAGCGCCACCTGATCCTGAAACAGCTCTCCATACCAGCGGAAGGAAAAGCCGGTATAGGCAGAAAGCGAGCCGCCATCGTTGAAGGAAAAGATGACCAACACAAGAATAGGTGCGTACAGCAGGGCAAATACCACCCAGAGATAAACACGGGAAAGCACCTTCATACCAGCATCCCTCCCTCGTCACCATCGGAAAAGCGATTCATCACCGCAATGGAGATGAGAATGAGGATCATCATCACCAGCGAGATGGCAGCGCCAATGTGGTAGGTGGAGGCGTACTTGAACTGACGCTCGATGGTATCACCAATGAGGTCAAAATTACCGCCACCCAGCTTTTGGGAAATATAGAAGGTGGAAATAGAGGGCACGAACACCATCGTCACGCCCGACACGATGCCGGGGGTGGTAAGAGGCAGGATCACGCGAAAGAGCGTCTGGATGCTGTTGCAGCCAAGATCGGCCGCGGCCTCCAGATAGCGTCTGTCCAGCTTGGTGATGGAGGTATAGATAGGTAGCACCATATAGGGCAGGAAATCGTATACCATACCGAGGATCACGGCGCCGCCGGTGCCCACAATGGTCACGGGGGCAAAGCCGAGCTTGGTGAGCAGCGAGTTGAGCAGGCCTCCGTTGTCAAGCAGCGTCATCAGCGAGTAGGTGCGGATGAGCAGGCTGATCCACATAGGCAGCATCAAAAGCACCATGAGGATCTTTTGCCGGGAGGGCTTTGCTCTTGCCATGACAAAGGCAAGCGGGTAGCCGATCAACAGGCAAAAGGTCGTTGCCACCAGCGCAAAGCAGATGGAAAGGAAAAAAATATGGGAATACGAGGAAAGCAGCTCGATATTGGAGGTGGTGAAATCCCCACTGGTATCGGTAAAGGCAAAGTAAACCACAAAAAGCAGCGGCGCCACGATGAACAGCACCACCCACACCGTGTGGGGCACTGCCGCTGCGCGTTCCAGCAATGAGCGCTTTTGCTTCATTGTGCATCCTCCTCCGCTTCGTTCTCGACCTCGGGGTCGGAGAGGTGATCCATCTCCTCGGAGAAGGTGGAATAGTCACCGAACATACCGGAGTATTCGGATTTTTTCATGACATGAATGGCATCGGGCTCTACAAACAGGCCGATCTTCTCCTCGGGGGCTACGTAGTCGGAGGTTTCGATCATCCACTTGAAGCCACATACGTCCACAATGATCTCGTAATAATCGCCCTTGAAGGTCACGGAGCTCACCGTGCCGGAGAGCATACCCTTTTCCACGGGCACCACGTCCACGTCCTCGGGACGCACCACGATATCCACCGGCTCGTTTTTGGCAAAGCCGCCGTCCACGCAGGTGAAGGTATGACCGGCAAAGCGGGCCTGGTTATCCGCCAGCATCACGCCGTCGATGATATTCGACTCGCCAATGAAATCTGCCACAAAGGCGTTGACGGGCTCATTATAAATATCCGTAGGAGAGCCGATCTGCTGAATTTTGCCGCCGGCCATCACTACCACGGTATCGGACATGGAGAGCGCCTCCTCCTGGTCGTGGGTGACGTAAATAAACGTAATACCGGTGGCGTGCTGAATGCGCTTCAGCTCGTTTTGCATATCCTTGCGCAGCTTCAGGTCAAGGGCGCCGAGAGGCTCGTCCAAAAGCAGGACGCGCGGACGGTTGATGAGGGCGCGGGCAATGGCCACGCGCTGCTGCTGACCGCCGGAAAGGGTGGCGGGCTTGCGGTTTTCAAAGCCCTTGAGGCCGGTCATCTGCAGCATTTCCTTCACCCGCTCGCGGATCTCCAGCTCCGGCACCTTATGCAGGCGCAGGCCGAAGGCCACGTTGTCGTAGACGTTCAGATGGGGGAAAAGCGCATATTTCTGAAACACAGTATTGACCTGGCGCTGATAGGGCGGCAGGTCGTTGATTCTTTTACCGTCGAAGATCACGTCTCCCTCGTCGGGGGTCTCAAAGCCGCCGATGATACGGAGCGTGGTGGTTTTGCCACAGCCGGAGGGACCCAGCAGGGTGACGAATTCTTTGTCGTGAATGTCGAGATCAATGCTGCAAAGCACCTGCTCGCCATCAAAGGATTTACTGATGGACCTCAGTTCGATCAGCTTGTTTTTCATTCCGCATAAATACTCCTTTGAACCGATATTTTTGGGAATGGCTTGCGCGGGAAAAAGGGCTTCCGTAAGCAGAAAAACCATATCACAGCGCTATTATAACAGAAAGCGACTGAAAATGCAATAGTTTTTTGAAAAAATCGGAAATAATCGAATTCTGGCGCAATCTGCCCGAAAATTTCTTGAATTTTCCGCGTTTTCCTCCCAAAATCTCCCGTTTTCTCGTAAATGCTCTCAAATCCTCGTTTTTTGACAAAAGCTCGGCAACGCCTCACGTGGCGTTTTGGCGGCGTAAGCAAAGAAATATCCCCCGACACGTCATCACGTGTCGGGGGAAGCGTTATCGTGCGCTTACAGAGATACCGTCATCGATCCTTGATGGCGTCCACGGGCTTCTTGCGGGCAATACGCCAAACGGGCAGGAAGCTGGCGACCAGCGCTACCAGAAGGCTGATGCCGAGGAGCAGCAGGATCTGCCGCAGGCCGAAGGAAAGCAGGGTGATCTGCAGCCCACCATCGTACATATAAAGCCGGAAAAGTCCGACCGCCGCCCACGAAAGCAGCGTAGCGCCCACGAAATTGATCAGCGCCACCAGCAGTGCCTCACTGCCGAAAATTTTGAACACGTCGATCGGGCGGGCGCCAAGCGCGCGGAGCACGCCGATCTCCCGCTTATGGTAGGAAACCGAGGTCGCAATGAAATTGCCAAACAGCAGCGCCGAGAAGATGGCAAAACCAAGCGCCACGAAGAACAGCAGCTGTTGGATCACGCCGATGACCTCGTCGTATTCCTCCAGCACCGTATAAATGCCGTTATGTCCGGTGTAGGTGACCTCACCGCCGGTTTGATGCGTCAGCTCCGCCACCAGCCGCACGGCTTCTCGGTCATTTTCACCGAAGGCCACGATAGCTCGGTCGTAGACCCCGCCGGCGAAAGCGACGACCATCACGATTCCTTCCTTTACGTACTCATTCTCCGAAGCGGCCTCGTCCCACGCCTTGGCGTAATCGTAATAGGCATCACAGATGAAGGTGCCCTCATAGAGCTTATACCACTGGCCGGCATCGTAGGTGCCTACCACGCGATAGGACGCCGTTTCCAACAATTGCGGCTCGCCGCGAACCGTTTCATATTGCTCATAGCCCCATATGACCTCTCCGGTTTTCACGCTCTCATCGGTACGCTGATAAATGCCGCAGTCAAGATCGGAGAGCAGCTTTTCCGCCGTCAGCCCCGTCATGGCGAGATACGCCTCGTTACCCATATGCGTCAGCTCTTCCTTGCTGTAGGTGGCATAGGTATTCTTGCCCTCGTCAACGTAGCCGGACAGATAAAAATCGATCATCGTGTCCCGCTGCTCCTCTTCGGTCATTTTGCCCCACTTGGTCAGGTTCATAGAGGGAATATGCATCAGCTCATTGATCATATTTTTATTTTTCCAAAGCTCATTCAAAAGCACGTCCGCCTCCGAGAACAGCGTCGTGGTATTGGACACAATATCCGCTATCGTAACCGTTACCGCCTCCTCGACACCCTCGTAGCACTGATCAAGGAAAAACGCCATTTGCTCACCGCAGCGCGGGGTAAGCTGTTCGGGGAAGGTATAGCCGTAGAGCGACTCCAGATAGGCAATCAGTGCAGAGTCGGTGAAGATATCCGCTCCGCCCGCGGCCTTTAATCTTTCCAGATAAGATTTAGCCGGATCAGTGGCATTCCACTCCGCCTCACCGCAGAGCTCGTGCATCAGCGCGTCCAGCGCATCCCGATCAGGCACGATGGTAGCGCTTTCCGGTGCGTAGAGATACAGCTCTCTCTCGTTGATCAGCATTTCGTTGGCGCCAAGGCCGGTTTTGCCCTCCTCAAACCAAGTAATATCAAGATACTCGGCTTTGGAAAACGGCAGCACGCTATAGGCTTCCACCAACACGTTGTCAATGGCGTCGGTCATATGCAGCAAAAGATGCGTGGTCTTATTGGCGCCGGCTCGGTAAGACGCAGAGAAGGCACCCGACCTACCATTGAGGTACGCAAACCTGATGTTGCGCATCTCCTCCTCCACCACAAAGCCCAGCGTGTGAAAGCCGTACTCCCGCTCCCCGTATGCCTCGTGCCACCGGAATTCCAGCGCAAGCCCGCCCACAACGGTTCCCTTGAAGCCGGGCAGGAAGGGCGCATAATGCTCATAATCAAAATGGGTATCCAGCACGCCCACCACCTGAAACTGTATGGGATCTCCCGACATAGAAAAATCACCGAGGAAGGAGAAGTGCTTACCGATGAGGGCGTTTTCGCCCTCGTCAATGGTCAATGCGCCTGCCGCGACCTCCTCGCCCATTTTCTCGTTACAGAAGCCGTATTGATTCAGCTGTCGATAGACGAACTCCGTCACCACGATCTCGCAGGTCTTTTCCGGCAGTCGACCGTACAGGGTGAAGCCCCCGGCTTCGATCACCTCCGGCGTCAACACCGTAAAGCCGTTGAGCTTTGCGTTAAAGAGACTGCGAGAGCTCGACTGATAACTTTTCAGCATCGTTTGAAAGGAAAAATCTTCCGTATCACCCAGCACGGGCAGAAAATTCAACCCCGTTTGGGCACATAACGCTTCAATGTCCTCCTCGTTCATCCCGCTGGGATCATATTCGTACCTCGCGACGCCGTAGTCGTCGCGCACGAGCTGCTTGACATTTCTCGAAACCGCGATGGAACGTCTGCCGGTATCCAGCATCGACTCGGTGACGATGGACATATTGTTTTGCGCGGAGATGGCATCTGTCACGCCAAACATGGCAAAGGATATGATGGCAAGAAAAATCGACACCACCAGACGGAGCGTTTTGTGGCGCAGGCTATTGAGGCCCATACGGGTGGCCTTTTTGAGGGGCAATCGAGAGCGGATCAGCGGGAGCGCTTTTTCCTCCCCAATTCTCTTTTCTACCCTTACCTCCTCAGTGGCTGCCGTATCCGCAATGATGCGGCCGTCCTGCAGCTCGATGATGCGGTCGCCGTAGCGCTCGGCAAAATCCCGGTCGTGAGAGACCACCAGCACCAGCTTTTCTTTTGACAGCTCCTTAAGGGTGCGGAACAGCGCCTCGCCGGTTTCGGAATCCAGCGCGCCTGTGGGCTCGTCGGCCATCAGAATTTCCGGCTTTTTGATCAGCGCCCGGGCAATGGCCACACGCTGCTTTTGCCCACCGGAAAGCTCGTTGATACGGCGATCACCGAAGCCCTGCAGCTCCAAGGAGGCCAGCACCGACTCGATCTCGGCGGGATCGGCCACCTTGCCCTGCAGCTCCAGCGCCAGTGCCACGTTCTCGGCCACCGAAAAATCCTCCAGCATATTGTACTCCTGGAAGATAAAGCCCACGTAGGTGTTGCGGTAGGCGTCGAAATCCGCTGCGGAAAAGTCCTTGGAGGATTTCCCGTTGATGATGAACTCGCCCCCGTCACAGTCGTCAAGGCCGCCGATGACGTTGAGCAGCGTGGATTTGCCACTGCCTGATTTTCCGAGAATGAACACCATTCCCGTAGACGGAAGGGACATACTGATACTGTCGAGCGCTTTGACTGACGTGCCCTCTTTGGCGTGATAGATCTTCGTTAATTCCCGAATTTCAAGCATATCCTTCCTCCTGTTTTCGGGGCCGCCGACGCCGGTGCGTGACAGTTACCCCTTTATTGCTCGTCTACAGAATATCATAAATTTGGCAGAATTGCAAGAGACCCCGGTGGTTTTTACATTTTATTTATACATTGTTTACAATTCCCCTTTCTTGACAACAGGAGCGAAATGTGTTATAATAATATTGCAAAATTCAGAAAGGAGAATACGCCCAAATGGAAAGCGACAGTAGCGACGAGGACACTTGTTGCACCTGCCTTATGCATATCGTTGGAATGGCACACCTACGCCCTTGGCGGGAGAGGTGGGCTTTTTTGCGCTTAGGTGGCTTCCGCAGCTGATACCGCACCGCACACAAACCACCGTTACCATCAATTACATAAGGAGTTTTATTTGAAATGGATATTGTAAAGCAGCTATTGCTGCAGCTTGTTTTAATTTTATTGAACGCGTTTTTTGCCGCCACTGAGATCGCCCTCATTTCTCTCAATGAGAAAAAGGTGGAGGCCTTGGCCGAGGAGGGCGACAAGAAGGCACAAAGGATGCTGAAGATCATCAAGGATCCCACCAAGTTCCTCTCGGCCATTCAGGTGGGCATCACGCTGGCGGGCTTTCTCGGCTCGGCCTTTGCCGCCGATAATTTTGCGGAGCGCCTTTCCGGCTGGCTGACGCGCACCTTTGAGCTGCCCGCCACCGCCTACGGTGCCATCGAGACCACCTCGGTCATCGTGATCACGCTGATCCTCTCTTATTTCACGCTGGTGCTGGGCGAGCTGGTGCCCAAGCGCATTGCCATGCGCCACAAGGAAAAGCTGGCAAACGCCGTTTGCGGCATCATTTCCGTGCTGACCACCATCCTCAAGCCGGTCATTTGGTTTCTCACCGTGTCCACCAACGGCGTGCTGCGCCTCTTTGGCATTGATCCCAATGAAAAGGAGGAGGCGGTTTCCGAGGAGGACATCGTGATTATGCTGGACGCCGGCGCCGACGAGGGCACCCTCAACGAGGATGACATCACCTACATCAAAAACGTATTCAAGCTGGACCGCCTCACCGCCGCAGAGATCATGACCCAGCGCAGCAGCATCGTGGCGCTGCCCGACACTGCCGGCCGCGAGGAGATCCTTGCCGCCATCCGCACCGAGGGCTATTCCCGCATCCCCGTTTATAAGGACACACTGGACAACGTGATCGGCATTCTTCAGGTGCGGGAATATCTGCTGCATTTTGAGGAGCCGGATTTTCAGCTGACTGACGCGCTGCTCCAGCCCATTTTCGTGCCGGAGAGCCTTGCCCTCGACCTTCTCTTGAAGCAAATGCAGGAGGAGCGTGTGCATCTGGCTGTTGTGATCAGCGAATACGGCGTGGTTTCCGGTGTGGTCAGCATCGAGGATATCGTGGAGGAAATTCTCGGCGAGATCTGGGATGAGCGGGACGAGGTAGTGGAATTTTTCCGCCCCCAAAAGGACGGCTCCTTCCTGGTGGATGGCTCCGTGAGCCTCGCGGATGTGGCCGAGCATTTTGGGATCGAGCTGGAAACCGAGGCGATTTCCTTCGGAGGCCTGTTTGCCGAGGTGCTTGGTAAGGTGCCCGAGGCGGGTGACACACTGACTCTCGAAGGCCTTGCCATGACCGTTACCGCCACCGAGCTGCATCGCATCACGGAGGTTCAGATCCTGCCCGTTTCCTCAGCGGAGAAGCCGGAAGAAGAAAAGTAAAAAACAAGGAGCCCCGACGCCCAAATGGCGTCGGGGCTCCTTTTGATTTGGTGCCTTACAGCACAGACAAAACCAGCAGCACGAGAATGATCACGGGCAGCACAAAGGTCATATAGGGCCGGATCCAGCGGGGGAACTTCAGTCCGTTGCCGGTATTGACCTCGGCGTAAAAGTTCTTCCAGCCCCAGCCGTAACGAGTCGTGCAGAACACCACGTACAGAAGACTACCGATGGGCAGGAATAGATTGGATACGGCATAATCCTCCAAATCAATAATGGCAAGACCGCCAACGGTAAAGCCACTCCAGGGGCCAAGGCTGAGAATAGCGGGCACGGTCAGCACCATCATCAGCCCCACGTTGATCAGGGCGATCACGGGACGGGAGAGGCTCGTGCGCTCGATCCAGAAGGACATGATATTTTCAAACACGGCAATGACGGTGGAGTAAGCGGCAAAGATCATAAAGAGGAAGAACAGAATGCCGAAGATACGGCCGCCGGGCATGGTATTGAAAATACTGGAAAGCGTAGTGAACAGGAACGTAGCACCCACGGAGGAGGCCTCAGCATTGACGCCGCCGGCGAAGGTGAAGCAGGCGGGGAATACAATGAAGCCGGAGGCCAGCGCAATGAAGGTGTCAAGGGCTGTGATGGTCACAGCCTCACCCATCAGCGAGCGGTTTTTATCAATATAGCTGCCGAAGATGGCAATGGAGCCAATGCCTACGCTGAGGGTAAAGAAGGATTGACCCATGGCGGCCGAGATCACGGTGCCGAAGTCCACCTCCTTCAGACGGTCAAGAGAGGGCACGAGGTAGAACTTAAGCCCCTCGGCCGCACCGTCCAGCGTGCAGCAATAAATGGCAAGACCGATGATCAGCACGAAGAGCGCGATCATCATCACCTTGGTAATGCGCTCCACGCCCTTCTGCAATCCGAGAGAACAAACAAGGAAGCAAAGCACGATGGTGACGTAGGTGGAAAGGAACTGCATGCCTGTGTTGGAAACGGTTTCGCCAAACAGCGCGCCCAGCTTGTCGGCGCCCTGCACCGCAAGGATATCACCCTGCAGATACTTGCAGAAATAGAGCAGCATCCAGCCGGCAATAACGGTGTAGCACATCATCAGAAGATAGTTGCCCGCAATGCCGAGGTATTTCATCAGGTGCCACTTCTGGCCGGGCCTTTCCAGCTGCTCAAAGGAGGTGGCAATACTGCGCTGACTGGCGCGGCCGACGGAAAGCTCAGCACACATGACGGGAATGCCCAGCAGCAGCAGGAAGGCCAGGTACACCAGCACGAACAGCGCACCGCCGTAAGCACCCGTGATGATGGGAAAGCGATAGACGTTGCCAAGGCCGATAGCGCATCCTGCGGAAATGAGGATGAAGCCAAGGCGCGAACCGAATTTTTCTCTTTGTTTCATAATGAACCTCACGTGAAGTTTGATGCACTTATTATATACAATTTTCAGGAAAAAGTCAATCTAAAAACATCTTTTTTTCAAAAAAATACCCCGTTTGCCAAAAAGATGGCAAACGGGGCGAGTTTCAGGGCATTTCAATTTGATTCAGCGCGTGATTGAAGGCAAGCAACTGTTCCTTCGTAAGGGATGCACCCATCATTCCTATCATAGAGGAAAGGCGCAACACCGTAAAGCTGCCCATCATTTCCATCATAGCCGGCGTCATTTCAAACCCACCGGCGCTCTCTCCTACCTGCGGCATCAGCGCCGCAAAATACTGTTCAAAAAGCTGTCTGCCCTCTGAGTGACGTAATACATCCGCGACCTTGCTGTTGATGGAGAGCTTTCCTGCCGGCATTTCCACCTCAAACCAGTTGATGACGGCGTTTTGCTCCTTGAGGCGATAGCCCTCGTTGAATACCTCCACCCGGCGCAGTACGCTCTCGTCGCGGCAATCGCCCGCCACAGCCGTCAGCACCGATTCCCCCTCGTTTGGCACGTCAAAATAAAAGAAATGCTGCGAAGCGCTCTTCCTCGCGAGATGCCTGCCATTGAGCAGCAGCTCCACCTCCGGCTGATTGGAATAGACCGTCACCCGTGTGACCGCCTCTGTACGCTCCACGTATCGCTTGCCGCAGATGTGAACGAATGGCTCATCCGAAAGCCAGGCCTTATAGGCATAGAAGGCGTCCTTTTTATAGCGCCTGTCCATGGTCACCAACCCCTTGTGATTCTGACCGTTCTCGCCTCCCTCACAGCGAGCGTCGGCGCCGAAATCAAACATATTCCAAACAAAGGTAGCAAACAGATAGGGGCGGGTATAGAGCTGCAGAATCATTTGCTCATGGTAATGCGCTTGGTATTCCTCGGTATAATCCCCCTGAACGGGGTCGGAATTGTGCCAATTCAGCGCCTCGCATCCATACTCAGAGCAGCCGATGGGAATGGTGGGATGCGCGGCGTGAAAACGGTCAAACCACGGCCCGTTCATCTCTACCTCGCCTCCATACCAGCCAAAATAATGGTTGTAAGCCACCGCATCCGGGATCTGCAGATAGGGGCTATCCGTGGGGCAGGGCGAAACCGCCGCCACCACTGTTTTGCGGGTGGGGTCGAGGGTGTGGCAAAGTTCATTCAGCATCCGATGGTTTTCAAGGAGCGCGGGATCGCGATCCCCCTTCATGGTGATCTCATTGGATAGTCCCCAAAAGACGATAGAGGGGTGATGATGGCACTGAATGATCAGCTCGCGCATTTGTGTTGCTGTGTTCTCAACTCCCTCCGGTAGGTGCTGGGAGATATAGGGGATCTCCGCCCAGACCACCAGCCCATATCGGTCACAGAGATCGTAAAAATACTGATCGTGCTGATAATGGGCCAGCCGCACGGTATTGGCACCCATTTCCAGCATCAACGCCGCATCCTCCCGATGATGCTCCGGCAGCAGCGCATTGCCGATGCCGAGACGATCCTGATGCCGAGAAACGCCACGCAGGGGGTAGGATCTGCCATTGAGGAAAAAGCCCTTTTCCGGATCAAGGCGGAAGCTGCGGCAGCCAAAGGAAAGCGTGACCGTATCCACGACCATATCGCCCAGAATCAACTCTGCCCGCAGGGTATAAAGGTAGGGATCCTCCCTGCCCTGCCACAAGTGAACATGGGGGATTTTCAGCACCGTTTCCGGGGATAATCCTTCATAAGCCGTCACCAATGCCCCATCGGCATCATAGATGCTGTAGGCAAAGCGCAGCCCGCCCGTCGCCCCTGCGGGGTAGCCCGTCACCGCCACCTCCGCACTCTCGCCCACCACCGTGGGTACCACCTGCAGCCCGCTACCGCCCCAATAGGAAAGATCAAAGTGACAACGATTCGCGGCGATCAGATACACGTCCCGATACAGGCCACCGTAAAAGGTAAAATCCGCCATTTGGGGATAGACTCGCTCCGAGGGGGCGTTATCCACTGCCACCACCAATAGGTTTTCCTCTCGCCGGACGTCGGTCAGCTCCACCCTAAAGGTGGAATATCCCCCGTTGTGGTGCGCAAGATGCTGACCGTTCAGATACACATCTGCCGAGGAATTGGCGCCGCGCACCTCCAGAAAATAAACCTCTCCCTCCGGCAAAGCCGCCCCGGAAAGCCGTCTGGCATAAAGACAGGTGCCTCTGTAGTAATCGTTGCCGCCGTCCTGCCCATCCTTCGCGTTCCAGGTGTGGGGCAGCGTTACCGCCTCCCATTTTTCCGGGAACGTCTCCGGGATATCGCTCGCCTTTCGACAAAAGCGCCATCCCTCATTGATCTTTTCCGTAATTCTCATTGTTTTCTTCCCTTCTTTTCTGAAAATCCCCCAAAACGGTAGGGGCTTTTGGCGTTTTACGATTCTCTCCTCCGTGCCCCTCGTTTTTTTGCCAGTGCAGCATTCATTTCCTGCAGCTTATGGCGGTTCAGATCATAGATCAGCGCCAACCCCACAAATTGCAAAACAGCGCTGAAAAGATATAGCGCCGCCACCAGATATCGCATATTGGTGGCCACCGCCAGCGTTTGATTTCCCTTATTTGCCCCCACATAGCCAAGGCGATACATAACGAGGAGGATCAGCGAGGGGCCGATGCCCTGCGCCAGCTTTCGGAAAAAGGAGTGGAGTGAGTAAACCACGCCCTCCTCTCGCGCCCCCATCTTCCATTCGTTATAATCCACTGCGTCGCCCATCATGGCCCAGGAAACGGTAGCGTAAATACCCATACCGAGGCTGTTGATCAGCTGACACACCACGTAGAGCGCAATACCCTGCCCATCCGGCGTAATAGGCAAAAGCAGCAGCAAAAGCGAGGCTGCAATACTGCAAAGAGAGCCGAACACCGCCAGCTCCTTTTTGCCGTATTTCGCCACCATCCTACGGGCAATGGGCGTAAACAGCACTACGGGCAGCATACCGAACACCTGCACAAGGCCCGAAATTTCCACGTTTTTAAAATAAGATTGGAACAACACCGTTACCGCCGAGGCGGCACCGTTGATGCCGAGGAACATTCCCATGGCCGCTACGGTAGCTCCCATGGCCGGACGGTTTTTGACGAAATTGAGAAAGGCTCTGCCCACGTGGAAGCGTGGACGCTCGCTGTGCAGGCGCACGTCGGTCTGTACTCTGATCACCGTAGTGCGGATCATAAAACGAAAGCAAAAAAAACCCACGATGCCCATAACCAACGCCGCCAGAAAGACTCGTTCGCCAATGAGGTTTTCGTCCTTGTCATAAATGAGAAAGGGCAACACCGCAATAGGCACCATATTGCCGAGGGTGGAGCCCACGGCGCGCCAGGCGGAAAGTGAGGCCCTGTCTGTATCCACATTGGAGATCAGCGACAAAAGCGAGCCGTAAGGCACGTTTGCCACGGTATAAAAAGCATCCCACAGCACGTAGCCGCCAATAAAAACCGCGATCTTCGCCCAAAGCGGCGCGGAGGGCAGCGGCAAAAAGCAGAGCGCGCCGCCCACGATCAGCCCAACGGATCCCACACCAATATAGGTGAGAAATTTATTGCGGCGGTACTGACGGTGATCCGCGTCAATCAGCGAGCCAATGAGGGGATCGTTTACCGCATCCCAGATCTGCACCACCACCAGCAGCAGAGCGTACAGCGTCGATTCCATCCCCATAAACTGTGTCCAGAAAATGATCAGCGTGGACTTCAGCGCAAAGCTCATATTGCAGCCGAAATCCCCCGCCGCATACGAAACGCTGTCCAAAAGCGAAAAGCGCCGCACTGTAACCCCTTCCGCATTTTCCTGTTTTGGCATACTTTACCTCCCAGCGGCAGAGCACCGCGCTCTGCCTTTGTTTTCCTGACCCTTTTGGGGCATATATCAATAGAATGCCATCATCGGCGCGATTGCATACGCTCAAAACGCAAGTGGGGAAATTTGTTTTACCCCTGTTTTGTTTGGTCATTTTTGCCTTTTTGTGTGAAAAGAGCTTTTTTTGAAAAAAATCAAGTTGCAAACGCCTATGAAATATGATAAAATAAATGCATCAAAAGCAGAAAAGGAGCTTATCATGAGCCAAAAGGTGATCATTGCCAGCGACAGCACCTCCGATCTGAACGAGACCCTTTTAAAACGTTACGACATTCAAATTTTGCCTCTTTCCGTCGCACTGGGAGGAAAAAACTACACAGACGGTGTGGATATTGACCCGGATACGATCTATGCCCATTACGAAAAGACCGGTGAGCTGCCGAAAACAGCCGCCCCCAACGTGGCCGCTGCCGAGGCATTCCTTTCCCGGCTGACCGCTGACGGCAGCGCGGTGCTGCTTTTTACCATCAGCTCCGACATGTCCTCTACATATAACAACGCGCGACTTGCTGCCGCAGGCTTTGAAAACGTCTACCCCATCGACACCCGCAATCTGTCCACCGGCGGCGGACTTTTGGTGATTGCTGCGGCCGAAATGGCCGAGGCGGGCGTGCCCGCCGCTGAGATCGCGGATCGGGTACGCGCCATGACCGAGCGCGTCGACGCCTCCTTTGTTATTGATAATCTCGAGTTTCTTCACAAGGGCGGGCGTTGCTCCGCCGTCGCGGCCATCGGCGCCAATCTCCTGCAGCTGAAGCCCTGCATCACCGTCCACGGCGGCAAAATGGGTGTGGGCAAAAAGTACCGCGGAAAATTCTCTAAGGTTCTGGAAACCTACGTAGCCGACCGCCTTGGCGACGGCACAGATGTAGACTCCTCCGTGGTGTTCGTCACCCACGCCGGCTGCGACGAGGATATTGTCAATACGTGCGTGGAGCGCGTGAAGAGCATTGTGCCGCAAAAGCAGGTACACGTGACCCGCGCAGGCTGCACCATTTCCTCCCATTGCGGTAAAAACACGCTGGGTGTGCTGTTTGTTCGAAAACCGAAATAAACGAAAAAGGGGCCCGCAGGCAAAGCCTGCGGGCCCCTTTTTGATTCATATCAAACAGTCACGTCTGCCATCACACCGGCAGTGACGGTATATTCCCTCACACCCAGGCGGGTCTCACCGTCGATCTGCAGCGCGGCGGGGGCGTCAAAGGCAACGTGGATCCGCTTGCCCGTATGTACCGCCACCATTTCCTTGTGGTTGACGTGCTCACCCTTGAAAATGCTGGGGAAGGTGATGAGGGTCTTCAGCCGACCCTTGCCGTGGAACAGCACCAGCGTCACCCCGCCGTCGTCGGCCAGCCGATCCTGCGCCGGGGCGTTCATCATACCGCCACCGTAATAGCGTCCCTTCATGGTGGCAGCGATCCAAACCTTTTTGTAGGTATGGCTGACGCCATCCACCGTGACCGTGGCATTGGCGGGCTTGAAGTGAAACAGCAGCCCCTTGATGGCAATGCCGGTATAATTGACGGGCTTGGTAGGATTGCTTGCCTTCAACGCGTCGCCAACCTCACAGCAATAACCGTCAATACCAAAGCCTACGCCGTTGAGGAAGCGGCATTTTTCACCGTTGACCTCCACAAAGGGAAGATTTTTGATATAAGGCAAGAGCGAAAAGGGTTCGCACTCTTCGGTTTTGCCCAGATCCTTCAGAAAATCATTGCCCGTGCCCACCGCGCAGTAGAGCACGTCGCATTTGATATCCATACCCTCGGTGGCATTGACGAAACGGTTGATGGTGCCGTCGCCACCGCAAAGGATCAGCCGATCCCCGATACCGAGCTTCGCAAAAAGCGCAGCGTAATCGGTGCAGACTGTCATATCCGCGCAGGTGACCTCACCCTCCGCAGCCGCCGCCAGCTCCTCCGCCTTTTTCTTTCCCGTTCCCTGCCCTGCCAAGGGATTATAGAGTATATAGGTTTTCACGGTCTTTCTCTCCTTTTGTCGTGCGAGAATTTTTTGACACTCCTATTTTAGCATCATTTTTTGATGTTGAAAACAGACAAAATCGAAATTTTGTCTGTTTATGTCAATAGAAAAGCCCCGGAAAAAGTGCGATTTCTCGCACCGTTTCCGGGGAAATTGCATTTTTGTTAAGTCTCGATCACCATTTTGGCCACGCGCACCACCAGATTGGTGCCGTAGCGGTAGGCGCCGGGTCTGACGGCAACCTCGCCTTCATGCTGTTGAAAATTCACGGCACTACCGTCATCCAGCCACGTGGCAGAAACCACCTTGCCCGGAAGTGTAAACACGTCCGCAGACACCCTGTCGTGGTGACCGCCAACAACCACATTGCTGTCGCCGCCCATGGATATGCGATGACAGAAAAGATAGAACGTATTGCCGTTTGCCAACAGGAAATCCCACTCCTTGCCAACGCCCTCTACAGGAATGCCCGTGGGACGGGGCAGATAGAGCGCCTCCTGCTGGATGGCCACCCACTCACCAAGAGTCTCAAACATGGCAGCGTCCAGCGGACGCAGGGTGCCGTCGGCTCTGGGGCCCACGTTCAAGAGATAATTGGCACCGTATTTTTTACAGCTGCAAACGTCCTCGATGATCTCCGCCAAAGACTTATAGAGGAAATCCCGCTCCGCATAGCCCCAATGAGTACCGAAGACCTGACACATCTCGCTTGCGACATACTTGGGAGCGCCCTCGCAGTTGATGGGGGTGGGCTTGCCCCGCTCAAAGGTCACGGAATCCAGCTCGATATGCCCCAGCGCGCCGCGGGCGGAGAGGCCGGTATTGTTGATGATCATAGCCTCCGGCTGATAGGAGCGGATCATGCCGTACAGCGCGTCCTCCTCCCAGTCCTCCTCGGGCTTGTGCCACATGCCGTCAAACCAGATGCCGCCGATCTTGCCGTAATTTTTGCAGAGCAGCTCCACGCTTTTCCGCAAATACACCAGATATTCCTTAAAATTCTCTTTGTAGGAAGGCATATACCAGTCAAGCAGCGTATGATAAAAGAACGGAACGACGCCGCCCGCGCGGCAGGCGTCCACAAACTCCCGCACCAGGTCTCTGCCGGCAGCCGCGTGCACGGCATCCAGATCGTTAAGGCCGCAGGTATCGTACAGAGAGAAGCCGTCGTGATGGCGGGTGGTGAGAGTGATATATTTGCAGCCGCCGGCCTTAGCGGTGGCTACCAGACGCTGTGCCCAGTCGGGAACCGGATTGAAGGTCTGCATCCGGCTGTAATATTCCTTCGGCTCCATCTTGCCGTGGCACAGGATCCACTCGCCCTTTCCGATATCGCTGTAAAGGCCGAAATGCACGAACATCCCCAGCCCCAGCTTTTCAAAATCCTTGATATATTGCTTCACGATCATAGCGTTTGCCTCCTTTTGTCCGTAATTTGGTCTTTTTATTTTTATACCACAAAAAAAACGAAATGCGCAAGGCTTTTTCTGTCAAAAAGTAGGAAAATAGTATCAATTTCCTTTTCGAAGGCAAGCCCTCCGCCACGAAACCGCTGCCGCGCACTTGACAGCATTTATCTTATAATTACCCCCAAAACGGGGCGAGAAAACTGAATATAGCAAACGGGTCGGAGCGTATGCTCCGACCCGTTTGCTTGCAGCTTACAGGTTGTAATATTTATCGAACTCAGCGGGATGGGGGATCTTGGACATTTCGGCACACTCGGCACGCTTGGTCTTGACAATGTTCCTCAGGAGCTCCTCCGGGAACACGCCGCCGGCGGTGAGGTAGTCGTGGTCGGCCTCCAGAGCATCCAGTGCCTCAGGCAGCGAGGTGGGCAGCCCCGTCAGCTTGGCTTTCTCCTCGTCGGATAGGTGATAGAGGTTGAAATCGTAGGGGCCCCAGCCCTCGGCGTGGGGATCGATCTTGTTCTTGATACCGTCAAGGCCGGCCATCAGGATGGCGGCATAGCAGAAATAGGGGTTGCAGGTGGCATCGGGGTTACGCAGCTCAAAGCGGCGCTTGTCGGGGCTCTTGGCGTACGCAGGGATGCGGATAACCGCGGAGCGGTTGGAGGTGGCGTAGCCAACGGTCACGGGAGCCTCAAAGCCGGGCACCAGACGCTTGAAGGAGTTGGTGCTGGGGTTGGTGAGGGCGCAAAGAGAAGCGATGTGCTTCAAGAGGCCGCCCATGAAATAATGCGCCGTCTCGGAAAGGTGAGAGTAGCCGTTGTCATCGGAGAAGACGGGCTGGCCATCCTTAAAGAGCAGCATATGCACGTGCATACCGCTGCCGGCCTCGCCGTAAATGGGCTTGGGCATGAAGGTGGCGCTCTTGCCGTACTTGAGAGCGGTGTTGTGGATGATATACTTGATCATCATAGTGGCATCGGCCATATGCACCACCTCACCGAGCTGAGGCTCGATCTCAAACTGACCGGAGGCGGCAACCTCAGGATGGTGGTAATTGATCTCAATGCCCATATCCTTCATGAGCATGCACATTTCGGAGCGGCACTCGTAGGAGATATCGAAGGGCTTGGCAATATGGTAATTCTTCTGCTTAGGAACCACCACGCCGAATCCCTCGGTAGCGCTGTTCCAATAGGACTGCTGTGCATCCACGGTGGCGCTGATCTCACGGCCGCTGATCTCCCAGCCCACGTTATCAAAGAGATAAAACTCAAACTCAGGCAGGATCTTCATCTCGTCAGCCACGCCCTGATCCTTCATATACTGCACAGCGGCGCGGATGATATTGCGGGGATACTGAGGCAGGGGTCTGTTCTCGGGATAGTCGATGATCATGGCGTTGCCGCTCATGGACAGGGTGGGAATGGAGCAGAAGGGGTCAATGACGGCGGTGTCGGGGTCGGGGATGAACACCATATCGCTCTTTTCCACCACGGCGTAGCCGTAATTGGAGGCGTCAAAGCCGATACCGCTCTTCATGGTATCCTCGGAAAAGTTTTCGGCGGGAATGGTCACGTGACGGTACTGACCGTTGATGTCCACCATCTTGAAATCTACCATTTTGATGCCGTTTTCCTTGATCATTTTCAAAACGTCCTGAACGCTTTTTGCCATAGCAGTATACCTCTTTTTTCAAAAATATGCGCCGTTTAACAGCCTCGGCGTAAGGCTTTGCCGATATTACCCTTATAGTTTACCACAAAATGCCAAGAAAATCAATCTCCTCACAAAAATATATCAAAAAAATTTGCCCAAGACGGCGCTTTTGCCAAGCGCCGTCTTGGGCTGATGTTTATTCCGCAAAAGCGACCATGGTGCCCTTGTATTCGTCGAGGAAGTTCTCCGCCTTTTTCTCCATACGGACAGAAGCGGATTTGCCATCACGGAAGGCAAAGATCATGCCGAGGTTGCCGAAATATTTATCAATGACCTGCACACGGATGCGCAGCTCCCGCACGTCCGGCCAATCGGCGCTGAAGGCGGCACGGTA
>SVTA01000028.1 GCA_015064005.1 Oscillospiraceae bacterium
CATCTACAGAGTTGGACTACGTGGAAACAGTGCTTACAAGAGCACCCGAAAGCATCGTTTTTGGACTCAAAAGCCCCGAAAAGCCTTGTAAATCAAGGAAAAAATCGGTGCAGATTTGTTTGGGACCAGGATGTCGCAGGTTCGAATCCTGTCATTCCGACCAGGAGGCGTAGCTCAGTTGGTCAGAGCGCACGGTTCACATCCGTGAGGTCGAGGGTTCGAGCCCCCCCGTCTCCACCATAAGAAAAAGCACCCCAACGGGGTGCTTTTTCTTATGGTGCGGAGGGTGCGAGAACCCTCCTTTTGCCGCAGGCAAAAGGAGGGAAGAATGCCGTTCGCTTGCGATGTCGGCGTTCAGCCGACAAGGCATTCTGTTTATTTCGGGCACTTGTGCCCGAAATGGACGAGCACCCCCCGTCTACTCAATAAGCACACGCTTTCCTTACGGAACCCCCGTTGGGGTGCTTTTTCTTATGGCGCGGAGGGTGCGAGAACCCTCCGGGGCAAGTTTTGCGCAGCAAAACTTAGCTTTTCAAGTGCTTTGCACTTGAAAATGACGAGCACCCCCCGTCAACTTCGACGGGCGCATATTTTCCGCACCCATCGGGTGCCTTTTCTTTATGGTGCGGAGGGGGTGCGAGAACCCTCCGCTTGTTTTCCGCGCTTTTCTATTGACCTTTCATCGATATTGTGCTATAATTCATTTTAAAGGGCAATGCAGAATACACCATAGGCCACGAAACGGACGAAAGGAGCGCGTGACACGATGAAAGGCAATCCCACCTCCTATAAAGAAAAACTGGAGAAAAAACGCATGCAGGAAACCAAGATCTTCACCCTCATCGCCGTGATTGCGGGCACGGCCATAGGTATCTTCTTTCTGTTTTACGCCCTGTCGTACCAGCCGCTGCCCCGCGAGGAGGCCGTTGCCTTTTCGGGGCAATTGGCGCGCTACAAGGAATCCCAAAGCTCCAAATACGGCGGAAGACTGTATTTCGGGGATGACAGCCAGTTTGAACTGGAGAACGCCTACCAAACCAAGGAGCTCACCGAGGCACTCCAATCGCTTGTGCCGGGCACAACGCTCTATCTGCTGATTGATCCCGAGCTCAACTGCGTCATTGAGATCAGAACCGAGTCAAGAGAGCTTCTGAATCTGGACGAGGCCCAGCAGGCGATCCTGTCGGAGCGTCGCGACTTCATCCTCATTGCAATCCTCTTATTCGCCTGCGACATTCTGCTCCTGGTGATCACGCTTCTGGAGCGCAAGGCCAAAAGAGATAACAAGGCGGCAAAGCAGCAGAGAAAAAAGAAGAAGGCGGAGGAGCTTGGAGAATCGCCCGTTCTGCGGTATGCGAACCCCGATGTCAGACACAGAGTGCTGCTGGATGCAAGAGCGGAAAGCTATCAAATCTGCTACCGACGGGTGGGCATTGTCAATGAGCTGATCGTAAACGGCCGCGTTTACGCCGAGAAAAAGGGCTTTCTGGAGTTTGAGCACACGCTGTTTGCCGTGGTGGACGGTCACAAAATAGAGGCGGGAACAGACGACCTCTCCTGCAGCTTCATTTCCTTTGACGGAAGACTTCTCGATTATAAACAGAGAATCATCTGACGGAGAAAAACGCCCCACCGACCTTATACAAGAAAAAAGCACCCTCACGGGTGCTTTTTTCTTTTACACTTTTCACCGCAATAACTCCACAAATCGTAGAGTTTTTTCTGCATTCTTCAAAATGTAGGTTGAAAACCGGAATCATTCGAGGTATAATAAAGCCAGAACAAAGAAGGAGGCCTAAGGCTTACATGCAAGAACTTTCAAGCATCGTTGCCGCGAATCTGAAGCGGCGAAGAAAGGCACTTTCCATGACGCAGGCAGAGCTGGCCGATACCCTTGGCTACTCGGAAAAAGCCATCAGCAAATGGGAAAGCGGCAAGGGGCTGCCCCCCACGGCCATTTTGCCTCGGCTGGCAGCTGTACTGCGGATCACACCGGGCGCGCTGTTCGTGGCCGAGGAAAGCGCGCGACTCTATCTCGGCATTGACGGAGGCGGCACCAAAACCGAGTTCGTTCTGGCAAATGCCGCAGGCGAGATCCTGCGCCGCGCGGTGCTGGGCGCCAGTAATCCCAACGACGTGGGGCTTTCTGCCATGCAGGAGGTGCTGCGGCAGGGCATTTTTGAGGTTTGCGGCGAGTATACGCAGGAGTCGATCTCGGTGTTTGCCGGTATTGCCGGCGGTACCACGTCGGACGTGGCGAAAAAAATTCACGATTTTCTCTCCCGCTTTGGCTTTGCGGAGGTGAAAAACGGCTCCGACGCCCAAAACGCCATTTCGGCGGGGCTTGGCACCCGTGACGGCGTGGCCGTCATTATGGGCACGGGGTCTGTGGCCTTTGCGCAGCAAAACGGCACATTGCACCGCATCGGCGGCTACGGCTATCTTTTGGGCGACGCCGGCAGCGGCTATGCTCTGGGGCGGGACGCGATTCTCGCTGCGCTCCAAATGGAGGACGGCAGCGGTGGGCAAACCGCGCTCCACGAGCTTGTGCTGCAAAAATGCGGCGGTGAGCGAGTGCTGCCCGCTCTTGGCGAATTTTATCGGGGCGGCAAGACCTATATTGCCGGGTACGCACCGCTGCTTTTCGATGCCGTACGCGGTGGCGACACCATCGCGGAAGAAATTGTACGGCGGCAGATGAGAGAAATCGCCAAGCTGATCGTGGGCGGTGCCAAAAGGCTGAAAACCGATACCGTTTCCGTGGTCATTTGCGGCGGTCTTGCCACCGCGCACGGGGACGTGATCCTGCCGCTATTGGAGGAATATCTGAAAGAGCATCCCTCGACATGCCGCCTCGCGGTATGCAAGAACACCATGGCCGAGGGTGCGCTGTACCTGGCCGGAATGCCGAGAAAGGACGAAGAAGCATGCTGAATACCGAAAGAAGAAATCCTCTGACCACTCATATTGATAAAATGTCCACTGCCGAAATGCTGGCGGTGATGCAGGCCGAATATCAAAAGGCCACCGAGGCGGTTGCCCCCGAGCTGCCTGCCATCGGTGCCGCCATCGACGCCATTTCCGAGCGCATGAAAAAGGGCGGCCGCCTCTTTTACACCGGCTGCGGCACCTCGGGGCGTCTTGGCGTGGTGGATGCCTCGGAATGTCCCCCCACCTATGGCATTGACCACGGCATCGTAGTGGGTATCATGGCCGGCGGCGACGGTGCCATCCGCCGCGCGGTAGAGGGCGCGGAGGATAGCCGTGAGGCGGGTCGCCGCGAGCTTTCGGTCTTTGAGATCAACGCAAACGACAGCCTTGTGGGCATCTCCGTGGCGGGCGGCGCACAGTACGTACTGGGCTCCCTGGAGCTGGCCAAGGAAAAAGGGGCTTTGACCATTGCCCTTTCCTGCAACGCAGGGTGCCCTATCGAGGAGATTGCAGATATTGCCATTCACCCCGACACGGGCGCCGAGGTCATCACGGGCTCCACCCGTATGAAGGCGGGCTCTGCCCACAAAATGATCCTCAATATGATCTCCACCGCCGTCATGGTCAAGCAGGGGCACGTATATGAAAATATGATGATCAACCTGCGCCCCTCCAACGTAAAGCTGCGCGACCGCATGATCCGCATTCTGGTGGAGATCACCGCGCTGCCCTATGCCGATGCCGAGGCACTGCTGGAGGCAAACGAGTTCAGCTTAAAAAAGGCTCTTGCGGCCTTTGAAACGCAATAAGGCGGCAAACGGTATGGGAAAACACACCATTGAGAAGACGGGAACCCCCGTCCTCAAGGAGCACAAGCGCATCGCCAGCTGGTGGCTTCGCTTTGAGGATCTCAACTGGCCGAACCCCGACAACCACGACCGCATCAAGCGTCGCGCCGAGGCCATGGCCAAGGCAAGCGTGACCACGGCCATGATCTTCGGCACTCACTTCCGCTGGGATTTTCTGCCCTACTTCACCATTCTGCACGATTATCTCGCCACGGTCGCCGAGGAGCTGAGCGCGTACGGCGTAGAGCTTTATGACCACCACTCCGTCAATCTCATCCACCGCTACAGCACCCGCGAGGAAATGCGCCACGTGATCCTTCACAGCGGCCCCCATCTGCCCTTTTCCCCCTCCTTTGAGGCCGCCGCCACGTGGGAATACAACGGCAGCCGCCTCAACGATTGGCGGATGATCGACGTCGCCACTCGCCAGCCGCTGTGGTATCCCCAATACGCCTCCGAGGGCTTTTGCATCCGCAACCCGCAGTTTGTGGAGGCCTATCGGGTCTATTTACGAAAATTGATCTCCGAAACAGGCATTGCCGGCGTTTCTGCCGACGACCCTCTGCACTATATGCGCTACCGCTCCTGCGCCTGTCCCCATTGCCTTGCGGAATTCAAGCGCAGAACGGGCGAGGAGCTCCCACCCGTTGCCGAACGTAGCTTCTGGGGCAACTGGGAGAATCCCGCGTGGAGGGAATGGATCGATATGCGTTTTGATGCGGCGGTGGATTTCTTCGAGGCATTGAAGCCCGTTTTCCCCAAGGATTTCCGCGTCACCACCTGCGGCGCCAACTCCGCCGCCGGCACTGCCAATAACACCGCCTCTGATGCACGGTGCTTTATGGCCGGGTGTAACTACGTCAATATGGAAATGAGCGGCAACACGCCGCCCTATAAAAAGGACCCCGTTACCGTAAACACCCCCATCGCCAGCCGTTTGACAGGCTCCTCACACCATCAGGCCGTGGCTCGCGAGCGGGACCTGCGATGCTTTTCCACGGGCTTCGGCTTCAGCGAGGCCACCGCCAATATTGTGTGGGCGCTCAACAAGCTCTTGGGTGCGGATTGCTGGTTCTCCACGTTAAAGGATCGCCTCGGGCTGCCCGAAAGTATCCTGCGCACCCTCCCCGACGAGGCCGATTTGGTGGGGCGCGCCTTCGGCTTTGAAAAGGAGCATCCCACCCTCTTTGAGGGTGAGCCCATCGGCCAGCTTGGCGTGTATTTCTCCTACGAGACCCGCAAACATACCTACTTCGGCAATCTGTCCAACGGCTATTACAAGGACTACAGCACCGCGCTGAAGCTGCTCTTTGACAAGGGCATTAGTCCCCATACGGTGTTTGATTTTCCCAAAAACGCCACGGCATATCCCGTGATTGTGGTTCCCTCAGCGGCCGTAATGACCGAGGAAGAGCAAACCGCTATGGACGCCTACGTCAAGGCAGGCGGCCAGGTAATCGTCACCGGCCCCTCGGCCCACCCACTCTGCAGAAACGAGTGGCAGCTACCCACCAACCCCGTGCTTGACACGCCCGACGCCTTCTTTGGCACCATTGATCACGGCGTGTGGTACAAGGCGGCGGATTGGATCACCAAAACCACCCTTGCCCCCTCTACGGAGCCAAACGAATGGAAAATGCCCCAAAACGGTGTGCATTATAACCCCCACCGCATCAGCGACGGCGCCATTACCGACACCCTACTGGCACTGGTGACCCGTTACATGAGGCCTATGCCCATCCAAACGGTTTCCACCGACGGGTATCTGGTGACGATGTTTGAAAGCGCCGATGCCATCACTGTGCATCTTCTGGCAGAGGACTTTGAAACCGACATTGACCACCACCTTGACGAGATCCGCTTCCATCGCAGCCGCGTGAATTACATCATCAAGGCAGAGCCCACAGGCGTGACCGATACCCTTGCTCTGCAAGCCGATACCTCCCCTGCCGTTTACACCCCCTTCAGCGAAGAAAGTTCCCAAACGGTATTTGAAAACGGCAAGGTGACCGTTCATCTTCCTCCCAAAACCGCTTACGTGATTTTGCAGTTCCCGAAAAAATAAGTTCCGACCGCCGGTCGTGCCGATGGTCTTCGCTTCACAAGAAAAGGCGTTGCCCCACGGGGCAACGCCTCTTGCTTTTTTGTTTGCTTCAGGACTCGCGAATGCGCTTTGCGCGCTCGAAGATGAGGGCGGAGAACTCCTCCGGGCCCATATCCTGATACTTGGGGTTCTGTCCGCACTCCAGCATCAGAGATCCCTGATAATCGTACTTATCCATCTTCTCGATCATGGCGTGGTAGTCAATATCACCGTCGAAGGGAATAAGGTGATAGTCGGCATCCTTCAAGGGATCCTCCTTGTCAAGACCCCAGTTGTCGTGCAGGTGGGTGCACATGGTGCGCTTGCCGAAGAGATCCAGGAAGGGCACGTCTACGGTGTAGCAATGCTCGTGGCCACAGTCGTAGCAGAAGCCCACCTCGGGAATGCGGGCGTAACGCTCCAAAATGGCAGCCAGATTGCCCACGTTGCGCAGGTTCTCGAAGGCCACGCGTACACCCTTGTTGAGAGAGTGCTCCACCACCGCATCAAAGCGGGAGAAGCCCATATCGGTGATGGGAGGCGCGATCCAACCACCGGAAACGTGATGCACGATCATATCCACGCCAACGGCGGCGGCGTTGTCAATGCCGGCAATGACGGAATCAAACAGGGTCTGATAGCCAAGACCCGGATCCCAGTAGGTGTTCACGTGCACACCCTTGTAGGTAAAGGGCACGTGAATGAATTCAAAATCAAGCCCCAGCTTCGTGGCCTCGTTCTTCAAATCCCACGCGCGCTGGAGATCGCAGCAGCTGGGGCCGCTGAAAAAGCTGTCAAAGCCTGCTTCCTTCATATATTTCAGCGAGTCTATCTCGGTAACGCCTCTCAGATAGCCGCTGTTGATACCAAGTTTTCTCATAATCATACTCCTTTTTCAAAAATCACAGTTGAGAGAGCTTCTTTACTCTGTCATAGGCGGTGGCAAGGAACTCCTCGGCACTGATATCACCGTAGTGCCGCTGGGAAACCTCCAGCATCAGCGAGCCCTGGTAGCCGTATTTATCGAGCTTTCGCATCATGGCGGCATAGTCGATATTCCCCTCAAAGGGCAGATAATGCGCGTCCATATCCTTCATGGGATCCTCCTTGTCACGGCCGAAATTGTCGTGCAGGTGGGTGCAGAGGGTGCGGGTGCCGAAAATGTCCAGGTAAGGGATGGTCTCGGTGTAGCAATGCTCGTGACCGCAGTCGTAGCAAAAGCCTACCTCGGGAATGCGCTCGTAGCGTTCCATCAAGGCGGCCAGCGTGCCGTGGGTGCGCAGATTCTCAAAGGCGATGTGCACGCCCTTTCGCACCGCGTGGGATACGATACGGTCAAAACGGGCAAGCGCGATATCCGAGATCTTCGGTGGCTTCCAGTCACCGTTCACGTGGAGCACCACGGTCTTTACCTCGGCGGCGGCCGCCGCGTCGATGGAGCCGAGGATGGCATCCATCAAGGGCAGGTAATCGGGAGATGCCTTCCAGCAATGATTCATATAAAGCGGACTGCCGGAGGGGTGCGTGGCGTGGAAGGGGCCGTGAATAAATTCCAGCTCCAATCCTACGCGTTCTGCCTCGTTTTTGACCGCCGCAACGGATTTTACATCATAGGCGGGCGTGAAAAAGCAATCGAAGCCCGCGTTCTTGATGAGCCCTATGGCCTCCATACCGCTGACATCCTTCAGTCCCGCGTTGGTAATGCCTAATTTCCGTTCCATATTATGCCTCGGACATATCGTTGATCCGCTTTACGCGCTCGTAGCAGACCTTGAGGAACTCCTCGGGGGACAAGTCTGCCCACTGGCCCTTCTGCCAAAGCTCCAGCATGAGAGAGCCCTGATAGTTGTACTTATCCATTTTATCCACCATATCCTTGAAGTCGAAATCACCCTCAAAGGGCATGAGGTGGTAGTCGGCATCCTTCCTCGGATCCTCCTTGTCAAGGCCCCAGTTGTCGTGAAGGTGGGTGGTGGACAGGCGCTTGCCCAGAATATCCAGCCACGGAATATGCACGGTGTAGCAATGGGCGTGACCGTTGTCGTAGCAGAAGGTGACCTCGGGGACGTTATGATAGCGCTCCATCAGGCTGGTAATGTTGCCCAGATGCTGCAGGTTCTCAAAGGCAACGCCTACGCCCTTCTTGACGGCGTACTCCACGGTGCGGTCAAAGCGGGCAATACCGAAATCGGACATCTGAGGGGCAGTCCAGCTACCGGAAACGTGATGTACGATCTTCTTGACGCCGGCCTCAGCGGCACTGTCGATGGTCTCCATGACGCTGTTGAAGAGGGGACGGTAATCCACACCGGCCTCCCAGTATTTGTTCACGTGTATGCCGTTACGGGTATAGGGAGCGTGAATAAACTCAAATTCCAGACCCAGCTTGTCGCCCTCGTTCTTCAGCTCGCAGACGGTCTTTACGTCAATGGAGCCGGTGTGGAAGCAATCAAAGCCGATGTCCTTCATCATGCGCAGCGTGTCGATCTGCGTTTGCTTTTCGTTTCTTGAGCAGCAGCTACTGACGATACCCAATTTTCTTTTCATAATATTTCTCCTTTTAAAAGAGTTGTTCCCAAGGGGATTACAGTTCGGAAATCTTCTTGATGAGCCCGTGGCAGGTGGTGAGGAACTCCTCCTCGGTCATCTCGGGGTGCTTGCCGTTGCCAACCTCCAGGCAAAGACACCCGTCGTACTCATATTTGTTGAGGCGATCCATCATAGCCTTGTAGTCGTAGTTGCCTTCAAAGGGCAGGAGATGGTAGTCCGCATCCTTCCAGATATCCTCCTTGTCACGACCGTAGTTGTCGTGAATATGAGTACAAAGGGTGCGCTTGCCGTAGAGATCAAGGTACGGAATGGTCTCGGTGTAGCAATGCTCGTGACCGCAGTCAAAGCAGAATCCCACGTTGGGGATGCGCTCGTAGCGCTCCATGATGGCGGCAAGATTACCGGGCTTGCGGATGTTTTCAAAGGCGATATGAACGCCCTTTCTGACGGCGTGCGCCACCAGACGGTCAAAGCGGTCAAAGCCGATGTCGTTGAGGTGGGGCGGCCACCAGCCGGAGGAAACGTGGCAAACCACGGTCTTGACGCCCGCCGCTGCCGCGCCGTCAATGGAGCCGATGATCTTATCAAAGATCGCCACGTGGTCGAGACCCGACCTCCAGAGATTGTTGATGCCGCCAAAGGGGGCGTGCACGAAATCGTAATAGAGCCCCACCTGCTCGGCCTTTTCCTTCAGAGCGCAGATGTAAGCAACGTCGCATCCGCCGCTGAAGAATGCTTCAAAGCCCGCTGCCTTGATCTTTTCGAGTGCGTCGATTTCCGCCACGCCCTTCAGACAACCGGCTTCAATACCCAATTTTCTTTCCATAATGCTCTCCTTCCAAAATATACATTATTTCAAGCCGGAAATGGCCTCGGAAATGGTTTCCTTCGCCAATCTTCCGTATTTATCCACTTCTACCTTATTCCGCTCGCCGTGGGTCAGACACCCGGCGCCGCCCACGCAGCCACCAAGACAGGCCATGCCCTCAATAAAGTTGGCATCCAGCACGTTCTTGCTCTTTTTGGCAAGTGCCGCACGACAGGCTTCAATACCGTCACAGGTGCAGGACTTCAATTCAAAATCCGACAGTCCCTGCTCCGCGAGACCCTCCTTCACCGCGTCGGAAAGACCGCCGCAGCGAGCGAAGATGCGCCCGAAGTAGGAGGCATCGTCCAGCCAGCTCTCCGGCAGGGTCATAATATCAATATCCCTGCTGTCAAACAGCGCCTGCAGCTCCTCAAAGGTGATGGCGCAGTCCACAAAGGGGCGCACGGATTCCTTTTGCACCTCTGCCTTTTTAGCGGTACAGGGGCCGATGAAGATCACCTTGCAGGTAGGATCCTGCTCCTTCAGGTGCTTGGCGATGGCCGCCATGGGCGACAGATTCTCCGATACGTTGGAGAGCAGCTCCGGGAAAGCCTTGCGCACGTATTCCACAAAGGCGGGGCAGCAGGAGCTGATGAGAAAGCCCTTTTCGGCAAGCTCCCGTGACTCGGCGCTGGCCACCATGTCGGCGCCCAGAGCCGCCTCGGTGATGGAGGCAAAGCCCAGCTCCTTCAATCCCGTAAAGACCTGGCCGAGCTTGGCGTAATGAAACTGGCTGGCAATGGAGGGGGCTACCACCGCACGTACCTTGTAGGCGGTGTTGCCCTCGCTCTTTTTGATGATATCAATAGCATCCAGAATAAAGGATTTATCCACAATGGCGCCGAAGGGGCACTGATAGACGCACGCGCCGCAGGAAATGCACTTGTTGTTGTCGATGTAGGTGGCGTTGTCCTCCTCCCGGATCTTCACCGCCTTGACCTTGCAGGCGTTCTGGCAGGGGCGCTTGCGATTGGCAATGGCGGAATAGGGGCAAACCTTGGCGCACAGACCGCACTCCACGCATTTGCTTTTATCAATGTGGGCGGTGTGATGCTCGTCAAAGGTGATGGCGCCACGCTTGCAGACGCTTTCACAACGGTGGGCAAGGCATCCGCGACAGGAGGCCGTCACCTCGTAGCCGCCGATGGGGCACTCGTCACAGGCAATCTCGATCACCTCGATCACATTGGGGTTACTCTTGTCGCCGCCCATGGCGATTTTGATCTGCTCGGCCACCACAGCCCGCTCCTTGTAGACACAGCAGCGCATGGAGGGCACCTTGCCGGGAATGATCCTTTTGGGAATATCCAGCAGATGTTCGGTGAGGGTACCGGCAAAGGCCTCCCTTGCCACCTCACGCAGAACCTTATATTTCAGATGCTGTACCTTCGTGTCAAATTTCCGCATCTTCTACTCCTTGCATAACCTTGTTTTGCTGAAATTATAGCACACCCTGCCGCGTTTTGCAAGCAATATTTAGATAAATATCATAAATAATTTTATCAAATTTCCGTTTTTTTGTCATCCGGCGTAGCCAAACGGCAGCTTTTTTCTTTTTTTCCCTTCTTTCGGCAATTTTCTTGACAGAAGCGGCAAAAAGGAGTATAATAGGAGGACGTGCAAAAACAACGTTCAGGCGCACACGCGCCCGGAGGATCTATGAAAAAAACCGTCAAGCATCACCTTCAAAATATCATTTTCCCCTGCGTGGTCTTTTCCGGCATCACGGGTATTCTCACAGGCATTCTGGTCTTTGCCTTCCGTGTGGTTTCCGAAAAGGTCATTGAGTGGTCGCATCACCTCTACGCGCTGGCAGATGCCAACCCCGCCTTCATTCCGCTGGTGGTGGGCGTTGCCATCTTGGCAGCGCTGCTGGTATCATTGACGCTGCTTTACTCCCCCCACTCCCGTGGCGGCGGCATTCCCACAGCGGTGGCGCTGATGCGGGGGCTGATTACCTTCAGCTGGCTGCGCAATCTCATTTTTGTCTTTACCTCTGCCCTGCTTTCTTACCTCTGCGGCATTCCCCTTGGTAACGACGAGGGTCCTGCCGTGCAGATGGGTACCGCTATCGGTAGCGGCACCTGCCGCCTCTTTGCCAAAAAGCACCGCGCCTGGGAGCGCTATCTGATGACCGGCGGCGCCACGGCCGGCTTTGCCGCCGCCACCGGCGCACCCGTTACCGCCATTCTCTTTGGCCTTGAGGAGGGGCACCGCCGCTTCTCTCCCCTGCTCATTATGTCTTCCGCCAGCAGCGTGCTGTGCGGCATGGGAGTTCTCGAGGTGCTGTGCCACTTCGCCGGCATCCGCAGCGCCCTCTTTCACTTTACCGTAGCAAGCAGCCTCCCTCTCTCCGATCTTTGGATCGCCATTCCCGTGGGGCTTCTTTGCGGAGGCTTTGCCTATCTGCTGGGGTTGTTCACCCATCATCTGCGCCACATCCTGCATAAGACGTTGAAAAACGTGCATCCCTTCTTCAAGGTGGCTCCCGTCTTTGCCGTGGTGGCTATCATCGGCTGCCTTTACTATGAGGCCATCGGCACCGGCCACCACCTCATTGAAACCCTGCTTGCCCACCGTCTTGCCTGGTACAGCGCCCTGGCGCTGCTGGCGCTGCGTTCGGTGCTGGTGATCCTGTCCAACGACGTAGGTGCCACCGGCGGTCTGTTTACGCCCATTCTTTCCTTCGGCGCTCTGATTGGCTCTGTCACAGCTGAGGCCATGATCGCCCTCGGCGTGCTGCAGGAGGTACATTTTATGCTGATTGTTGTGATCGGCATGACCTCCTTCTTCGCCGCCGCGGTCCGCACTCCTCTTACTGCCATCGTTTTTTCCATCGAGCTGCTGTCGGGCTTCGGTAACATTCTGCCCATTCTGCTGGCCGTGGTGGTATCCTACGTGATGGTGGAGGTTTGCGGTGCGGCCTCCATCAACGAGATCGCCATGGAACGCGATATCCACCGTGAAAACCACGGCAAGGTGCGCCATTCCTATGACATCAGTGTAGACGTTATGCCCGGCTCCTTTGCCGTAGGCAAGGAACCCCGTGATATTCTCTGGCCCGCCACCTGTACGGTGCTGTCCATGAACATCGATCCTACCAACGAGCGCAATTACGGCGGCGGTCCCATCCGCGAGCACAACATCCTCCGCCTCAACTTCTCCACCTACGATCCGGAGCGCACCGAGCGCGAGCTTTGCGCCATCCTCGGCGATCAGGTGCTTTATGACGACGACGTGATCCGTCACGATATTTTCATTGACAAGGTAGAATATTAACGCTTGCCTCCGGCCGAAATCGGCCGGAGGCTCTTCTTTTTTTGCCGCCTGCCGCATAGGATAAGGGGAAGAAGAAAAAGGGGGCATCACTATGACCGAGCGCATCACCCGTCAAAAAAACGGACTCACCCATGCCGAGGTGGAGGCGGCACGGCGACAGTATGGCAGAAACGTTTTCAAGCAGCAAAAGCGTGCTGGATTTTTCCGACATTTCCTCTCTAATTTGGGGGATCCGGTCATCAAGGTGCTGCTGCTGGCGTTGGGACTGAATCTGTTGCTGCTTTTCCGCAGCCGTAACTGGTTTGAAACCGCCGGCATTGCCGTTTCCGTATTCCTTGCCACCTTCATTTCTACCCTGTCGGAGCACGGCAGCGAGGCGGCCTTCGCAAAGCTCTGCGAAAGCTGTGCCGCGCCGCTTTGTCGGGTGCGGCGGGGTGGCCGGGTGTTGGAAATCCCCTGCGAGGACATCGTGGTGGGCGATGTGGTTTTGCTTGCCGCCGGAGAGCGTATCCCTGCAGACGGTGTGCTTTTTGAGGGGGATCTGGCGGTAGACCAGTCGCCTCTGACAGGGGAAAGTCGGGAGGCGGAAAAGCATCCCGCGCCCGTGGCGGGCGAAGCTGCTCCCGATCATCCCGCCTTGCTGTTTGCCGGCTGCACCGTGCTTTCCGGCAACGGGGAGATGACGGTACGCGCCGTAGGGGACGCCACCTTTCTCGGCGGCATCTCCGGAGAACTGCAGGAGCAGGGGCAGGATAGCCCTCTGAAGCTCCGTCTGACACGGCTGGCCGGCCAGATCAGTCGCATCGGCTATGCGGCCGCCGTCCTGTGCGTACTGACCTTCCTTTTTTACCATCTTTTCATCGATGCGGGCTTTGACCGGACAGAGCTGCTTTCCAGGGTCACCGATCTGCCGTATATGGCAGAGCTGCTGCTCCACGCCCTCACACTGGGGTTAACCGTTGTGGTGGTTGCCGTGCCGGAGGGACTGCCGCTGATGATTTCCGTGGTGCTTTCCTCCAACATCAAGCGTATGGTGCGGGATCAGGTGCTGGTGCGCAAGCCCGCGGGTCTGGAGGCGGCGGGGAGCATGAATATTCTCTTTACCGATAAAACCGGGACTCTCACCGCCGGTAAGCTGACATTAGGGAATTTCCACACCGTTTCCGGGGATTTTCGCAATTACGCCGCGCTGAAGCGGGCAGCGCCCCCACTTGCTGCCCGCCTGTCGCTTGCCGCTCACGCCGTGTCGGGTGCCGAGCGGGGAGAGCGGGACGGGCGCCCGGTAGCTTTGGGCGGAAACAGCACCGGTCGAGCGCTGCTGCACGCCTTTCTTGCCGCGCCCCCGCCTGATGTCGCCGTTCAACATCGCCTACCCTTTGACAGCGCTCGCAAATACGCCGCTGCCACGCTGCCCGATGGACGCACCTTCTGGTTGGGCGCGCCGGAGCTGCTTTTGCCGCTGGTGGATGGGGCATTGGACGGAAAATGCACCCCGCGCCCCGTGCAGAGAGCGGCTTTGGGAGCATTCGTGCAAAAGGCCATGGCTGAGGGCAAGCGGGTGCTGCTCCTCTGTGAGGGAGAGCCGCCTGCGGGCGTCCGACTCCCCCGGCAGCTCACGCTGCTGGCCGTTCTCACCTTTCACGATCCCCTGCGCCCCGAGGCAAAAGAAGCCGTTCGCACGCTGCGGGGAGCGGGTGTGCAGGTGGTCATGATGACCGGCGACGGAAAGGAAACCGCCACCCGCATTGCCCGTGACTGCGGCGTGCTGCAGGAAGAGGGGCTCTGCCTGGAGGGACGGGAGCTGGCCGCACTGGATGATGAAGCGCTGACCCGGCTATTACCCCGTCTCGCAGTGGTGGCAAGAGCCCTGCCTGCGGATAAAAGCCGACTGGTACGCCTTTCCATGGCATCCGGGCTTGTAGTGGGCATGACCGGCGACGGCATCAACGACGCGCCCGCGCTCAAGCGGGCGGATGTGGGCTTTGCCATGGGCAGCGGCACCCAGGTCGCCAAGGAGGCGGGCGACGTGGTGATTTTGGACGATAATCTTTCCTCCATCACCCGCGCGGTGCTGTACGGCCGCACCATCTTCAAAAGCATTCGCAAATTCATCACCCTGCAGCTGATCATGAACTTCTGTGCTGTGGGCATTTCCATCATCGGCCCCTTTATCGGCTTTGACTCTCCCGTCACCGTGGTGCAAATGCTGTGGATCAACATTGTGATGGATACCCTCGGCGGCCTTGCCTTTGCCGGAGAGGCGCCGCTACCGATCTACATGCAGGAGCCTCCCAAGGGACGGGATGAGCCTATCCTCACACCTGCTCTGTTCCGGCGGATCGCCGTCCTTGCCCTGTTCACGGTGATCGTATCGGTGTTTTTCTTAAAATCTCATATCGTTCGGGCACTTTATCGGGAAATGCCGGGGGATATGTGCCTGCTGACCGCATTTTTTGCCTTGTTTATCTTTGCCGGCGTGCTGAACTGCTTTAACGCCCGCACCGACCGGGTGCGGATGCTGACGGGGCTTTCAAAAAACCGCAGCTTTCTGCTGATCATGCCTGCGGTGGCGGCGGTGCAGATCGCCTTCGTGTATCTGGGCGGCACCGTGCTGCGCACCGTACCTCTTACACCGCGGGAGCTGCTGCTGACTCTGGTCATGGCGCTCACCGTCATTCCCGTAGGCTGGCTGCATCTTCTATGGCGTCGCCTCTGTGGTAAAAAGGGCTTGTACTGAAAAACGCAAAAAGTAAATAAAAACACAGCTGCGGACGCAAAAATATATTCCGCAAGCTTGCTAATTGCCTAAAATCAGCTCTCTTTGCCTCTCTTTTTTCAAAATCGCCTTTTTTGAAAATTGACGAACTCCCAAAAATGTGCTATACTATACTCAAAGAAAACGAAAGGAGTTCCACTATGGCATACTTCTGGATTGCTTTGCTTGTGATAGGTCTTGTGGTAGAGGCACTGACTGCCAATTTGGTGGTGATCTGGTTTCTGCCCGGCACGCTGGTTTCCATGATCCTTGCCTTCTGCAACGTGCCGCTGCCTGTGCAGCTGCTGGTATTTGCCGGAATGGGTCTTGGACTGCTGTTTGCAACCCGTCCGCTGTCAAAGCGTCTCAAAAAGGGAGAGGACACCCGCACCAACAAGGATGCCCTGATCGGCAAAACCGCTCTTGTCACCGAGGAGATCTGTAATATTAGAGAAACCGGTGAGGTCAGGATCGCGGGGCTACGCTGGTCAGCCCGCACCGCGGTGGAGGGAGCTGTCATTCCCAAGGGCACGCAGGTAGAGATCCTGAGCATACAAGGCGTTAAGCTGATTGTAAAATAATAATAAAAGAAAAGGAGAAGCAATATGCACCCCATTGTTATCGTATTACTTGTGCTGGCCGGCATAGCGGCTATACTGGCTATTGCCAACATCCACATCGTGCCCCAGGCGCACGCTTACGTGCTGGAGCGGCTCGGCTCCTACAAGAAGACTTGGAGCAACGGCATTCATTTCAAGGTCCCCTTCTTTGATCGCATCAGCAAAAAGATCAATCTGATGGAGCAGGTGGTGGACTTCCCGCCCCAATCGGTTATCACCAAGGATAATGTACGAATGCAGATCGACACCATTGTGTATTATCAGATCACCGACTGCAAGCTCTACGCCTACGGTGTGACCAATCCCATTTTCGCCATTGAGAATCTGACCGCCACCACGCTCCGTAACATGATTGGCGAGTTGGATCTGGACGGCACCCTCACCTCCCGTGACACCATCAACTCCAAAATGCGCGCTATCCTCGACGAGGCCACTGACGCGTGGGGCATCAAGGTCAACCGCGTGGAGCTGAAAAACATCATCCCACCCCGTGAAATTCAGGACGCCATGGAAAAGCAGATGAAGGCCGAGCGCGAGCGCCGCGAGCTGATTTTGCGCGCGGAGGGTGAGAAAAACTCCGCCATTCTGTTGGCCGAGGGTCGTAAGCAATCCGCCATCCTCGACGCCGAGGCCGAAAAGCAGGCTGCCATTCTGCGTGCGGAGGCACAGCGCGAGGCCCGCATTCGCGAGGCCGAGGGTGAAGCCGAGGCCATCCTCAAGGTACAGGAGGCAACCGCCGCAGGTCTGCGGATGCTGAACGAGGTAAAGCCCGGTTCCGAGGTATTGACCCTCAAGAGCTACGAGACCCTTGCCAAGGTTGCTGACGGCAAGGCCACCAAGATCATCATCCCCTCTGAGCTGCAATCCCTTGCGGGACTGGCAACTTCTCTGGCCGAAACCGTAAAGGATCCTCAGTGATCAAAGTAAAAATCCCCGACAGCCTTGGGCTGTCGGGGATTTTTACTATGTCGGGCGTCAGTTTGCGCCCATGATCACCAGATTGCCGCTGGTGGAATCCATCACGATGCGGCAGGAGCCGTCCCCCCAAACGTGAGCGCCGTCCTTGGGAGTGGTGGAAAGGCTGCATTCAAAATCGCCGGAGGTGCTGTCCAGCTCAGCAGTAAAGCCGGGGACGTCCGCCGCAATATTCAAATGCACGTCGCCACTGACGGTATCAACGGAAACACTTCGCAAGGTGGCGGTAACGTCCAGCGTCACCTTGCCGGAGGCAGTTTCCGCCTCCACGGCGCCGTGGCTGCAGCCGGAAGACTTCAGACTGCCGGAAACGCCGCTGAACTCCACGTGGTGGGCGATGCCGCCCTGCAGCATGACGTTGCCGCTGACGGTTTCGACCTCCAGGCCGGCCAGCGTGCTGTCACTCACCGTTACCGTAGCGGAAACACCGGACACATCCACCTCACCGGCCGTCACGCCCCGCAGCAGGATGCTGCCCGAAACCGTATCGATATCAAGCTTTCCCACTCCGGCGTTGACCGTAACGCCCTCTACGGTGCAAATGGCAGAGGTCACATCCAGCTCTATCAGCTCAAGCGCCGCATTCCGCGGAATGCGTACCACCAGATCCTTTTTGGTGGCAATGTCCGCAAACAGACGGAAATCACCGTAGCCGTCAAAGCGGATGTGCAGCGCACCGTCCTCCTCATACCAGCGCATCCGGTCCTTACCCGCCTCAACGGTGCCGCCGAAGGCTGTTTCGGCAATTTCTACGGTGGTGCCGTCATACACCTCAATGCGTACCGTGCCGCCCCGCCAATCAATTTCCAGATGCTCCAGCTGCATATCCACCGAGGCATCTCCCTCATTCACATATTGCTCGAGGGAATGGCCGTGAAAGCTGAGAACGCCAAGGAAAATACCGTTTGCCCCTGCCCAGATGCAGGCGCAGGTCAAAAGAACCGCAGCGGCCAGCACGATGGGCAAAAGCCAAAGATTGGCCTTTTTCTCACCCCGTTCCGGGGCCTCCTCTGCCTGCAGCGGCACATAGCCGGGCTTGCGCGCAGCGCCCTTGGCATCCGGCATGATCTGACAGCTGTACAGAATGGCGCCAACGCCGATTGCAGCCAACGCAAACATCAGCGCCACGCCCCAGGCGCTTTGTGCCAGCAGCGTGGGAACAAGGCAAAGGATACAAAGCCCAATGCCTCCCGCAAACAGAATGTGACCGCGCCTTTCCTCGCGCCGGCGCAGCTTGTCGGAATAGGTCAGCGCACTGTCGTCCACGTAATGCGGAAGCGTGCGTGTGCTATGCACCAGCAGCACCGTACCCGCTGCCGCGCAGATAAACAAGAATACCACACCCCATTCAAACAGCACCGTGGGCACCAGCCACACGATATACAGCATCACGGAGAGCGCCAGAGAAAGTCCACGCCGATGCTTGGCACGGCGAAGCTCCTCAGCCGTCAGCTGCTTTCTTTTGCCAAGGGAGGGCGGCTGCTGTTTCGGCTCCTTCGGCTCCTTGAAGATCGGCTCCCCGTCATCCTGCGGCGCGGGCTCGTTTTTCTCGATCAAAGGCGCGATATCCCCCAGCTCCCCGATGGCCTTGGCGTAAGCATCAGCAGGCTCCGCGCCCTCCGCGATCAGCTCGTCGTAGCGGTCGCAAAGGTTGCCCAGCAGCTCCTCGAACAGCGCGCTGTTCCGTGCGGTATCCCGGGCGTTGATAAACAGTGAGGTCAGGTAATTTTTCAGATTTTCTTTCATGAGAGCGTTCCTCCTTCCGTGGCGGCTTCCTGCCCGTATTCCCCCGTTACCAGGCGATTGATGAGGGTGTTTGCGCGTCGCCACTCCGCAAGAGATTGACGGTAAGCGTCGTGCCCCGCGTCGGTGATGGCGTAATAACGCCGTCTGGCGCCGCTCTCCTCATTGCCCCAGTAAGAGCGGATGTATCCGGCATCCTCCAGCCGCCTGAAGGCCGTATAGAGGGTGGCCTCCTTTAATTCATATTCCCCATCCGTGGCGGTGCGGATGGCCTTGTTGATGCGGTACCCATAGCTCTCCCCCTGCTGCAGCAGCGCGAGAATGATGGTTTCGGTATGACCGCGTATGAGATCGGATGCGATAGACATAGATTCACCTCCTGCATATAGTATATCACGAGATACCTCGCCTGTCAAGGTATCTCAAAAAAATAATATAAAAAAAGAGCCGATCAGCGATCGGCTCTTTTTTTATCATTATGATTTAATGCACCGGCTGGAGCATGGCCTCCTTGATCACGGAACGCGCGTGGGCTGCATCCTTTTCGGTCAGCTGAGGCGCGTCGCCCATGGGATAGGGAATGCCCAGATTTTCATACTTTGCCTTTCCAAGAGAATGATAGGGCAGGGTCTCTACCCTTTCGAGATTCTCAAAGCCCTGCAAAAACCGTCCCAACGCCTGCCACTCGTCCTCGGTATCGGTATAACCGGGAACGATCACATGGCGGATGCGGGTCGGCACCTTTTTCTCATGGAGATAGGTGGCAAAATCCAGAATATTCCGGTTGGTATGGCCGGTCAGCTTTTTATGCACCTCGTCGTCCATATGCTTGATATCCAGCATCACAAGATCGGTGACGGCAAGCAGCCGATCGATCTTTTCCAGCATCGCGCTGTCCCGGCGGAAGAACACGCCCGAGGTATCCAGGCACGTGTGTATTCCCTCTTCCTTCGCCAGCGTGAAGAGCGCCAGCAGAAAATCCATCTGCTGCATGGGCTCTCCGCCGGTGGCGGTGATGCCACCGGAGCTGTAAAAGGTCCGATTGCGCAGCATCCGGCGGAGCAGCTCCCCTGCGGTGTATTCCGTGCCTGCCGAGGCAGCCCAGGTATCCGGGTTGTGGCAGTACAGGCACCGCATGGGGCAGCCCTCGAAGAAGACCACGAAGCGCACGCCGGGGCCATCTACCGTACCGAAGCTCTCAACCGAGTGTACGCGACCGGTAACCTCAGATAGCGCCATGGAAGGTTCTGGAGATCACCTCGTCCTGCTGTGCCTTCGTCAGCTTGATGAAGTTGACGGCATAGCCGGATACGCGGATGGTGAGCTGAGGATACTTCTCGGGGTGAGCCTGAGCATCCAGCAGCAGCTCGCGGTCGAATACGTTAACATTCAGATGGAAGCCGCCCTTGGCTGCGTAGCCGTCAAGCAGGGCAATCAGGTTCTGCTCGCGCTCCTCCTCGTTCTTGCCGAGAGCGGCGGGAACGATGGTGAAGGTGTTGGAGATACCGTCCTGAGAATCCATGAAGGGGATCTTGGCAACGGAAGCAAGAGATGCTACGGCACCGTTGGCGTCACGGCCGTGCATGGGGTTCGCACCGGGCGCAAAGGCCTCGCCGCACTTTCTGCCGTCGGGGGTAGAACCGGTGTTCTTACCGTAGGTGACGTTAGAGGTGATGGTGAGGATGGAGGTGGTGGCAATACCGCCGCGGTAGGTGTGCTGCTGACGCAGGTAGCCGATGAACAGCTTCAGGATCTCCTTGGCGATGTCGTCCACGCGGTCGTCGTCGTTGCCGTACTTGGGGAAGTCGCCCTCGATCTCGAAGTCGGTGGCAATACCCTGCTCGTTACGCAGGACCTTGACCTTGGCGTACTTGATGGCAGACAGGGAGTCAGCCACTACGGAGAAGCCTGCAATACCGGTTGCGAACCAGCGGCGAACCTCCTTATCGTGGAGGGCCATCTGCAGTCTCTCGTAGGAGTACTTGTCGTGCATATAGTGGATGATGTTCAGTGCGTTCACGTATACGCCGGCCAGCCATTTCATCATATCCTTGTACTTAGCCATGACCTCGTTATAATCAAGATACTCGGAGGTGATGGGCTGGAACTTGGGGCCAACCTGCTTGCCGGACATTTCGTCCACGCCGCCATTGATGGCGTACAGGAGGCACTTGGCAAGGTTGGCGCGAGCGCCGAAGAACTGCATCTCCTTGCCGATCTTCATGGAGGATACGCAGCAGGCAATGCCGTAGTCGTCACCGTGGATGGGACGCATCAGGTCGTCGTTCTCATACTGCACGGCGTGGTGCTCGATGGAAATCTTTGCGCAGAACTTCTTGAAGTTCTCGGGCAGCTTCACGGACCAGAGAATGGTCAGGTTGGGTTCGGGAGCGGCACCGATGTTATTGAGGGTGTTGAGGAAACGGAAGGAGGACTTGGTGACCATGTGTCTGCCGTCCACGCCTACACCGCCGATGGACTCGGTGACCCAGGTGGGGTCGCCGGCAAACAGGGCGTTGTACTCGGGGGTTCTGGCAAAGCACACCATACGCAGCTTCATAATGAAGTGGTCAACGATCTCCTGTACCTCGCTCTCGGTAACGATACCGGCGGCAAGGTCGCGGGTAGCGTAGATATCAAGGAAGGTGGAGGTTCTGCCAAGGCTCATGGCGGCACCGTTCTGCTCCTTGACTGCGGCAAGGTAAGCAAAGTAGGTAGCCTGCACGGCCTCCTTGAAGGTCTTGGCGGGAGCGGAAATATCATAGCCATAGGAGGCGGCCATCTTCTTGAGCATCTCAAGGGCGCGGATCTGCTCCGCGATCTCCTCGGCATCACGGATGGTGTCGGCGCTCATGGTGACAGGCAGGGAAGCCTTCTGCTCCTGCTTGTCAGCGATCAGGCGGTCTACGCCGTAAAGAGCCACACGGCGGTAATCACCGATGATACGGCCACGGCCGTAGGCATCCGGCAGACCGGTGATGATGTGATTGGAGCGGCAAGCGCGGATCTCGGGGGTATATACATCAAACACGCCTGCGTTGTGAGTCTTTCTGTGCTCGGTGAAGTATTCGATCACCTCAGGATCAACGGCATAGCCGTTATCGCTGCAGGCCTTCATGGCCATGCGGATACCGCCGTAGGGCTGCAGGGAGCGCTTCAGGGGCTTGTCGGTCTGCAGACCAACCACCTGCTCCTTGTCCTGATCGATATAGCCGGGGGCGTGAGAGGTGATGGTAGAAATTACCTTGGTGTCCATGTCGAGAACGCCGCCTGCGGCGATCTCCTCCTTCTTCAGCTCGCTGACCTTTGCCCACAGATCAAGGGTGTTCTGCGTGGGGCCTGCGAGGAAGGAATCATCTCCGTCGTAGGGGGTGTAGTTGTTCTGGATGAAATCTCTTACGTTGATCTCTTCCTGCCAGAGCTTACCTTTAAAGCCATTCCATTCTTCTCTCATTACTTTCTACCTCCAAAAATGAGTTTGTTAACTTTTTAACCATTAAAAAATACCGACATACGAGCATTGCCCGACGGTCGGCGATTTATACGGGTCATTCCTTCTTCAATGGCCGGGGCCATTGCCGTCGTTTTTTGACCATACATAGTATACCACATTGAGCGCTTTTTTGTCAAGAGGAAACGGGCGCAAAAATCATAATATTTTTATGTATAATTTAGTAACAAAGTGTGACTTTCGGGAAAAGTTTAACAATCTTCATGATTTGATAAATTCTTCTTGCAAAACGCATCCGAGAGAGAAAAATCGGGAGCGACACGGAAACATACCCAACGCCTTTTTTACAGTATCAAGAATTTCAAATTTTGATTTATCGCTTTGTTCGCACAAGCCCTTTCGGGAAGTTTTCGCCCGCCTTTTTCAAAAGGCGGCGGGGCATGGGGCAGAGCCCCATACAGGGCATTTCTCTTTTGGTAGCTTTTCTCTTTGTGCCTGCGGTGTCAAAGAGAAAAGCGGGCAAGGAGTTTGCAGACGCCAAATGGCTGTAGCCACAGGGCCTTTCAGAGTCCTTAGCCACTTTTTCTTTGCAGGTGTGAGCCGCAAAGAAAAAGTTATCAAAAAGAAACGGCGTTTTTT
>SVTA01000029.1 GCA_015064005.1 Oscillospiraceae bacterium
CAATATATCGAGTTCGAGCAAAGCGAGAACATATCGAGTGGGCGAAGCTCACATATCGACAGAAAGAAAAACAAGAGCAAGAATAAGAGGAGAAAATCCTTCTATTCTTGCTCTTTCTGTTTGTAAAAGGGTTTGGGCTTAGCCCATATATGCATTTGACCAGACAAATGCGATGCTTGCACTTTTGTCCAAGTGTCAATTCTCCGCTAAGGATATCACCCTATTGCCGCAAGGCCGTTTCTCAGTTTTCTTTTTTGGGCCTGCAATATACCACACCGGAAAAAATTCCCACGATCCCGAGGAACAGCAGCACCGCCACCACGGGGGCTGGGATCACGGGGCCTGCGACAGCATTGACTACGATGGCAACGTCGCCAAGCACCAGCGGAATACAGCCGATCACAAAAATCCATTTTAAAATTTTCATTACGTAACTCCTTTCATATCACAGATCGTGCCGCCGCCGACCACGTAATCGCCGTCGTACAGCACCAATGCCTGCCCGGGCGCAAGGGCACGCTGCGGGCTTTCAAACTCTACGGTCAACTCGTCGGGAGCTGTCTGCTCCACGCGTGCCGGCGCCGGTGCCTGCCGATAGCGTGCCTTGGCATATAGCCGCATCGGGGCAGAGAAGCGCTCGAAGGGAATGAGATTGATATCTCTCACCATCAAACGGCGGGAGTAAAGATCCTCGTTGTCACCCAGCACCACGATATTTTCGGCAGCGGATTTAGAAACCACGTAGGCGGGCTTGCCGAGGGCAATGCCGAGCCCCTTACGCTGGCCGGGGGTATAGTGGATGATCCCGTTGTGGCGTCCAAGCACCCGACCGTCTGTGGAGAGGAAATCTCCGGGCGGGAAGGGGGTATGCGTGTGGCGGGCGATGAAGGCGGTGTAGTCGCCGTCGGGAATAAAACAAATGTCCTGGCTGTCGCCCTTGGCGGCGGCAGAAAATCCAAGCCCGGCAGCGATCTCCCGCACCTCCGACTTGGTCAGCTCGCCCAGCGGGAAGTGTGTGGTGGCCAGCATGCCTTGCGTTAGTGTGTAGAGCACGTAGGTCTGATCCTTTGCTTCGTCCTTGGCGCGGCGCAGCAGGTAACGCCCATAAGAATCCCGCTCAATGCGGGCGTAGTGGCCGGTGGCAAGGTGGGGATAGCCCTGCCGCGCGGCAAAGTCCGCAAGGGCACCGAATTTGATTTTTTGATTGCATACAATGCAAGGATTGGGAGTTTCTCCGGCGGTGTAGGAGGCGATGAAGGGCTCGATCACAAGGCGTCGGAAATTTTCTCGCAGATCCGCAACGTAATGGGGAATACCCAGCGCAGCACATACGGCGGCGGCATCCGCAATATCCGCTGCGGCAGTAAGGCGCGCAGTCTCGCTTTCATAGGAGAGATGCTCCATCGTCACGCCTGCGGCCGTGCCCTTGGCGGCGATCAGATGCGCGGCAACGGCACTGTCAACACCGCCGCTCATGGCGATCATTACAGCGTCATTCATTGGCAGCGCTCCAATCGTATTTGGTAAGGGTGCCGTCCTCTCGTAGCCCCGCAAAATCCTGCTGGCGCAGCACCTCGTACACCGCAATGGCAGCGGCATTGGAGAGATTGAGGCTCCGTAACGTATCCCGCATAGGAATGCGCACAGTGTGGGCAGCATTTTGTAGCAACAGCTCCTCGGGCAGCCCCGCACTTTCCTTGCCGAACATCAAAAAGACCTCGTCGGGGTAGGTCATATCGGTATGCTTGTGCTGTGCCTTGGTGGAAAAATAATAGATCGCGGCACCCGAGTGGCGGTCGTAAAAATCCGCAAGGCCGTCGTAATAGGTGATATCCAGCTTATCCCAATAATCCAGCCCCGCACGCTTCAGCTTTTTGTCGTCAACGGTAAAGCCCATGGGGCGTATGAGGTGCAGGGAGGCACCGGTGGCCGCACAGGTACGGGCGATGTTGCCGGTGTTCTGAGGAATCTCCGGCTCATGTAATACTATATGGATATGTGACATAAAAACCGCCTTTTGTGTGGTTTAACACCTTTATTATAGCGAAAACCGCCCCAAGATGCAAGGGATATCTGAATTTTTTGCAAATTTTTTTGTTTTGCTATAGCAATTTTCTTTATTATGTAGTATAATAAATAAGATATTTGTATATTTGGAGGATCCAATGGGATTACTTACGAAAATATTCGGCACCTACAGTGACCGTCAGATCAAAAAGCTACGCCGCATCGCGGATCAAATCGAGGCGTTGGCACCTCACTACGCCGCCCTCTCCAATGAGGAACTGGCCGGTACCACCGTAAAGCTTAAGGAACGTCTTGCCGCAGGCGAAACACTGGATGATATTTTGTGCGATGCCTTTGCCGCCGTCCGTGAGGCGGACGAGCGTGTGCTGGGCAAGCGCCCCTTCTACGTGCAGCTGCTGGGCGGTATTATACTGCATCAGGGTCGTATTGCGGAGATGAAGACCGGCGAGGGTAAGACGCTGGTGGCCACCATGCCCGCATATCTGAACGCGCTGACCGGACAGGGTGTGCACGTGGTGACAGTCAACGATTATCTTGCTCGCCGTGACTCCGAGGAGATGGGACGCGTCTATGCCTTTATGGGACTTTCCACCGGCCTTGTGGTGCACGGTCTGACCGCTGCCGAAAAGCAGGAGGCCTATCGCGCCGATATCACCTACGGTACCAATAACGAGTTTGGCTTTGACTACCTGCGCGACAATATGGTTGTTTACAAGAAGGACATGGTACAGCGCGGTCACGTGTTTGCCATCGTGGATGAGGTGGACTCCATCCTGATCGACGAGGCGAGAACCCCGCTGATCATTTCCGGCGCAGGAGAGAAATCCACCGATCTTTACGAGCGCACCAACACCCTTGTGCGTACCATGAAAAAGCAGGTGCGAAAGGAGCTGGACAAGAAGGAATCGCTGGATGACGTGGATGCGGATTACGTGGTGGACGAAAAGGGCCGTCACGCTGTACTGACTCCTATGGGTACCCGTCACGCAGAGGAGTATTTCGGCGTGGATAATCTTTCCGAGCCTGCCAACTCCGAGCTGGCACACCACGTGAATCAAGCCATTCACGCCTGGGGTGTGATGCGACGGGACGTGGATTACGTGGTAAACGAAAACGGCGTGATGATCGTGGATGCCTTCACGGGCCGTATTATGCCCGGCCGCCGCTACTCTAACGGTCTGCATCAGGCCATCGAGGCCAAGGAGGGTGTCAAGGTGCAGAAGGAAAACCGCACCCTTGCTACCATCACCTTCCAGAATTATTTCCGTATGTACACAAAGCTTTCCGGTATGACGGGTACGGCCCTCACCGAGGAGATGGAGTTCCGCGAGATCTATTCGCTGGATGTAGTAGAGGTGCCCACCAACAAGCCCATGATCCGTTTGGATCAGGACGATGTGGTCTACAAGACCGTGAAGGGAAAATACGACGCCATCATCGAGCAGATCAAATCCTGCCACGAAAAGGGACAGCCCGTGCTTGTGGGTACTGTCAGCGTGGACAAATCCGAGGAGCTTTCCGCCAAGCTGAAGCGGGAGGGCATCAAGCACAACGTGCTGAACGCCAAGCATCATGAGCGCGAGGCGGAGATCGTGGCGCAGGCCGGTAAGCTGGGCGCCGTAACCATCTCCACCAACATGGCGGGACGCGGTACCGACATTATGCTGGGCGGCAACCCCGAATATATGGCCAAAAACGAAATGCGCAAGGAGGGTTATGCCGAGGAGCTGATCGCCATGGCCACCGGCACCACGGATATTGATGACGATGAGGTGCGCGCCGCCCGTGAGGTGTTCCACGCCCATTTTGCCAAATTCAAAAAGGAGATCGAGCCCGAGGCAGAGCTGGTGAAGGCTGCCGGCGGTCTTTATATTCTCGGTACGGAGCGACACGAGAGCCGCCGTATCGACAACCAGCTTCGCGGTCGTTCCGGCCGTCAGGGCGATGCCGGCGAATCCCGCTTCTTCCTTTCACTGGAGGATGATCTGATGCGCCTGTTCGGCGCGGATCGCATTTCCGGTCTTGTGGAGCGTCTGGGGCTTCCTGAGGATCAGCCCATCAATGCCAAGCTTCTTTCCAATTCCATTGAGCGGGCGCAGAAGCAAATCGAGGACAATAACTTCAAGCGCCGCAAGAACGTGCTGACCTACGACGACGTGATGAATCAGCAGCGTAATCTGATTTACAGCCAGCGTCTTGAGGTGCTGAACGGCGAGGATATCAGCGAGACCATCCGCACTATGATCCACTCTACTATTGAGGAGAACGTAGCGTTGTTCGCTTCCGGAGACGATCCTATGGAATGGAATCTGGAGGCGCTGACCTCCGTCTACCGCTCCTATTTACTGGAGCCGGACGAGCTGAACGCCGAGGAGATGGCGGAAAAGAAGATGAAATCCGACGATCTTGCCGAGATGCTGACCGAAAAGGCCGAGCGGATCTATGCGGAGAAGCTGGAGCTGTTTGGCGAAGAGCTATTCAAGGAGATCGAGCGGTCGCTGCTGCTGCAATCCGTTGACCGTCATTGGATGGATCACATCGACGCCATGGACGATCTGAAGGGCAGCATCAGCCTCCAGGCTTATGCCCAGCGCGATCCTGTCAACGAATACCGTCTGCAGGGCTCTGCCATGTTTGAGGAAATGGTTGCCGAGATCCGCGAGGAAACGGTGCGCCACGTGCTTTCTGCCGTGCCCCGTCCCCAGCCCGTGCAGCGCGTGCAGATCGCAAAGCCGCTGCAGGAGGGCTTTGCCGGCAGCGGAGAAGGGAAAAAGACCGTTGTAGTTCGCAAGGCAGAAAAAATCGGTCGAAATGACCTTTGCCCCTGTGGCAGTGGTAAAAAATACAAAAAATGCTGCGGCGCCGTCGGTGGAACCGATCAGGCGTAACGCAATGAGAGGGAGGTGTGGAATATGGGCTTTGGCTTTTTGCTGATGGGATATTTTTGCGTCAACGTGATGGCGCTGTATCCGCCCTTGTCTGTCGTGATGCCGGTGGGCTACGGTCTGATGATCTTTGCCCTGTTCCGCCTCGCTCCCTATCAGGTGAATTTTTACAGGTGCAGAAATCTCGGATTTCTCTCCGTTCCGTTCGCGGTATACTATACGGTCTACGGCCTTACCGCAGCGCATGTTCTGCCGGAAATGGCACTGTTTGCTTCCACTGCGGATACTGTGATCGACTGGGCATATTTTGCCTTCACGCTGGCTTTTCAGCTGCTGCTGCTGTATGCTGTTTTCCGCCTTGCCGTGGAGCTTGAGGTGCAACGGATCCAGGCAGGGGCGCTGCGTAACATGATTTTTGTGGCGGCCTACCATTTGTTTTATCTGTTCGCCAAGCTTCCCTTTGCCTTCATTCAAAACAACATCGGGCTACTTGCGTTGCCTGTTACCATACTTCGCTTGGTTTGCGTATTTTGTAATCTTTGGCTCTTCTATTGCTGCTACCGCACCATTTTACCGGAGGGAAGCGATACGACGCCGAAATTACCCGATCTGATGGGCAATATGCGCAACAAGGAGAAATAATATGTCAAAAAAAATGCGACCAATGGGCGTGGGCTTGATTTTTGCAGGCTTTTGCTTCTTTTTCAATCCTTATTTTGCCACCCTTGATGTTTTACCGGATTTTATCGGCGCATTGTTGATTTGGCTGGGGCTTTTGACCTACGCCCGTATCAGCGAGCCGATGGCCGAGGCGCGCCGCGCCTTTCTAAAGCTGGCACTGGCCGATGCCGTGAAAAATCTGATGCTGCTGGTGATCTTTGGCATGGGACCCTCCAACGAGCAGCCCACCATGCTGCTGATCGCCGCCTTCTGCAGCGCATCCCTCGGTCTTTTCTTCTTTTTGCCGGCGGTGAGAGCGCTGTTTGACGGTATGGAGTACCTGGCGCTTTCCTACGATTGCGCACCGCTTTATGCTGTTAACCGCAGCGGCCATTCCGTAACCGAGCGTCTCAAACGCTTCGTTTGCGCGTTTTTGGTCCTGCGGGAGATCATCAGCCTGCTTCCTGAGTTTGCGGCGCTGCTCAATAGCGCTTATGTGGATTCCGGCATGGTGTGGCTTTACGATTACATCGGTGTGATGCGCCTGCTTGCTTCGTTTCCCGTTTTAATCCTCGGCCTTATATACCTCGGCCGTGTCATTGTGTATTTCGTGCGCGTTCTCCGTCAGCATGAATTTCGTCTGCGGTTGGCTGAGGCTTATGCCGCACATATGGAAAGTCATCCCGGCGTAGCCATCCGTGCGCGGCATTTGGTGGCCTTTGTACTGCTGGGACTTGGTGCTGTTCTTACGCTGGATTTTTATTTGGATTTCCAAAACATCATTCCCGACGCGCTTGCCGCGCTGCTGTTCGCTGTCGGTGTGCTGCTGCTGAAGGCACCGTGGCGCTACCGTCTGCCCGTTGCGGCTATGGCCGCCGCTTTCGGCGGAATCGCAAGCGCTTCCTCGCGGCTTTCTTATCAGTTTTATATGGAATTTACTCCTGCGGCCATCAATAAAACACAGGATGCTGCCGCCGCCTATTTCCGGCTGTGGCTCAGCTCTCTTGGTGAAATGCTGATTTTCCTTACGTTTTTAGTGATGCTGCTGCTCCTGCTGCGCTATACGTTCCGTCATTATGCCGGCTACATTCCGGAGCATACCGACGGCAATTTTGAATCACGCAGCCTTGCTCGCTTGCGCGAGGAATTTGACGGCATGCTGATCAAGTGCTTTTTGCTTGGCTTTATCAGTGCGCTCTTTTCCTTCCTTTACGACTACGTCAAGGTTTGGCCGGAGGATCGGCGCATTTATCGGCTGCTGGAGTTCCTTTGGATGCCGGATTTTCTGTTCGCCATCATTTTCGCTGCTTATTTCTGCTATTTGCTTTCTACCGTTTCTCTTCAGATCGAAGCAAGACATTATTACGAATAATTAGTAAAGAGAGGTTATTATGTCCGAGCTTTCCGAACGATATCTGCGAGCCAAGCGTGCCCTGTTTGACCGCTATTACCGTTCTTTAAACGAACAGCAGCGTGCGGCGGTGTATCATATCAACCGTCCGTTGCTGATCTTGGCAGGCGCCGGAAGCGGAAAAACCACTGTTCTGGTGCGACGCATTGCCTATATGATCCGTTACGGCAACGCCTATCACAGCGATTACGTGCCGTTTGATATGGACGAGGCTCACGTGGCATCTCTGGAAGATGTCGTGACCGCGCCCATTACAGATGAGGAGCTGGGTGCGCTGCTGTGCGAATTCTCCAATAATCCTTGCCCGCCATGGCGACTGCTGGCCATCACCTTTACCAACAAGGCGGCAGGAGAGATCAAATCACGCTTGGCTGCGGCCTTCCCGGAGGATCCCGACCTTGTGAGCGGCATCTGGGCCGGCACCTTCCATTCCGTTTGTATGCGCATCCTGCGTCGGTATTACGCCGAGGCGGGACTGCGTGAGGGCTTTACCATCTACGATACCGACGACACCAAAAAGGCTATGCAGGCCGTGCTGAAGGAGCTACGCATCGACGATAAGGTGTTGCCCATCAAGAGTGCGCAGAGCTACATCAGCAGGGCAAAGGACAAGCTGATCGAGCCGGACGGCTTTCTGCTGGAGTTCGGCAACGATTTTCGCATGAAGCAGATCGCCAAGGTCTATGAGGCGTATCAGCAGCGCCTTGCTGACTCCAATGCGCTGGATTTTGACGATATCATCTGCCGCACGGTTCGACTGCTGGAAAGCCACAAGGAGATCTTGCAAAGCTATCAGAGCCAGTTCCGCTACGTTTCCGTTGACGAATATCAGGATACCAACATCGCTCAGTTCCGCCTGACGGCGCTGCTTTCGGGCGGTTGGCGGAACCTGATGGTGGTGGGTGACGATGATCAGAGCATTTATAAATTTCGCGGTGCCACCATTGCAAATATTCTGGAATTTGACCGGGTATTTGACGATGCTACCGTTATCCGGCTGGAGCAGAATTATCGCTCCACTCAGTCTATCCTGGATGCCGCCAACGCAGTGATCTCTCACAATGAGGGGCGTAAGGGCAAGACGCTTTGGACAAATCGGGGGGCAGGGAGCAAGATCCACGTGCTGAACCCCGAGCATCAGAACGCCGAGGCGAGAGCGATTTTGGATATCGTTCAAAAGAAGGTGGCAACTGAGGGGCTTCACTATCGGGATTTTGCGGTTCTGTACCGCACCAATGCCCAATCCAACGCCTTGGAAATGGCCTTTGCCCGCAGCGCGGTACCGTACAGAATGCTTGGCGGCGTGCGCTTCTCTGACCGCAAGGAGATTCGAGATTTGGTAGCGTACCTGCAGCTGATCAACAATCACGATGACCGTGACCGGCTGCTGCGTATCATCAACGAGCCGCGGCGCGGTCTTGGCGAGAAAACACTGGCTGCTTTGCAGGAGATCGCCGTGATGGAGAGCTGCAGCGTGTTTTCGGTGATGGAGCATGCAGATCAGTATCTTGCGCTTTCCCGCTCCGCCAAAACCTTAATGGAATTTGCGGGACTGATCAATGAATTAACGCTGTTGCTTGACACGGTGCCGCTGGATAAGTTTGTAAATCAGGTGCTGGATCTGTCCGGATACCGCCAAATGATAAAAAATTTGGGTCCGGAGGAGGCAGATCGCTTAGATAACCTTGACGAATTCATATCAAATGTGGTAGAATATATGAAAAGCACGGATTCCCCCACATTAACGGAGTTTTTGGAGGAAACTGCGCTTGTGGCCGACGTGGATCGGTACGACGATACGGCGGATGCCGTGGTGATGATGACCATCCACAGTGCCAAGGGCCTGGAATTCCCGCAGGTGTTCCTGCCCGGCTTTGAGGAAGGGCTTTTCCCCGGTATGCAAACCGTGATTGCCGGCCCGGAGGAGATCGAGGAGGAGCGACGCCTTGCCTACGTGGCCATCACGCGGGCGAAGGACGAGCTTTACATCCTACATACCGCTTCCCGCACCATATACGGCCGAACCGCCGCCAACCCCGCCTCCCGTTTCCTGGAGGAGATCCCCGAGCAGCTGCTCAGCCGTCCCGCCAAGCCGCGAACGGCCGGCGCCTATGCCGGCTACGGCAGAGATGGCGGCTATCGCACCGCAAGAGAAACCGCCGCTGCTGATCGCATTACCGTGGGCAGGACCCCCGCAAGACCTGCCGCCCCCCGCGAGATACTCGCGGCAGGAGATCGCGTGAAGCATATGCTTTTTGGCGAGGGGGAGATATTGAGCGTGCAGAAGATGGGCGCGGATTATCTCTATGAGATCGCCTTTGATACCAAGGGCACCAAAAAGCTGATGGCAACCTACGCAAAGCTACAAAAAATATAAACATAATAGAAGAGGTAAAAAATGAACAAGAAGAATTTGTTGCACGATGCAAAAGTGCAGGCGCTGATCGTGGCTCTGGTAGCCGTCGTATTTCTGATCCTCATCTTTTTTGCCAAGGACAATATGGTTCTCCTGGCGCTTTGGATCTCCCTTTGCCTTTCCGCATTCATCATCAGCGGATGGATTCTGGCAAGTGGCCTGCGCGATGATGCTACGCATTTTAACTATTTCCTGTACGATCAGGATACCAAAAAGAGCATCAGCGAAAAAGAGTTGAACTTTGAGTTTGTCAACGGTAATCTTACCCGCTATCTTTCCAATTTCGTAAATGATCCCGTTTCCCTGTGGGATGGCTTTCCCGCCAGTCTGCGGGAAAAGCTGCAGAAGGATACGTTCTTCCGCGCTCCTGTCGTTTTCCGTATGCTGTATGAGCTTTCTCTGCTTTCTCCCGATGAGATCCTGCATTATTTCGGCGATGCAAACGAGGCACTGGTTTCCTTTGTATGCCGTAACGTGGAGGCCGCGGGCGATAAGGATATGGCACAGTACATCTTTAGCCTGAAGCGCCGCTTCGGCAGCGATGATCAGGCACACGTCGTCAATTTCTTCCAGCGCAACAAGCGTTGCTTTGAGGGCCGCATTATGAATTACATCAAGCGCAACCTCAACCGCTACGTGATGAAAAAGTAATTGAAATAAAGAAGCGCGCTCGCTGCCGTGGCAGCGAGCGCCTCTTTTTATCCAATTTTTTTGCAGAGTAAGGCGCGGACTTTTTTCTAATGCTATCAACAGCGGAGGTGATAAAATGAAAAAAAGTTTGATGCTTGGGCTTATTGCGCTGTTGCTTTGCTTTTCAGCGATTGCCGCATCTGCCAAGGGGGCGCTTTCCTGGTATACCTCGCCAAACAAGGAGCACAAGCAGGCACTGGCGGCACCGGAGCTGCGCTTCGTGGAGGAGTTTGGCGGGTATTATATCGACCACACTCACGGCGACGAAAACGCCGAAAGGGTGGTGTATCTGACCTTTGATGCGGGCTACGAGAACGGAAATGTGGAGCGTGTTCTAAACGCGCTGCGCGATACTGAAACGCCGGGTGCCTTTTTCCTTTTGAAGCATTTTGTGGAGGCTAACACGGGACTCGTAGAGCGTATGCAACGGGAGGGTCATCTCGTATGTAATCACACCGCAAGCCACAAGAATCTTTCCGATGCCTCCTTTGAGGCAATTCAAAGCGAAATAAAGGCGCTGGAGGTGGCGGTGTTGAAGGCGACGGGAAAAGGCTGCGCCTCTTATTTCCGGCCGCCGGAGGGCAAATTTTCGCGGGAAATGCTGACGGCAGTGGAGCGTCTTGGATACAAAACGATTTTTTGGAGCTTTGCGTATGCAGATTGGGATAACGACCGGCAGATGGCGCCGGATGCCGCCCTGGAGCGAATCCTTGCCCACGTCCACAACGGCGCGGTGCTTTTGCTTCACCCCACCTCGGCTACCAACGCTGCCATTCTTCCCGAGCTGATCGGTCGGCTGCGTGCAGAAGGGTACCGCTTTGGCACGCTGGATGAATTATGCGGTGCGGGATAAGAGGGCGGCGCCTTGTGGCGTTTTTGCTGGTACTGTTAATGCTGACGGCCACAGTGCTGCCGGCGGGGGCTACGGCAAAGATTGTTTATCGCCACGCCTGTACCGGAGGAGAAAAGCGCGTGGCGCTGACCTTTGACGACGGCCCTCATCCACGCTATACACCGAAAATCTTGGATATTTTGGCGGAGTTTGGCGTGGAGGCGACCTTTTTTGCGGTTGGCACCAACGCGGAAACCTACCCGCAGCTGATTCATCGCATTTTAGCCGAGGGGCACGAGCTTGGCAATCACACCTACAATCACTATCATACGCCATCTATGAGCGGCGAGGCGCTGGAAAAGGATGTGCGCTCCTGCGATGCGTGCCTGCGGCGGATCACCGGCGAGGCACCGCGGCTCTTCAGACCTCCGGAGGGAGTTTGCAGCGAGGATGTCAAAAGGATCTGCGCCGCAATGGGATACACCATTGTTTTATGGAGTGTGGATACCCGTGACTGGGCACATCCAAGCGTTGGGGATATCGTACGGAACGTGCGCGCAAACACCGCAAACGGTTCGATCATTCTGATGCATGATTTCATTGGAAAAAACAGCCCGACCCCGGAAGCGCTGCGGCAGATCATACCAATGCTTCAGGAATCGGGCTATGAATTTGTTACGGTCAGCAGGTTGCTTGAGGGTTAATCCTCCTCCACCGTGTCCTCGGGCTGCTCGTACGGGTCGATCATATACCGCTTGATGTTGGGGTAAGCGGCGTAGATGCCGATAAAGCCAACCAGCGGCAGGAAATAAAAGAAGGGCAGAATCAGCGTAAAGGAAAGGCCGGAGGCAAGGCCGCCAAACACCAGTGCCAGCGTGATCACTACCACCAGCAGCATACCCAGCAGCATCATAATATTGCGTTTGATACCCAGCAGGGTGAAAATAAGACCGTTTTTCAGCAGCTTGTAGATTGAAAGATCAAAGGTGATCATCATCGGGTAGATATAGGTGCGCATGCAGATATAAAACACGGCCAACGCGATAGATATGGCGTACATCACGCCATAGGAGAATTCGGTCGAGAGTGTGAAATAGAAATAAATGTTAAAGCCAAGCAAGCCGATGATAATAAAATCGATAATGCCAAAGAGAAAACCCTGCACCAGATTGCGACGGATGGCGTAGAAGAAATCTGACCACAGAAAGCAGGAGTCACCGCGCACCATGCTGCGCAGGTTATAGACAGCACCTACGTTTTGCCAACCCCAGGTAAGTAGGGTAAAGCCCACGAGACAAAGGATCACAATAAGGCGGCCGGTGGTCATCACGGGAATATCCAGCTGCCGGCCAAAGAGTCCCAGCAGCGTGCCGGCAATGGGGGAACCGCCCGCAATGTAGGTGCCGAGCAACGGCGCATACATCGGGCTTTCTACCGTCGGGGTCTTGGCGCCCATCATATAGACGAAAACGGCGATCACAAGAGGCAGCACCTGTAAGACCATCAGCAAATTCAGGGAAAGCAGCTTGCCGGCTTTACGCCCCAGTAGCTTAAAAAAATAAGCCAGGGTAGGGGAGGTGTCCTCCGGCATCAGATCGGGACGGTCCTTTTTTTGGAAGAAGGATTTTCTTTTTCTTTCGTTTTCCATAACGTTTCCTTTCTACAGAGGGAAGAGGTTGAGAAGATGTGACCAAAGCAGATACGAGCAAAGTCCAAGGGCAAAAAGCAAAAGCGCTTTGAGCAAATAGCGGGTGCATTCCCGCGAGCAGAGCAGCTTCAGGTCACAAAGATAGCTTTCAAAGGCAAAGCGACGGGCAAGAGCGGCCGCTGTAAGGGAGAGGATCAGGGAAAAGCAGAGAGCCAGCAGGCATCCGTTTGCTGCAAGAATGTTGATAGCACCTGTTTTCCAAAGCAGTACAATACGCAAAGCAAGCTGCGCCTCCCACAGCGCCTTTATCATGGTAAGCAGCAGCAGATAGATGCCGGAGATCCGGGAAAATCCGCCTGCCAGTGCCAGTAAAGCGAACAGTGGAGTGGCGAGCGCAACGTGCTCACGGAGCAGAAGCCCGATTCCACGCACAGCCAGCAGATAGCCCACCGCAAAGGCAAGCAGATAGCACAGTAAAAACCGAAAAAACAAGCGAACGAAAATATCCTGCCGTCGGGCAGCACATCGTTCAGCGTTCATAGCATCACCCCCATGGAAAACCCTATGGGGAATGGGGGATTTTTATGCTTTTTTATCATACTTATATATTATAGCATAAGGAATGCAAAAAATCAACGTAAGACGGCAAAAAACCTAAAAAAAGGAAAAACTCCCGCATGACGGGAGTTTTTTCGTTATGACTCAATGAAGTCCGCGCCGTAGATGCGTACGGTATCGGCGCCGTTGGTTTCCAGCAGCTGGATTTCGATTTTACTTGCCGTGAGGTGCAGAGGGATTTTCACCAAAGACAGATGGTTATTTTCGGCGCGATAGATTTCCTTACCGTCAGCCAGCACTGCAAAGCGCTTGAGTATGGTGGCAGCTACGCGTACGGGGCGGAAATCCTTGCCGGTATGAAGCTTCATGGCAAACACGCGCATTTTTTTGTTGTCGGAGATGGAAAGACGCTCGTAGTCGGGGTCAAAATGCAGCCGGAGCGTGTGCAGCGCTGTCGGCTTGCCAAAATCAAATATCAGGCTTTCGCCGGGGCGCTTGACGATGGCGTTTTCGCCGAAATAGGAGCGGGGACGCTCAATACCGTTGAAAAGAACAGTGCGCTCCTCGGCGCTCAGATTGACCGTGGCGGAGATTGTGAGGTCGCTGACTCTGCGCGACACGTGAGGGAGGAACATCCCGTCGCAAAGCAGCGTTTGCTGCAGTTCGTCGATATGTGCGGGATAGATCTCGCGGGGCGTACAGCCGTAGCGGAGTGCCAGAGCAGCCCCGGTGCCCATCGCCTGTCCGATGAGGGAACAGGTACCCATCACGCGGGTGGAGGAAAGCGCCACGTGGGTGACGCTGATATTTCTGCCGGCAAACATCAGATTATCGATATTCTTGGAATAGAGCGCGCGGTAGGGGATACCGTAGATCTCGTCTACGGGAATCATCACCGAGGCGATATTGCTCCCTTCGTTTTTCCGCATACCGTAAGGGTTGTGATCGTCCAGCGGCCAGCCGCCAAAGGCAATCTCGTCCTCAAAATGCCCGCCGGAAAGCACGTCGTGCTCGTTCATCAGCACGTCACCCACATAACGGCGGGATTCCCGTTTGCCGGGCAAAAATCCGACCCACTCCAGCTCCCAGTTCTCGAAGCCGTGATCGTCCCGGTTCTTGATGTGATCCCAAACGCCATAAATGGCCGCGAGAAGCTCGTCTCGTACACGATCTGCGTCAAAGATGGTGTCACACTCGCCGCCAAGCTCCACCCACCAGAGATTGCCGCCGCTGGTACCGATCTTATGATCGCGCACCTGGGCGTGGACGCTGGCGCCCACATCGCCGGAGAAGGACTCGTCCGTGGGATACACGTTGGCAAAGGAGGGCGGGATGAATTTGACGGGATGGTCGGTTTCCCGCGCGGCCAGCAGCACGGACATGCCCATGGTGTGGGTGTCGGGCTCGGGCTGAGCGAGGGTTTCACCGAACTCTTCCTTGGACTCGCGTCCCTTGCGGTATTCCGCGCCTACGAGGGGGGCGAGAATGCTGTCACCGGAGCAGTCGGCAAAGAGCTTTGCCTCCACCGTAAACCAGGTGTAGGTGGTGCTTTGCCAGCCGGTGACGCTGATGATCCTGCCGCTTTCCGCTTTGGCGTCGGAGCAGGAGGTGTTCAGCAAAAGCCTGATGTTTTCGTTTTCGCGGAGCATGCCGTAAAGCGTGGCGTCAAAAAGGGAGGGCACCAGCGTGGGGTTGCCGTAAATATTGCGCTGCTCCAGTTCGGAAATATAGCCGGTTTCGCGGTCGAAGGGATTCTTGACGCCCCGCACCCACATCCGGATCTCGGAGGAGGCGTTACCGCCAAGCATGGGGCGATCCTGCATCAGAATCACCTTGGCGCCGTGTCTGGCGGCGGCAAGAGCGGCGAAGGAGCCGGAAAGGCCGCCGCCGATGATGCAGAGGTCGCAGGTAAGCGTTTCGTGAGGCAGGTTGGGATTCATAGCCGTACTCCTTTTGCTTTGTTTGCCATCATTCTATCACGCGCGCTTGACAAATACAATAAAATAATTTATAATTAAGATATAATAATTTATAGTTGGAGATATGAGATGGATCTGCACTTGATTTTTCATAACAGCTTTCAGCGGCGGTCTTTTTTTGAAATGACGGAGGGCTCGCGTCGGTGGCATATGCTGTTGATCCTGACGGCGGGCACGTGCAGTGTGCGCTTCGATGGGAAGGAGCATATTGCAGGGGCGGATGAAATTCTGTTTTTTCCAAAGAATACCCCCTTTACAAGACGTGTGATCACGCCCATTGGCTTTCATCAGGTAGGTTTTTTGGCCGAGGATGAGGCGATGCTGCAAAATCTGCCTGCCGGTAGGTTGAATATCCCCAAAGGCCATGTGCGAGCACTTACCGAATATCTGGACGAAACGGCGTTGACATTGCCCAAAAACGCCAATGATATTTTCCTGCACGCGGTGAAAACGGTGATTTTGGAATACAATATTTTTAACGGTTCGGCACCTATGGCCGAGGGGGCGAGAGATCCGGATATTGCCTTTATGCTTTCCTATTTTTCAGAGCATCTGGCGGAAAAGATCAGCATTGAGGAGCTGGCCGACGAGGTGCATCTTTCCCACGTAGGACTGATTTGGAAATGCAAGCGCCACGTAGGCTGCACCCCCTCGGAGCTGCTCTGCCGTATGCGGCTGCAATATGCCAAGCAGCTACTGCTGGAGGGGAAGATGAAGGTGAACGAGATTGCCGCCCTCTGCGGCTATCAAAACGCCTATTATTTCTCTAATGCCTTCCGAAAGCACTATGGCATCAGTCCTACCGGCTTCAGAGATCGGATGAGCGGCGAGGCCGATGGCATATGTTGACAAGCGATTTACGGTTTGGTATAATGAATTTGTAGGCGGCTTTAATTCTTTACGGGAGGTTACGGAATGTATAAAAAAATGTACAATATTGTCAAATTATTATACGCAATAAAAATTAGCTGCACTATTGGAGTTCTCTTTACTCTTTCGCTGCTTCTGCTCCCGTTTTCCATCGTCTCTATCCCTCTGTGTTGTTTTGCTGCCTATGAAGAACATTTATTGCTTTTATGTCGCGTTATGATCGGGATTGTAACTCTTCTATGGTTTTCTAACACTATAATGTTGCTTTTAGGAAAAAAATTCTCTTGGGCTAAAGATTGTTTCCTCATATTAATGACGATATCAACATTCATCGATTTTATAGCAGCGGTATTATTAAACTCTGTTCGGTTAAGAATTTCCGGAACGCTTTTTTCTCTTTTGGCTATAATAATATGCATCTATTGCTTGCTGCTGCGCTTTCAAACAGCCAAACATTTGGTCTAAAAATATGTTCGTGATGTAAAACTCAAAAAGTCGGAGGTCTCCCTCCGACTTTTTGAGTTTTTATTCCTCGGTGTCCACCGTATCGCGCAGCAGCACGTAACGGGGCTTTTCCTCACCGCGCACGGATGCCGGTGTGATCTGCACCTCACAGACGTCCTTGCGGGCGGGAATCTCATACATGGTGGAAAGCATCAGATTTTCCATTATGGCGCGCAGGCCTCTGGCACCGGTGTTGCGGGCGAGAGCCAGCTCGGCTACGGCCTCCATGGCGCCCTCCGTAAAGGTGAGCTTTACGCCGTCCATATCAAAGAGCTTCTGATACTGGCGCACAAGGGAGTTTTTCGGCTCGCGAATGATGCGTACCAGCGCGTCGCGGTCAAGCTCCGTGAGGGAAACCATCACGGGAACGCGTCCCACCAGCTCGGGGATCAGACCGTATTTGACAATATCCTGCGGCAGTACGTCGCGGTAAAGTCCGGCCTTCTTCTTTTCCTCTTTTTTCAGGATCTCGCCGCCAAAGCCAACCGTCTGGTTGCCCTTTCGCTTTTCAATCACGGCCTCCAGCCCCTCAAAGGCACCGCCGCAGATAAAGAGAATGTTTTTGGTGTTGATGTGGATGAATTCCTGATTCGGGTGCTTGCGTCCGCCCTGGGGAGGCACGTTTGCCACCGTACCCTCGAGAATCTTCAGCAATGCCTGCTGTACGCCCTCGCCCGATACGTCGCGGGTGATGGAGCGGTTCTCGCTCTTGCGGGCGATCTTGTCGATCTCATCAATATAGATGATACCGCGCTCGGCAAGGGAGATATCAAAGTCGGCGGCTTGAATGAGGCGCAGAAGAATGTTCTCAACGTCCTCGCCTACGTACCCCGCCTCGGTCAGCGTGGTGGCATCGGCGATGGCGAAGGGAACCTGTAACGTCTTTGCCAGCGTTTGAGCAAGGTAGGTTTTACCTACACCCGTAGGACCCAGCAGCAGCACGTTACTTTTTTGCAGCTCAATGCCATCGGTTTCTTCAACCTCTTCCTTTTTGCCCTTTTTCTTGACTGCGTTGGTTGCCTCGGCGTACAGCACGCGCTTGTAGTGGTTGTAAACCGCCACAGAAAGCGCCACCTTTGCCTCGTCCTGACCGATCACGTATTCATCCAGTGCAGCCTTGATCTGCGTGGGGCGGGGCAGGGTATCCAGCGTAAAGGCGCCCTGATTGGTGCCCTCGGCTTGCAGCTCCTCGGTCTCCTCGATCAGCTCTGCACAGGCGTCTACGCAGAAATCGCAGATATAAAGGCCGGTGGGGGAGGGGATAAGGTAGTTTGCCTGCGTTTCGTTTCTACCACAGAAGGAGCAGTAGCGTCCGCTTTTGTTGTTATTGTTTGCCATAGAGTAACCTCAAAAAAGAATTAGGCACGCTTTGCCAGCACCTTGTCCACAAGACCGTAGGCCAGTGCCTCGCTTGCGGTCATGAAGTTGTCGCGGTCGGTATCCCTTGCGATTTCCTCCACAGTCTTGCCGGTGTTCTCGGCAAGGATACGATTGAGGGTATCTCTGGTTCGAAGAATGAGATCGGCCTGGATCTTGATGTCGGAGGCCTGGCCTCTGGCGCCGCCGAGAGGCTGGTGGATCATGATCTCACTGTTTGGGAGCGCAAAGCGCTTACCCTTGGCACCGGAGGAAAGCAGGAAGGCGCCCATGGAGGCGGCCATGCCGATGCAGATGGTGGACACATCACACTTGATGTAATTCATGGTGTCGTAAATGGCCATGCCTGCGGTAACGGAGCCGCCGGGGCTGTTGATATAGAAGCTGATATCCTTGTCGGGATCCTGTGCCTCCAGGAACAGCATCTGTGCTACCACAAGGGAAGCGGTGGTGTCGTTTACCTCATCGGAGAGAAAAATAATACGGTCATTGAGGAGTCGGGAAAAAATGTCAAAGGAGCGCTCGCCGTGGCCGGTCTGCTCAACGACCATGGGGACCAATGCGTTGTTGCGGTAAAAATCCATCATAATTCTTTGAAAACCTCCATTTTTTGATATTTTGATATAGAACGCAGTAGCCGCGACAACGTCGCGGCTACCGATGTGTGGAGAAAAGGGGTTAAGCCTCTTCCTCGGTCTTCTTTTCTTCGGGAGCGACGTCGGTGACAACAGCCTTCTCGCGAACGAGATCCATTGCCTTCTTCACGCGGAGATCCTCCACGATCACGTCAGCGGGCAGGCTTTCCTTCACCTTGTCGGCCGTCATGCTGTAAGCGGCAGCAATGCGCTCGTACTCGGCGTTGATGTCCTCCTCGGTCACCTCTACCTTCTCAAGCTCGGCAACCTTCTCAAGAGCAAGGCGTGCCTTCACCTGACGCTCGGCCTGGGGACGGAACTCTTCACGGAGCTTCTCCAGGGTCATGCCGGTGTACTTGATATAGGTGTTGAGGTCAAGACCGGACATGCGCAGTCTGTTGTCGTAGTCGCGCAGGAAATTCTCGGTCTCAGCGTCGTACATAGGAGCGGGAATGTCAGCCTCCATCTTCTCGATGAGGGCATCCACAAGCTGCTCGCCGACAGCAGCATCGGCAGAATCAAGGTGTCTCTTCTCGATCTTTGCCTTCAGATCAGCCTTGTATTCATCCATCGTGTCAAATTCGGAAACGTCCTTGGCGAAATCATCGTCAAGCTCGGGCAGCTCTACGCGAGTCAGCGCGTGGATCTTGCACTTGAAGGTAGCCTCCTTGCCGGCCAGCTCTGCGGAGTGGTACTCGGTGGGGAAGGTAACGTTGACATCAAACTCGTCGTCAACCTTGTGGCCGATGATCTGATCCTCAAAGCCGGGGATAAAGGTGTTGGAGCCAAGCTTCAGAGCGTAATCCTCGCCCTTGCCACCCTCAAAGGCAACGCCGTCGCAGAAGCCCTCGTAGTCGATCACGGCGGTGTCGCCGGACTCGGCAGCGCGGCCAAGAACCTCAGCCTCGCGGGAGTTGCGCTCGCGTACGGTGTTGATCTCGCTCTCCACCTCTGCATCCTCAACGGGAGCAACGGTGCGGTTGACGGCAATGCCGGTGTAGTCGGCAAGCGTAACGTCGGGCTTTACATAAACCTTGGCGGAAAGGAGCAGGCCGTTCTCGTCAATGGAAACGATGTCAAACTCAGGCTGCGCAACGGGGGAGATGCCGGACTCATCCAGAGCCTCGCTGTAAGCGCCGGGGATGAGGTCGTTGATGGCGGTTTCGTAGAACACGCCGGCACCGTACATCTTCTCGATAATGGAGCGGGGAGCCTTGCCCTTACGGAAGCCGGGCACGCTGATCTTTTTACCTTCCTTCTGGTAGGCCTTGTTTACGGCCTCCTCAAAGGTAGCCTTATCGACCGAGATGTGAAGCTCGTATCTGCTGTTCTCGATCTTTTCGGACTTAACCAATTTCATTTTTTATTCCTCCGATGATAGAAAAATTCATACAAAGTATATTTTACTGTTTTTGCCTTGATTTGTCAAGCCTTTTTATTAAAATAATAAAAAGTTCACAGTTCTGCGCTTCGGTGAATGCGAAAAGGGATAAAATTCAGATAATCTGACGAAATCAAATGGAGGGAAAGCCCCTCATAGCTCTGCACGCGGGGGGCGTTGTAGCTGCCGTGAATGTGGCCAAAGAAGCAGCGCTTTACGCCAAATTCACGTATAACAGCAAGGAACTCCGGACAGATGAAGTCGCCCCACAGTGGCGGAAAGTGTAAAAAGACCAGAATTTCCTTGTCGGGATGGCTTTTTTGCAGCTCCGCGGCAGCATTGAGGCTCAGCTTCAGCCGTGCCAGCTCCCGATTCAGAATTTTGTCGTAATCCACCTCACCGACGGTGACCTGCTGTGCTTTTTCAAGGAACCAGCCGCGGGTGCCGCAAACGATGAAGTCCTCTACGACAAAGGCGTTATTATAAAGCAGAGAAAAGCTATCAAGGCCGTGCTCGTCGAAGAACCGCTGCTGCTTTGCGGCGGTTTCCCACCAAAAATCGTGGTTTCCCTTGCCGATCAGCTTTTTTCCGGGCAGGGAATGAAGGAGCTGAAAATCCGCCAGCGCCTCCTTCAGGGTCATTGCCCAGGAAATATCGCCTGGTAAGATCACAGTATCCTCCGGCGCCACTACGGCGCGCCAGTTTTTTTCGATTTTTTGCGTATAGTGCTGCCAGCGGGAGCCGAATACGTCCATGGGATGATCCGATGAGGCTGACAAATGCAGGTCAGCAATGGTATATACTGCCATAAACGGCTCCTTTCTGCAGAATAAATCGAGGAGATGCGGTGCATACTGATACTATCACCCGAAAGGAGGGATAGTATCATGGAAATGAAAGAAAAGAAGAGCTGCTGCGATCATATTAACAGCGGCATCACCTGTGACGTAAAGAACTGCGCGTACCACGAGGGCGACTGCCATTGCACCGCCTCCAAGATCGCTGTAGGCCCCAGTCACGCCACCTCCAGCACAGATACCATCTGTGCCACCTTCAAGCCCAAGCAAAACTGAATTTTGCGGATGCGGAGCGAGGCTCCGCATCCTTTTTATTTTGCGAGATAGGCAAATACGGCGTCCTGCATTTCGCTCGCTTCTACCACGTCGGTGAAGCGGACAGTGCGCTCGCCAATGCCGCGGAGAGGATAGGTGATCTCGGTGCCGCTCTTGGCAGAGAGCTCGTCCAGCGCGGCCAAGGGAGAAGCAGGGGTGCCCTCGTAAAGAGAGGCATACACATCAGCGGCAAATTTATAGGGGCTGGCGGTGGAGGCGATCACCATAGGCTTGCGGTCACCGGTCTTTTCTACGTATTGCTCCGCGGCGGAAACGGCCACGGCGGTGTGGGTATCAATAAGGTAGCCAAAGCGGTCCATCGTCCGACGGATGGTGGCGGCGGTTTCCGCTTCATCGGCAAAGTAGCCGTGGAAATTGGCAGCGATGGCCTCGCGCACATCCTCCTCTACGGTGTAGGCGCCGGTTTCGTTCAGCTGCTTCATATAAGCGGCGGTGCGCTCGGGACCGGCCACAAAGTACAGCAGACGCTCCAGATTGCTGGAAATGAGAATGTCCATGGAGGGGGACATGGTCAGGTAGAAATCGCGGTTGCGGTCATAGGTGCCGGTAGCAAGGAAATCCGTGAGGATGTGGTTCTTGTTGGAGGCACAGATCAGCTGATCAATGGGCAGCCCCATTTGCTTTGCCAGATACGCGGCAAAGATGTTGCCAAAGTTGCCGGTGGGCACGGTCACATTCATCGGCTCGCCGTATTGGATCGCGCCTTTGCAGAGCAGGTCGCAGTAGG
>SVTA01000030.1 GCA_015064005.1 Oscillospiraceae bacterium
GTTTGGCATCTATTAAAATCGAACTATGAAAAATGGGTACAAAAAAGCCCAGAAGCCTTACGACATCTGGGTTTTTTGGGGTGGCATCCATTAAGGATGCACAATATGGTTGCGGGGAGGGGACTTGAACCACCTGACCTCCGGGTTATGAGCCCGACGAGCTACCAACTGCTCTACCCCGCGATATAAAATTATGGTGCCGGAGAACGGGGTCGAACCGTCACGGAGATCTCTCTCCACGGGATTTTAAGTCCCGGGTGTCTGCCAATTCCACCACTCCGGCGCACCGGGCGGGGGCGTCCCGCTTCACTTGCCTTGCTATTATAACACAAAAAAACACGGTTGTCAATACCTTTTTCAAAAAACTTATTGACAAGAAACGCCGCTTCGGGGTATACTTGTAGGGAAAACGACCGATTTCCCCAGGAAAGGAGCTGCAGCAATGATTCCGGAGGCCTTTCTCGCGCGCATGCGCGGCCTGCTTCCCCAAACCGAATACGAGGCCTTCTCCGCCGCGCTGGAGCAGCCCGCCGTGCGGGCGCTGCGGGCGAACACCCGCAAGGCAACCGCGGAAAATCTCATACCGTTATTGCCCTTTTCCGTTACTCCCCTGCCCTTTGTGGCAAATGCCTACTACGCCCCGGAGGAGAAGGTGGGTGGGCTTGCTGCGCATCATGCGGGGATGTTCTATATGCAAGATCCCGGCGCCATCAGCACCGTGGCCGCCGCAGCGCCGCGCGAGGGGCTGCGAGTGCTTGACCTCTGTGCCGCCCCCGGTGGGAAATCCACCCAGCTTGCCGCCGCTATCGGCGAGGCGGGGGTGCTGGTTTCCAACGAATACGTGCCTGCACGGTGCAGGATTCTGCAGGGCAACATGGAGCGTATGGGCGTCTGCAACACCGTCATCACCAATCTGGATACCCGGGTGCTGGCGGATTTTTACGGCGCATATTTTGATCTGGTGGTTGCGGACGCGCCCTGCTCCGGCGAGGGAATGTTCCGTAAATACGAGGTGGCGGGCGAGGAATGGAGCGAGGAAAACGTCCGCGCCTCTGCCGCCCGTCAGCGGGAGATCCTCGAAAATGCGGTGCGCTGCGTTGCCCCCGGCGGGCGACTGCTCTACTCCACCTGCACCTTCTCCTTGGAGGAAAACGAGGAAAACGTGCTTTTTTTGCTGGATCGTCATCCCGATTTTCAATTGATTCCCGTTTCTCCCGCCATTGCCGCCGCCACAGCCGACGGGATCCCTCTCTCCGGCCGTGAGGAGCTGCGCCTCTGCCGCCGCTTTTACCCCCACCGTTCCCCCGGCGAGGGGCAATTCGTGGCGCTGCTGAAGCGGGCGGCCACCGGAGTGCCCGCCTCCCCCAAAAAAGACGGCCTCACACTGCTGACCAAGGCTGAAACCGACACCGTTACGGCACTTTTTGCCGAAACGCTGGAGAAAATGCCCCAAAAGCGTCTGGCAAAGCTGCGGGATAGCATTTATTTGGTGCCGGATATTCCCGTACCGGGCAGCGGTGTGTTCGCGCCCGGTGTCTGCGTCGGCACGCTGCTGAAGGGACGCATTGAGCCGCACCATCAATTTTACTCGGCATACGGTGCGAGTTTTAAGCGAAAATTGCTGCTTTCCGCCTCGGACGAGCGGGTGAACCGTTATCTGCGGGGCGAGGAGATTGATGCCCCGGAGCTGTCCGACGAGAAAAACGGCTACGCCTGCGTGCTTTTCGAGGGGGCCCCCCTCGGCGGCGGCAAGGCGGTCTGCGGCCGACTCAAAAACCACTATCCCAAGGGTCTGCGCAATCGAAGCTGATCCGCATCATCACATAAGGAGGTCATTATGCTATCCGTTTCCGGTGTTACCAAAAAATATGGCAAAAATATCGCCTGCAATAACGTTTCCTTCCATCTTCCTCCCGGCGGCATTACAGTCATTTTGGGGCCGAACGGTGCGGGAAAAAGCACCCTTTTGAAGTCCATCACCGGCTTTTTGCGCTACGATGGGCAGATTCTGGTGAACGGCCTTGACAATAAATCCGTGGAGGCCAAGCGGATCTTCGGCTACGTGCCCGAGATCCCCTCCCTCTACCCGAATCTCACCGTGGGAGAGCATATGGAATTTATTGCCCGTGCCTACCGCCTCACTGATTATAAGGCATACGCCACGGAGCTTCTGGATCGCTTTGAGCTTTCCGACAAGCGCAAAAAGTTCGGTGACGAGCTTTCCAAGGGAATGCAGCAGAAGCTGAATCTGTGCCTTGGGCTTCTCCCCCGCCCCCGTCTGCTGCTGATGGACGAGCCGATGATCGGTCTTGATCCCCACGCCATCAAGGAGCTGAAGCAGTTGATGGCCGAAATGCGGGAGGAGGGCCGAACGGTGTTGGTTTCCACCCACATGATCGACAGCATTGATATGCTGTGGGATCGCACCCTCATCATGCAGGGCGGCGTGCTGCGCGCGGACGTCACCAGAGAGCAGCTGGAGAAGGACGGCGAGCGGCTGGAGGATCTGTTCTTCGCCATCACCGAGGGCGCCGCAGAGGGAAGCGAGGCAACGTAACATGCGATTGACGCTATATTACATGCTTCACACAGTGAAAAACCAGATCCGCAAGCTTTTTCGCACGTGGGTGGCAGTCTTTTTGTTGGTCTGCCTTGCCATTGGTGTGATCTTCGGTCTGGGCGCTGTGGCGCTGGAATCGCTGTTTGAGGAGACCCCGGAGGACGGCTACGAGGACACGCTGCCGGAGGGGGACGAGGAGATCCCGCCGGAGGAGGAGATAGATCCGGAAACTGCCATGACCCTGGTAGAGCTGATTGCCGGCGGCGTGGTGCTGGTGGTGCTTGTCACCTCGGTGCTGGGTGCGCAGAAAAGCGCATCCTCTATTTTCCTGATGGCAGACGTCAACCTATTGTTTTCCGCCCCGTTACGCCCCCAATCCGTTTTGCTCTTCCGTTTGATCATGCAGGCGGGCACCTCCCTTGTCGCCACGCTGTATCTGATTTTCCAAATCCCCAATCTCGTGTTGAATCTGGGCCTTGGCATCGGCGCTGCGGCGGCATTGATGCTGGCATGGCTGCTTTTGATGATCTACTCCAAGCTGATCTCGGTGCTGTGCTACACCGTCACCTCCGGCCGTCCGCGCCTGCAAAGCGTCCTGCGCTACGGCACCTATGCGCTCCTGATACTGCTGGCCGGTGGCTATTATCTTTACAGCCAGGACTGGAGCGGCGACCATTTGGGGGCGGCTGCCGCCTTCTTCAACGCTCCCGCCACCCGCTTTATCCCCATCTGGGGCTGGCTGAAGGCGCTGGTGCTTCATGCCTTCGAGGGCAATGCCCTCAGCGCGCTGGCGGCAGGTGCCGCGCTGGTGCTTGCGCTCCCGCTGTTGCTACTGCTCATCCGTCACACCAAGGCTGATTTCTATGAGGAGGCCATGGCTCGCTCGGAGGAGACCGCCGCGGCACTGGCGGCACAGCAGGCCAAAAACGGGCTGAACAAGCGCAAGAAGGATCGCAGCGACCGTCTGCATCGAGACGGCTTCCATCGGGGCACGGGCGCCACGGTCTACTTCCACAAGGCGCTTTACAATCGCTTCCGCTTCGCCCACCTGCGAATATTCACCAAAACCTCCGAGACCTACCTCGTCGCGGGGCTGGGCGTTTCCGCCCTTCTCGTTTTGGTGCTGGACTCCACCTTCTTCCCGGCGGTGGCGCTGACCTTGGCCGGCATCAGCTTTTTCCGCGCCCTCGGCAACCCCATCGCCACGGATATTGAGAAGGAGTGCTTTTTCCTCATACCGGATACCGCCCATCGCAAGGTGGTTTACTCCTTCCTCGGCGGTGCGCTGAACACCCTTCTTGACGTGCTGCCCGCCTTTCTGATCTCTGCACTGCTGCTGCGAGCACACCCCGGCGAGGCGTTGCTTTGGCTGCTGCTGATCCTCTCCATGAGCACGTACTGCGACAGCGTGGGTGTGTTCGTGGATCTTTCCCTGTCCACTGGCATTTCCCAGATGATCCGCTCCCTGATCCAGGTGATGTTCGTCTACTTTGGAATGGCACCGGCGGCGGTGCTGATCATCGTAGGCATTGCGTTGGATAAAATCGTACTGTTTGCGGCCATCGCCACGGTGCTGAATCTGATCGTGACTGCCGCGTTTCTGGCCATTTCCCCACTGTTTATCATGCGGGGCAGAAAATAAAAAAAGAACGGAGAACCGCGGTTCTCCGTTCTTTTTTATCAGCGGAACAGTAAATGCACCGGGTGCAGATAATCCGTGCCCTCGGTGAGCAGGATGCCGTCCTCCGTTGCCTCAAAGGCGGCGGGACACCAGGCGCCGGTAGCATCCATCGAAAGGATCTCGCGGTACTTGCGCCACTTTGGCGGCAAATGCAACGACAAGAACTCCGCGCCGTCGCCCGCCAGGTTGATCAGCGTCAGAAGGCCAAGCATTTCCGCACGCGCCTCGTCCTTCGGCTCGTTCATCAGCGCAAAGACGCGGGGAGCGTCCTTCACCAGTACAAATTCGTCGGCGGCATCGCAGATCATCTGCTGCAGCAGCTTCTGACGGCGGTAGTTAAAGAGTGACTGGGAGAAGTTCTTCTCCAGCGTCATGCCCATCACGACCACCGTACCGCCCAGCTTGTTGCGGAATCTGGTCATGGCGGGGCAGATCAGCTCACGTTGGAAGGTATACGCCTCGGTCAGCACCTCGGTTTTGGCGTCGGTCACGGTCATGCGCAGCAGCTTGCCGCTGTGCCCCGCGGAATAAAGATGCGGAATGGCCATGTTTCGGCCGCGGCTTGTGGGCGCGTAGCCGTCGCAGATGATCTCCCGCGCGCAGCAATCGTATTTGAAGGGAGCCGTTGCCACGTCCTCGCCGATCTCCACGCCAAGATATTCGCCGTATCCTCTCCGACAAAGCGCCTTGGCGGCGTCGCCGTCAAGGAACAGCGTTTTGGACAGATATTCCAGCACCCGTTCGTGAGGATAATACGTGGCAGGGCGGTCATCCCACATAGCCACATCAGCGGGCAGGGTAGTATAGGGAATGCCCATCAGACCTGCGGTCTGCGCCCAATCGGGGAGCTTGTTTTTGGCAGAAAGGGTGTTGTAGAAGGGGTCAAAGGTGATCTCAACACCCTTTAACTCGCACCATTTGGCCACTTGATGCAGCGCCTCGTGGCGAGGACGCTCCTTGGCAAAGGCGGCACCGAAGGCCTTGTCCTCGTTGGCGTCGTCAAGGCACTGCTGGGTCTGCAGGGTCGTGCCGTCAAAGCCTGCGGCATACACGGCAGCCAGCATTGCCTGCATCTCCTTGCCCGAGGTGAAGAAGCGGGTATGGGGAAAGCAATCCCCCTCGAAGAAATAGTCGAAATCCTCGGTAATATGCTGCTTGGTATAGATGGGATGGAACAGCTGCTTTGGGATCTCCGGCACCCGCACGCCGTTGTACATGGCACCGCAAAGGCGGGAGTAGGGCGTGTGTCTGTCGCCGGCCAGCGCCTTGGCCACGGCGTAGGCGCAGTTGCCGTCCTGATCGGAGCAGCTGGACTCCATCGCGCCGATGGGGATGTCGGGATCCACCGCATCCACGGCACGTCGGATATCGGTGGCCAGTAGCACCAGCGATTCCTTCATCAGCTCCCGCCACTCCCGCAGGAGCGCGAGGGATTCGTCGGTTCTTTGGGCGAGCAGACCTACCAGCTCCTCACGGGTATATTTCCGCCCCGTTTTGCGGGCAAACGCCTCCAGATGATGCTCACAGAAGCACCCGTAGCCTGCGGCGGAGGCGTGCATGGAGAAATCGTCCTCCATAAAAAGGAAAGCGGGACGAGCGATCTCCACAAAGGTCATGACATAGTCGCAGAGCCGCTGACGGAAGGCAGTATCCAGCGGGCAGGTGGAATAAAAGACCTCCTCGCCATGCTGCGTCACTACTCGGGTAAAGCCCTCGCCGTGACCCAGCTTGATGCTGCCACAGAACCACCAGCCGCACTCAATGCCCAGCGGCGCTACCCGCTCCCGCACCTTCTTAAAATTCCGTGCGTATCGCTCCACGTATTCCATGGTAGGAAACTCTGCCGAGCGGTAGCCCTTGCTGGGAAAGGCCAGTATAAAGCGGTTGATGCCAAAGGCTGCCTGCTGCTCCGAAAGCTCTGCCACGATCTCGTCGGGCGTGTGCCAGTCCCAGTCAAGGACGGCGGGAACTACGATATTCAGGGGCCTTATCTGCTTTTTCTCGTTTGACATACGGCGCTCCTTTTGCTTTTGTGCTGTGCATGCTTCGTTTTTTCATATTATAGCATCGTCCAAAATCCTCTGTCAAGGTCTTTGGCCACGAAACATTTTCGAAATCTCTCCGCAGCATTGACTTTTCGCTTTCCCCGTGCTATAATGCAGCTTAAGAATATCTCAAAATATCAAAATACCCCAAAACGGTATGCGTTTTGACCGCAACCGGAGAAAGGATGAGAATGTATGAGAAAATTTTGTGCTCACAGAGGCCTGTCGGCTCTGATGCCCGAAAATACACTCCCCGCATTCGCCGCGGCGCTGGCTCTTGGCGCTGACGAGATCGAATTCGACATACGGCTGACAAAGGACGGGGGGCTGGTCGTTTCCCATGACGGCAATCTGGAGCGCATCTCCGACGGAACGGGAAATCTCAGCGATTACACGCTGAAGGAGCTACAGGAGCTGAATGTGGGAGGCGAGCGTGGCTGGCAGGTTTCCTTTTGCACCGCCGAGGAGGTCTTTGCGCTACTGGCAGGCAAAATCACCTTCAATATGCACCTGAAGGAGCATGGAGAGGATGGCTATCTGATTCGGGAGCTGGCGCGCCTTACCGACCGCTACAACGCTCACGGCAGCGTTTACTTCGCCGGCTCTCCCGCAGTGCTTGGGTGGATGGAGCGCGTGGCACCCCGGATCCCCCGCGTGGCCATCCAGCTGCGGCGAGATGAAATGCATATTCTCGATATGGCACGGGAATTCCACTGCGCCGGCGTGCAGTTCTGGCTTGACATGTTTGACCGGACATTGATCGACACCATGCACGACGAGGGACGCTTCTGCAATCTGTTCTACGCCGACGACGCGGAGGGCTATCGGAAGTATTTCGACATGGGCATGGACACCATTCTCACCAATCGGATGGATCTGGCCGCCCACTACAGAAAGCATACTGAAAGATAAAAAGCACGGAGTCGAGTCCACATGGTGACTCGACTCCGTGCTTTTTGGGGTCGATCTTATGCGCCGAAATCGTCAGCGCCGAAAATGGAGGCGATGAACTTGGCGATATCGGTGTTATCCACGGCATCCTTGCTGTTGACAAACTCCTCCGCGCCGTTGCCAAGACCGTAAAGGGGTACATTCACGTTGGAGTGGTCGTAGGAGCCGTTACCGTAGGGACGGTACACGAAAACGCCCTTTTCAGCATCGAAGTGAAGCTGGCCGCACTCGTGGTCAGCGGTGATGATCAGCGCCGTTTCGGGATGCATCATCACAAAGCCAATCACGTAAGCGATCACATCGTTGTAATACTTCACAGCCATACGGGCCTTGGACAGTGTGTTGTTGTGGCTGTGCTTATCGATATGCGCCTCCTCGATCATGGCAAAGAAGCTGCCACCGTCCTCGGAGATGGCGCGAAGTGCCTCGCGGGTATAATCGGTCAGCTTGTTTTCAGCAATGCTGCCGGCGGTATAGGTGACCTGCTCCTTCTCGATCAGCTTGTCGATCTGCTCCTGCAGTGCGTAGGTGCTGGAGCGGCTGCTCTCGTGGCAGAGGAAGCCTGCAGGGGTAGCACCGGTAATGACGTCGGTGGTCACCACGGCAGTCTTGGCGCCGTTTTTGTGGGCAAGCTCACGTACGTTTTGTCGGCTGGTTTTGTTCCGGTCCACGCCAATATAGCCGTTCAGCGTCTTGTAGCCGGTGGCCAAAGCGGTGGCTGCCGCAGCACTGTCGGTAAAGCCCGCGCCACCGTTCTGCACGGAGATGGATTCGGTGATGCAGGAGCCCTTACCGGGCAAATCCTTGGCTACGAAATCGGTCAAGCCAACGCTTTCCGCTGCCTCAATGTGATTGAAGCCCATACCGTCACCGATCATCAGGATGGCGGAGGTGGCCTTTTTGAACACGTGCTTCTCGGCTACGCCAGCGGTGGGGAGATTGGTGACGTTACCGCCGTTGGCCGAGGCCTCGGCCACGTATTTGTTGGCAAAGGCGCCGGCCGCGCCTCCCACCATATAAGAGTCGCCCTGCATCACAATCTTGCTGCCGTCCTTGTACAGCACGTACTGATCCGAAGCGCGGGCGACGGCACCGCCGGCAGCGGAGGCTGCGCGGTTGGTGTTACCCACCAGGATCTCATATTCGGTCTCCGCCTTCTTATCGGAAATGACCGGCAACACAATACCGGCCTGGGCGAGGAAATAGTCGGCAATGTTATAGGCCACGTACATGGTCACAAGATCGGCGCCCTCCGGGTACACCACGGTGTATTTGCTCAGCGCAACGCCGTCAATGGAAACGTTCTCCAGCTGATAGGTGCCGGAAACAAGCTCGTGCAGCTTTTCCTGCACAGTGACCTTCTTTTCCTCGGCGTTGACGTACTTGCCGATGAAATGCTCCACGGCCCTGGCAGTAGCGGCACCGCTGCCACCGAGGATGATCACGCGCTCGTTCTGATACGCAATGACGAAATCCTTGTCCCGCAGCAGGGCCTTGGCCTCGGTGACCTCGGCACGTCTGACGTCGCCCACCAGAATTTCCATAGCGGTTTCGGGAGGCGTGGTGGGGAGATAGTCGTTCTGGCTGGTAAGCTTTCTGCCGGTGGCCGTGAAAATGGCCTCCTTCAGCCTGGTGGCGGCAGCGATCTCCTCGGTGGCAGTCTTGTCCTCCGGGTAGATGATCTTGTAATCGCTGATGCCATCCGCAACGATGTCTACGGGAATGACCTTGTCCTTGTTACAGGCCGCGAAAATGGGCAGTACCATCATCAACGCCAGCAAGAGACAAAGTATCTTTTTGGTGGTATTCATAGCTTTTCCTCCTTTGGGAGCCGTCGCACGGGATAAACGACTCCCGCTTGACAAAGTTGATAATTTTATTATAGCATATTTTGTCAGCAAATGCAAGTATCGGGCGAAAAACGGCGATTTTTTCGTGGATGTCGGACAGTTATGGGGAATATGTGCAGTAACGGTGTAAGTTTTCGGCAAATTACGGGACGTTTTTTCGCCAATGAAAGAAAGCCGCCACGGGAAACCGGCGGCAAAGGGACACTTGCATTTTTGCGTCAAATATGTTATAATGACAAGACGAATGCCCGCGGTGCCTCTGCCGGTACCGGAAAGGAGAACCCCCATGAAGCCCACCCCCAAAAAGCAGCCCGTTTCCAACTGTGAGAGCTGTGAATTTTACGACTACGACGAATACGACGAGTGCTACTGCTGCACCATGCGGCTGGACGAGGACGAGATGATCCGCTTTCTCGGCAGAGAAACCGCCTCCTGCCCCTACTACCGCTACTACGACGAGTACAAAAGCGTGCATAAGCAGATCTGACCTCCCCTCGCCCTTTTTGCCCGCTTTTTGGCAAAAATTCAATAAAACGTCACAAAGATTGGGGAAAAGATGCGTTTTGCAGGTTGATTATCTGCTTTTTTTATGTTATAATATATGTATTCTTGTTTTATTTCCAAAAGAACCGGTGGAGCAAAGCGCCCGCCGGTCGAAAGGACGTACTTATGATAAAAATTGATCATTTGGTCAAAAACTACGGCGCCAACTGTGCGGTGGACGATATCAGCTTTGAGATTGCCGCCGGCGAGATCGTAGGCTTCCTTGGCCCCAACGGCGCAGGCAAATCCACCACCATGAATATTCTCACAGGCTACCTCTCCTCCACCTCCGGCCGCGTAACGGTGGACGGCCTGAACGTGCTGGATGCCCCCCTGGAGGTCAAGCGCCGCATCGGTTACCTGCCGGAGCAGCCGCCCCTTTACCCGGATATGACCGTGGAGGAATATCTCATCTTCGTGTACAATCTGAAGGGCTGCACCCTCAACCGCACCAAGCATCTGCAGGAAATCTGCGAGGTGGTGAAGCTCACTGACGTGTACAAGCGCCTGATCCGCAACCTCTCCAAGGGCTACAAGCAGCGCGTAGGTATTGCTCAGGCTCTGATCGGCAACCCGCCCGTCATCATTTTCGACGAGCCCACCGTTGGCCTTGACCCCAAGCAGATCATTGAGATCCGCAATCTGATCCGTAACCTTGGCAAGGATCACACCGTCATCCTCTCCACCCACATCCTGCAGGAGGTGCAGGCGGTCTGCGACCGTATCATCATCATCAACAAGGGCCGGGTGGTGGCCGATGAGCTGACCGAAAACATCAACCGCGTGGCTACCAACAGCTTCCGCTATCAGGTCAAGGCTTGCGGCCCCCAGAAGGAGGTTCTCGCCATGCTGAAGAACCGTCCCGACGTGGTGTATGCAGAGGTGCTTTCCGCCCGCGACGGTGACGCCTATATCTATCAGGTAGAAAGCAACCGGGGCGTGGATATCCGCAAATCCCTCTTCTTTGCCTTTGCCGAGCGCGGCTGGGCAATGGTAGGTCTGGAGCCTCTCGGCATGAGCCTTGAGGATATCTTCATTTCCGTAGTGGACAAGACCGACGCCGGCAACGCCGAGCGAGGCGCCAAGGGCGGCAGAAAGCCCCGCGCCAAGTCCCTGGAAAAGGACATTGCCCAATCCATTCTCGACGCCACCGCCGAAAAGCAGGAGAGCATCGCTCCCTACGCCGGCGACGAGGATTAACGCTCTCACCACCAAGAAAAGAAAGGAGCGTCGGCTAAGGCCGACCGTGAAACTATGTTCGCCATATTCAAAAAGGAGCTGCGCGCGTACTTCATCAACCCCGTTGGATACGTGTACATCGGCATCTTCCTTGCCGCCTCCGCCCTGATCTGCGCCTTTAACACCTATCAGCAGGCCACCTATGAAACCGCCGGCTATTTCCAATTTCTCATTCTGATGATGGGTGTGCTGATCCCGCTGCTTACCATGCGCCTGTTCTCCGAGGAGCGCAAAACCAAAACCGAGCAGCTGCTGCTGACCGCACCCGTTTCCATTACGGGCATGGTGCTGGGAAAATACCTGGCCGCCTTTACGCTGTTCGGCGCCTCGGTGCTGGTATCCTGCCTCAACCTCTTCCCTCTCGTTTCCTACTCCATCATTGAGCAAAGCAACGCTACCTCCGACGTGCACGTCGGCCTTGTGGGCGGGCAGGTGATCGGCTGCCTCATCGGCGTGCTGCTGGTGGGCGCCGCGTTCATTGCCATCGGCCTTTTCATCTCCTCCCTCACCGAGAGCCAGCTCTCCGCTGCCGTCATTACCATTGCGGTGCTGATGGTGATGATGCTGGCCAACGCGCTCAATTCTCTGATCAACTCCACCGTGGTGCGCACGGTCCTCAACTGGATCTCCATTCTCGCGCGCTTTGACCGCTTCTCGGTGGGTATGTTTGATATCGCAGCGGTGCTGTATTACGTGTCGATCGCCGGCATATTTATCTTCCTCACCGTGCGCATTTACGATAAGCGTCGCTGGGGCTGATGGGAGGTGCCAACATGAACTTTTTGCATACGAAAAAATTCCGCCACGGCAGCGTTTCTCTGGCGCTGGTAGTGGTGATCATTGCAGCAGTGATCCTGCTGAACGCCATTTTCTCCACCATTGTGGAAAAGAATCAGTGGTATCTGGATATGACGCCGGAGCCCGTTTTCACCCTCAGTGAAAAGGCCAAATCCCTCCTCACGCAGGTGGATGAGAGCCATGAGGTGACCATTACCTTCTGCGATGCCAAGGATGCCTGGATGGCCTCCGCCGCACAGATGGAGGTGCTCAAAACCGCCCTTGATATCGAGGCCGATTTTGACAACGTGAAGGTAGAGTTCATCGACATCTTCATCAACCCCTCCGCCGTCAACGATTACAAGGTGCGCACCGGCAAGGATATTTCCCCCAGCACCGTCATCATCAAGAGCGGCACCGAGGTGCGCGTGCATAGCCTCGACGAGTTCTTTATGCTCGACTCCTCCTCCACCTCTCCTACGGTAAAGGGCTACGACGGTGAGTACCGCTTCGTATCCTCTATTCTGGCCGTAACCCGCGCCGAGGCCCCCGTGCTTTGCGTGACAAATAACCACGGCGAGGAGCTGCCCGACCCCTCTCTCCTGAATCTGATGGAGGGCCTGGGCTTTGAGGTCCAGACCATTGACCTGTCAAAGGACGAGATCCCGGAGGATTGCCGTCTGATCCTGGTCTTTGACCCCCAGACCGACTTCCTTGAAAAGCAGGATGGCATTTCCGACGTTTCCGAGATCGATAAGCTGGAAAAGTTCCTTTACAACAGCAATTCCCTGCTGGTCTTCTTTGATCCCGAAACCCCCGTGCTGCCCAATCTGGAGCAGCTTCTGGCCGAGTGGGGCATCTCCATCTCCCGCCAGGATGACGACAACTATATGATCCAGGATCTGAACAACTCCCTCACCACCAACGGCTTCACCATCAAGGGCAACTACGAAACCGAGGGCACCGGTGCGGATATCACCGCTCAGCTCCGCGAGGATCGCTACCCCAAGCCCGTGGTATTCCCCAACGCAACGGCTCTGGAGTTCTCCTCTCTGTATACCGTCCGGCAGGATTCCGGCTATAAATACGGCTATTATTCCACCTCCGGCGCTAACACCTACCGCTGCTGCTACAAGGTCTTTACCTCCTATGAGGGCGCCGTAGCCAACGCCGCAGGCGAGGAGATCAAGACCTCCACCGCAGAGGATCCCTTCTCCTATATGCTGCTTGGCTGCCAGACCCGCGGCAATGCAGACGGCACCCGCACCAATTCCTACGTGCTGGCGGTATCCTCCACCAGCTTTGTCACCGAGGGTGCCATGTCCACCAGCTACGGCAACAACGCCGTGCTTTCCTATGCCTGCAACACAATGGGTACCTTGGTGGTTCCCGTGGATATTGACTGCAAGTATTACGCCAATTCCGAAATCGCCACCATCACCTCCAAGGCCGCCAATCAGTTTACCGTCATACTCACTGTTGTCCCCACCGCTATTGTCTTTATTGCCGGCATTTACGTAATGGTAAGGAGAAAATACGCATGACCGGAACACAGAACAACAAGCCCGCAGCCGCCAGGATCCAATCCTCCCTGCGGCGTCAGCGGCGCATTCTGCTTATTGCCGTGATCGTCACGGCGGTGCTGGCGTTGGCTTTGGTGCTGACCAATTTCCTCACCAGCCGCGAGCCCTTTTACGATCCGGTGGACAACGCCAAGTATTACGTGGTCAAGAAGGACGGCACCTACGTGCTGACCGCGACCGACGGCACCGTTCTGCGCCAGACCGAATCCACCAACTTCGTTACCGCCTCCGGCACCATCGTCAACGTGGACAGAAAAACCGGCGAGTGTGCGATCGTGGCCACCGTACTGGTGGAGGGAGATGAAACCACCAAGTTTGACTCCGTCACCAACAGCTACGACGTGCTGCTGTACCCCATTCTGGAGCGCGCGCAGATCAAAAGCATTGAGGTCGTCAACAAGAACGGCGGCTTCTCCATTGGCAAGATCATCTCCAAGGACGGTGTGGAAAGCTTTGTGCTGAAGAACCGCCCCGACCTTGAGGTAGGCAATTCCATCGTGTTTGCCACGCTGGTCAACTGCACGGGCTATACCCAGACCCTGATGCGTCTGGATCCCGATCGGGCGCTGGGCTACGAGGAATACGGCCTTGACACTGAAACCACCTACTTTGTGATCACCGATATGGACGGCAAGAGCCACAAGGTCATCGTAGGTGACGAGGTGCCCTCCGGCACCGGCTACTACGCCAGATACGAGGGACGCGATGCTGTTTACGTGCTGCGCGAGTTCAGCGGCGAGACCGAATACAACAGCACCTTTGAGCGTGCCATTATAAACGGCACCCCCGAGGACTACGTGGTTGCTCCCAGCTCCTCCCACAACGTATCCTCCACCAACTATTTTGACGTCACCAATTTCAAGCTCTACACATCCGAAAATTACGCCAAGCCTCTGGTGGAATTTTCCTACGCCGGCTCCATTGAGAAGCGCAGAAACACCTATTACTCCAATATACCCTACGTGGCCGACGGCGGTTTGAAGGGCTACAGCATCAACTCCATCACCGTGGACGACTGCCTCTACGCGTTGCAGCAATGGTCTGCCGACCACGTGGTAGCGGTAGGTGATGCCTCCCGCACCGAGGAGCTGGACGATTGGCTGCGCCCCTACGGCCTCAGCAGCGATACCTATGCGTATCGCCTCAGCTATATCCTGAATCTGGCCCGCACCTACAACAGCACCACCGGCAAGGACGTGATCTCCAAGGAGAACGATCAGGAATATCACGAGATCCTCATCAGCAAAAAGCAGGATAACGGCTTCTATTACGCGTATAACATCTGCTACAAATGGGATCCCGAGACCTCCTCCTACTCCAAGGTTGCCCCCGGCTACAATATGGTGGTGGCGCTCACCCCGAGTCAGGTGCAGTTCGTCACGTGGGATCTGGAGGAATGGATCGACAGCAGCATTTTCGGCGGACACATCTCCTACATGACCAAGATGGAGATCAACATCAAGCCCGGCGACAGTGTATTCCCCACCGGTCTTTCCAAGATCCTGTATCTGGACAACAGCGCCTCCCTCACGCAGGAGCCAAGCCAAGCAGGCGGCATTCCCACCAACAACATGGTGATCCGGGACAATAACGCCGTGCTCATTGATACCAATCAGTTCAAGAGCTTTTACAGTACCCTGATCTACACGCCCCTGGCAGACTACTCCTCCCTCTCCGAGGCAGAGCAGGCGGCCTTCCGGGAATCCGGTGCCGCAGGCGCTTATATGAGCATCAAAATGACCTACGAGCTGATAGAATACGATGCCTCAAAGAAGGATTACGTTTCTACGGGCGAGGTGATCGTGAAGGAATATTGCTTCTACAAATCCGCCCTGTATCCCCGCGAGGTCTACACCACCGTCAACGGTGTGGGTGACTTTTACGTGGTACGCTCCCGCATTGACAAGGTCATCAACGACCTCAACCGCCTTTACACCGGCGAGACCATCATGCCCGAGGATCCGTTCTGACGGCAAAAAGATAGGGTGAAGCATTGCTTCACCCTATCTTTTCTTTTATCTTCAGTTCAAGTCTTCTCTGGCAGAGTCTTGCGCGCAGCTCAGGCCTTTTCCAGCAATGCCTTTGCCTCATCCAGCTCCTCGACCGTCAGCAATCCGCTTTCCACCAAGGCGGCCACCGGCGCAATGGGAGAGTAAGTGGTAAGACGCTTTTTCAAGCTAACCACCGTTTCGGCAAGAAATTCCTCACGGGACATAACCGGCGTGTAATAGTGGAACCGCTTTTGCTTGATCATGGTTACAGCGCCCTTGGCCAGCAGGCGGGCAAGCAAGGTCTGCAGTGTCGAAATGCTCCAGTTCTGCCCATTCTCGTTCAAACGGATCAGCAAAATAGCCGGCCGGACGGGCTCCTTGCATTCCCACAGCATCAGCAGCGTATCCAGCTCCGCTTCAGAAACCTTAAACATGTAGAGTCCTCCTCGTCATCATTTTTTTGTATTTGATGTACAATTTCATCATATCACATAAAAATGCATGTTGCAAGTTACAAATTTAATGTTTTTGTCACACATTGATGCTTGTCACCCTTATCCCATCAAAAAACACCCTCCATCACCCCAAAAAACGGGTGACGGAGAGTGTTTTGATTCATCTTTTCAAGTAAGCGACGTTCAGACACGGCGCGGTGTAGCCAAATCTTTCACTGTCATAGACCTGCACGGTGCCGGCGCCCTCACCCCACACGGTGATCCTGTCACCGGGCAGCAGATTCTGGGGCGTATCCTGCACGCAATCCCGGATCAGCAGCCGGAATTCGCCGCCGTTTGGATCACGGCAGAGATAATAGACGTTGTATTTGCTGCTGTCATGCTCCTGCGGCATGGCCTCCTCCACCGTCAGCGTCAGCTGTACGAATTCGCCCTTCAGGCTGCCTGCGTTGCGGTAAAATTCCTCCGGCGTCATCACCTCACAGGCAATGAGATATTCTCCCTTGGTCAGCGAGGTATCCACGGGCGGGGGCGCCCACAGATTCATCAGTCCGAAGAAAATATGAAAGCCAAAGGTGGAAACGAACCAGAAGGCAGCTCCGCCGGCAACCACGGCAATCTTAGCGCCGCGCTTGTGGGGGCTGGTAACCAGCAGCACAATGCCCGCGATGGGAAACACGAAAAGCATCAGAATGATAAACCACCAGCTGTGGTACCAATCCACAAAGGTCACCCGACCGGAGCCGTTGGCACGGCGCTTTTTCACCTTTACGGCCGCGCGATTGCCGGCCTGCATTTCCGGCGGGCAGGGCTTGCCGCAAAGGGGGCAGCATTCGCTGGCAAAAAAGCAGCCGCAATCCGGGCATTTATTCAGATCCGGCCGATCCAGCTCATCTGAATCGTAAGCGCCAAGTGGTCTTCCCATAACAAGCTCCTTTCATGGGGAAAGCGTTATCGTTGATCTGCGCAGTCAGTCCGCCGCATGGATCTGTGCCCGGATCTCCGCGCGGGTGATGCCGTCCGTGACGAAGATCACCGGCACGTCCTGCCAGGCCTCGCGGTACTCGTTCAGCTCCACCGCCGCCCACTGCTCTGCCGTGCCGCGGAAATAGATGCATTTCGGTACCATATCGGCATGGAAGGCACCGCTTTCCACCTCTCGCAGCGTGGCGGGCAGCACCAATGCCTGCAGACCGGGGCATTTCGCATAGGGCCATCCGCTTTTCAGCGTCGTGAAGTAGGAGGGCGTTTCCAGAATGCCGGTAAAATTCTCGATGCGGTTATACCCCGCATCCTCTGTAAAGCCCTTGATGCTCAGATAGTACAGCGACACCTCCGGCAGATAATGATAGTCGTCCGTTTCATTCGAGCAATAATAGTAGTCAATCAGATAGGTTCCGTTTTCCTGCTGCTTCAGCGACACGATCATATTGCCGAAGCCGATCCGATCCACACGATCACACCGCTTGCATCGCTCTGCAGAAAACGTCAGCGTCTCGCCCAGCGCATTGGTGAACGGGCTGACGCGCTCGTTCAGATACAGAAAATCATGGCGCAGCGGTCCCGATCTGAACTTCAGCACGTAGGCGCATTGCGGGCAAGCGTATTCGCCGTATTCCGCCATCTCGCAGGTCGCCTCCTGATACACCACCAGCTGCATGTCGTGCGGCGTGATGTTGCCCTCCTCGTCCAGATGCGCGTGCGTGAATATCTCAAGAGGATTATAGGCGCGCATGGATACTACATAGGAATAGGGTGAGCTGAAGCATACGCCCTTGGTAAGGCTGTAGGTGACCTCCATTTCAAGACCCATTTCCTCATCGTACAGCAGCAGCGAAAGCGGCTCTTCGCCTGCTATGATCGCCCGGCGCACGTATTTGCAATAGGGCTCATAGTAGCGGGCTTTGATCATGGCGGCAATTTCGTCGCTCAGATAGTAAAAGTCCAGCGTGAGTTCAAAGGAAGCGCTCTTCAGAGTCTGCGTGCGCTCGAACTGCTCCATCCACGCCGCAAGCTCGGTCAGCGGCAGTCCCTCGCTGAAGGCATCCGCCTCGGCCACGGTCAGCGTGGCGATGCTCCGCCCCGTGGGGGTAGACACCGCGGGCTGCTTCTTTGCCCGGCATTCCAACCGCAAAAGCGGCGCGCTTGCCCCATCGTCTGCTGCCAGATACACCAGCGGCTCCGATTCATAAATGCTGATATCCTGCCAGCGGAGATCGGTGACGGTAAACGACAGCGTGTCCGCCCATTTGTTGATCTGGCATACGCCCTCTGCACAGAGGATGGGATCCTCGCCGGTGATCCGCAGCTGATACGCGCCGTTAGAATGCTGATACTGCAGTTCGCATTTCACCGACTGCGATTCCTTCGCGAGGGTATTGGAATTGTGCCTTGCCTCGGCGGTGATGCCCAGCTCTAAAACGTAGCGCGTGCTTTTGCCGCTCTCATACCGGCCCAAATTCAACGAAAGCTGAGTTCTGACCAAATATTCCACGCTGATGCCGGCGCCCGGCAAGGTAGGCTGAAAGCTGGTTTGGGTGATCCGCTCATCCGTGGTCAGGGTCAGTAAAAGCCCCGTGGTCATCAGCCGTGTGTACACGGTGGTGGTGACGTGGCCCATTCTGTAAACGACCTTCACCTGCGTGGCAAGGCCGTTCTCGGAGTCGATGGTGAGGATCGCCGTTCCCAAATCCTGCTTTTCGCGGATCATACGGGCGATCTCTCTTTTCACCGTTTCAAGAAGCGTGCGCTCGTTGCCGTATTCGTCAGTGTATTGGATCTTATCCAGCATCTCGCTCAGCGCATCGTTGCGCTTCAGCTCCTCGTAGATCTCATCTAAAAGCATCACCAGATTGCTGGGCTCCAGCGTCACGGTTTCGGTCTTACGCAGACCAAAGCCTCTGGCACGCCAGGAAATCTTGACCTTCGGGCGCAAAATATCCTTGCAATTACTGCAAATACGCTCAAAGGCCTCCTCCAGCACCGCCGCGTCCGTTTCAAGCGCCTGAGTATCATAGGGCTCCCGCAGCTCCTGCAGCAGCTCTATGAGCTGCTCGTACGTATCCGCGTCAAGGGCGTAGGTGCCGCTGCCGGGGCGCAGGATCGAATCGTCCAGCTCATTTTCCGCATCGGCAAGATCCAAGGTCAGAAAATCAGAGGAAAGCAATCCCTTGGCCGCCAGAATATCGCCGTTTTTCACCAGCTGCAGCTCCTGAATATAATCCCCCTTGGTGATGCGGATGCCGGCGGAGCCGTCCATGGTACCGTCATCACGGGGCAGCGCGGTGCTCGACACGGACAGAGAAATATCCTCCTCAACGCCAAGAAAGCTGCCCGGCAAGCAGATCTCCGCTTCGCTCTCGCTGCCCTTTTCCTCCAGCTCCTCCAGCACCTGCCACAGCTCGCCGTCGCTCATCAGAGCGCGCTCAAGGACGGGCGTCACCGTATCCCGGCGCAGCAGCGGCAAAAACAGCACTGCGGCAAGTATCAGCGCCACCGTCAGCACTGCCGCCAGAGAAAGCAGCACGATCAGCTTTCCACGCCCCTTTTTCTTGGTGGGCGCGGTTACCGCAGGAACAAGGGCCTCGTCAATATTTTCCTGCATATTGTCATTGTGTGTAGATCTCTCGTCACTTGGATTCATGGTACTCTCCTTTCGTATGGTACGGTGCCCCACAAGCAAAAAACGCACGGCAGAGCCGTGCACGTGCATGCAAAGCCCCCTCGCTGAAGCACAAGCGCTTTGGCTTTTATGGTATACGAAACCGGATATGCATTTTTACGGAAGTAAAAACGCATACCGCACCGAAGCTCTTCACTTGTGTCGCAATTTTAGTATAGCACCATTCCGTCAGTTTGTCAACTGTTTTTTTAACGCCCCCGCCACAGCAAGGATCGCCCCATCGGGCAACGCCCTGCAGCCTTTTGGGCGGCGTATAAATTCTTCCATATTTTTTACAAAAAAACGTCAGTGTGCGGATACGGAATTGACAAACGCCCAAAAATATCGTACAATAAAGGAAAGACCAACAAAGGAGCTGCTTTTATGCAATCTTTACGCGAGCTTTATAAGATCGGCCGAGGGCCCTCCAGCTCTCACACCATGGGTCCGGAGCGGGCTGTACGCATCGTCAGAGAGCGCCATCCCGAGGCGGATTGCTTCCGTGTGACCCTATACGGCTCCCTTGCTCTCACCGGCGAGGGACACGGCACCGACCGTGTGATCCGCGAGACCTTCGCCCCTCACCCCTGCGAGGTGCTTTTTGATACCGATACCACCTGCCCCGTCCATCCCAATACCATGGATATTGAAATCGGCCGGAACGGGACGTTTTTCCACACCGTTCGGGTGTATTCTGTGGGTGGCGGCACGGTTCGCTTTGAGGGCGAGAGTCAGGAGGAGACCCTTGAAAGCGGGCGGGAGGTCTATCCGCTCAACACCTATGCGGAGATCGCAGACTACTGCCACCGCCGCAAGATCCGCATCTGGCAGTACGTGGAGGAATGCGAGGGCAAGGAGATCTTCGATTATCTCGGCCGCTGCTGGGAGCAGATGAAGGAAACCATCTACGAGGGACTGACCGTCACCGGCACGCTGCCCGGCATCCTGAGGACCCAGCGCCGTGCCCAGGCGCTTTACGAGCAAAAGCATATCGACGAGTCCGCCCAGACCCGGGAGAGCCGCCTTGTTTGCTCCTACGCCTTTGCCACCGGCGAGCAGAACGCGGCCGGCGGAACCATCGTGACCGCCCCCACCTGCGGCGCCTGCGGCGTGCTGCCCGCGGTGCTGCGCTATATGCAGGAAAACCGGGGCTTTTCCGATACAGAGATCGTCCGCGCCCTTGCCACCGGCGGCATCATCGGCAACATCATTAAGAAAAACGCCTCTATCAGCGGCGCGGAGTGCGGCTGCCAGGCGGAGATCGGCTCTGCCTGCTCTATGGCTGCCGCCGCCCTGGCGGAGCTC
>SVTA01000031.1 GCA_015064005.1 Oscillospiraceae bacterium
TACCCCTCCTCCCTCACCTGCTCCACCGTGGGCGGCTTCCTTGCCCATCGCGGCATCGGCGTTTGCTCCACCAAGTACGGTAAGATCGACGATATGGTGCTGAAGATGGAGGTGGTACTGCCCAACGGCGATATCATCGAGACCAGCCCCGCCCCCAAGCACGCCGCAGGCCCCGATCTCAACCAGATTTTCATCGGCTCTGAGGGCACGCTGGGTATCATCACCAAGGCGCAGATGCGCATTTACGACCAGCCCGAGGAGCGTCGCTTCCGCGGATTCCTGTTCCAGGATATGTCCGGTGCCTTCAAGGCCAGCCGCGAGCTGCTGCAGAAGTTCAAGCCCTCCGTCATGCGTCTGTACGATGAGGCGGAGACCGCATCTCTCATCAAGAAGATCGTAGGCGTGGAGCGCAAGGGCGCGTTCATGAACGTGGCCATCGAGGGCTGCCACGAGCTGGTGGCCGTGGAGGAAAAGCTCCTGCTTGACACCTTCGCTAAGTATGGCGCGGAGGATCTCGGCTCCGAGTACGGCGAAAAGTGGTGGGAGGAGAAGATCACCTTCTTCTATCCCGGCCATATGATGGATATTCCTCAGATGTTCGGCACCATGGATACCATCGCCCCCTACGGCAAGATCGAGGAGATCTACTGGGCCATGAAGAAGGCCATTGAGAGCAACTTCCCTCAGGCCAAGTTCATTGCCCACTTCTCCCACTGGTATGAGTGGGGCGCTATGCTCTATGACCGCTTCATTATCGACGGCAAGGACGTTCCCCAGGATCCCGTGGAGGCGCTTCGTCTGCATCAGGCCGTGTGGACCTGTGGCGTACGCGCGGCTCTCGCTCACGGCGGCGTGGTCAACGATCATCACGGCGTCGGCATCAAGCTGGGTCGCCTGATGAAGGAGCAGTACGGCCCCGCTATGCAGGTGTTCGAGGGTCTCAAGAAGCAGCTTGATCCCAACGGCATTATGAACCCCTTCAAGCTGGGTCTGTAACATAGGAGGTATTGCGAAATGATGATGTCTGATAAATGCAAGCAGCACGTGGACTCCTGCCGCTTCTGCTGGATGTGCCACCACATCTGCCCCGTGGGCAACGCCACCGGACAGGAGAGAAACACCGCCCGCGCCCGCGCGCTGGGTATTTCTCTCGTAAACAGAGAGGCCATTGATCTTTCCGAGATCATGGATAATATTTACGAATGTGCCACCTGCGGTGCTTGCGTACATGATTGCAAGACCGGCTGGGATCCGGTGATGTTTACCAAGGAGACCCGCCTGCAGGCCGCATTGGAGGGCAATCTTCCCGCCTACATCAATACGCTGGTGGATCACTGCCTGGATACCGGCAACGCCTATGGCAAGACCGTGATGTGTGACACTCTCGCCGCTGCCATTGCTGCTCACAGTGCCAAGACCGATACGCTTCTGTTCCTTGGTACCGACGCCCGCTACATGGCCTGCCGTCAAGGCTACAAGGCCATCGCCGTGCTGGAGAAGGCCGGCGTCAGCTTCACCGCGCTTGCCGATGAGCCTGCCTCCGGCGCGCAGCTGGATTTCCTCATCGGCGCCGCCGAGGAGACCAAGGCGCAGATGGCCGCCGCAGCCCGTGTGATGGACGGTTACGCCACTGTGGTGGTATTTGACCCCGTGGATGCCAAGGCCATCAAGCAGCTTTACCATGAGTACGGCGTGGAGACCAAGGCCAAGGTGGTGACCTTCACCGCTTACCTTGCAGAGCTTCTTGCCGCAGGCAAGCTTGTTGCAAAGAAGAGCGACCGCACCGTGGTTTACCAGGATCCCTACCAGCTCGCCCGCGACCTTGGCGAGACCGAGGAGCCGAGAGCCGTGATCTCCGCCTTTGCGGAGCTCTCCGAGCTGCACCTCAACCGCGCTGAAACCGTTTGGGCAGGCGATATTCTGATGGCACAGTACAAGCCCGACACGGTGAAGCGTGTGGCCGCCCGCCGCATCTTCAATGCCACCAGCATCGGCGCCAAGACCATGGTCACCGCCTCTGTCGGCGAGTACGTGGCGCTGAAGTCTGTGGAGCAGAGCGATGTGGAGATCCTCTCCCTTGTGGATCTCATTCTTGGCGAATAAGGAGGCAAAGCGATGCTGGTCAATCTTCAAACGATCATCGGTATGGCAGAGCAGGGCAAATACTGCATTCCTGCCTTTAACGTATACAATACCGAAACCATTATGGGTGTCCTTGACGCTGCCGAGGAGGCCAAGGCACCTGTGATCCTGCAGCTCTATCCTCGTCTTTTCAACGAGGAGGTGGGCTTCTATCTCTGCCCCTCCATTGTGGCGGCAGCGCAGCGCGCCTCTGTGCCTGTATGCTTCCACCTCGACCACGGCCCCTCCGAGTGGGAGGCCACTCGCGCCCTTCGTTGGGGCTGCACCGGCATTATGCTGGATGGCTCCGCTCACGATTTTGACAAGAACGTGGCAATGACGAAGCATATCGTCGATACCTGTGCCGCTGTGGGCATCGGTGTTGAGGGTGAGATCGGCCACGTGGGCAGCGTCAACGACGAGGTCATGGACGAGTTTACCACTCCCGAGGAGGCTGCCGCCTTTGTCAAGGCCACCGGCGTCACCTGCCTTGCCGTGCTGATCGGCAACGCCCACGGTCACTACAAGAAGCCCCCCAAGCTGGATATCGACCGCGTCAAGGCCATTCGTGAGGCCTGCGGCGTGCCGCTGGTGCTGCACGGCGGCTCCGGCATTCCCGAGGATCAGGTCAAGGCCGCCATCGCTGCCGGCATCCGCAAGATGAACATCGGAACCGACGTTTGCTGTGCCTTCGCGGAGGGCACCAAGGCGACCATCGAGGATCCGGGAAGAAGCATTGCCATCGACATCTTTATGAAGAAGCCCATTCAATACGTGAAGCAGCTTGCTTTGGAGAAGATCGCGATGGTAGGCGCTGCCGGAAAGGCAGAGTAATATGAATCGCATCGTTGGCATCGGCGCCTGCGTGAAGGATACCCTGCTGCAGGTGCCGGATTATCCCATCGAGGATACCAAAATGCGGGCGCTCTCCAGCCGTGAGGCGGGAGGCGGGCCCGTTGCTACGGGTCTTGTGGCTGCCGCCAAGCTGGGTGCGGATGCCGCCTATATCGGCGTGCTTTCCACCGACAGTGCGGGTGAGTTCCTCTTGCGGGATTTTGAAAAATACGCTGTTGCCACGCACTTGATCGAGCAAAAAAGCGGTTATCGCTCCTTTACCTCCGTCATTTGGCTGGGGGCAAAGAACGCCAGCCGCACCTGCGTGTTCGATAAGGGCGATCTGCCACCCCTCACGCTGAGCGAAGCGCAGAAAAAGGCTCTTGCCGAAGCGACGCTTCTGATGGTGGACGGCAACGAGCTGGACGCGGCCGTAGAAGCTGCGGCGCTGGTGCGGCAAGGCGGAGGACGGGTGCTGTACGACTGCGGCGGGCTCTACCCGGGCGTGGAGCGGCTTTTGGCGCTCACCGATATCATGATCCCTTCGGCGGAGTTTGCCATGGGGCACACCGGCTGCGACAGCATCGAGGCAGCGGCCAAAAAGCTGTTTTCTACCTATCATCCCGCCGTGGTGGTGGTCACCGACGGCAAGCGGGGCGGGCTGCTTTATGACGGCAAAAAAACCGTCACCTATCCCATTTACCCTGCAAACGTGGTGGATTCCAACGGCTCGGGCGACGTATTTCACGGTGCCTTTGCCGCGGGCGTGTGCCGTGGCTTTGACTTCGAGAGGTGCTGTCACTTCGCCAGCGCCGTATCCGCCATCAAGTGCATGGGCGTGGGTGCCCGCGAAAGCGTGCCCGATTTTTCTACCGTTCAAAACTATATGAAGGAGAATGGATATGAGCTATAATTACAAAAAGACCTACGTACCGCAGAAGGGCTATACCCCCATCTGCAAGATCGGCGAATGCTCCCTCAAGAAGCTGGAGTTCGGCATCATTGAGCTGGACGCCGGCGAGAGCCTTGGCTTTGACACCGGCGACCGCGAGGTGGCCTTCATTATGCTGGAGGGACACTGCAACGTGACCGTCGGTGAGGAGCGCTGGGAGAATATCGGCAACCGCATGAGCGTGTTTGAAAACCGCCGTGCCGAGAGCTTTTATATGCCTCGCGAGACCAACCTCACCATCGAGGCCATCGACCACGTCAAGATCGCCGTTTGCGGCACGCCCGTGACGGAAAAGACCGCGCCCCAGGTGCTGCGTGAGGATCACGTGGTACTCAAGCTCCTCGGCGAGGTGCCCTATCAGCGCGAGACCAGCTTCATCATCGACGGCAACAGCAACGCCAAGGTGCTGACCATCGGCGAGGCCTATTGCACCGAGGGCAACTGGGCAGGCTTCCCGCCCCACAAGCACGACGTGAACGATATGCCCCGTGAGTGCGTGGCAGAGGAGATCTACTACTTCCTCTTTGAGCCGAAGCAGGGCTTTGCGGTACAGTGCCTGTACACGGCGGACGGCGCTCTTGACGAGGCCTACCGTGTGAAGCAGGACGAGCTGGTGGAGTTCCCCTACGGCTACCACACCACCGTTTCCACCCCCGGCTATCAGTCCTATTTCCTTTGGCTGATGGCGGGCGATTATCAGGGCTTCAACCGCTCCAGCGACCCCGACCACGCCTGGATCGAAAAGAAATAACCGAGGTAGGGCATGACATATCTGTTAGGTATTGATTTCGGCGGTGGCGCCTCCAAGGCCACGCTGATCGGCGCGGATGGCAGGATCGTGGCGGAGCATACCGTGGAGTATCCCACCCTGCATCCCACCCCCGCCGCTTGCGAGCAGAATCCGGAGGATTGGATCGCCGCGCTTTGCGAAAATGCCAAAACGGTATTGAAAAAGGCGGGTATCGCGCCCCGGGAGATCGCTGCCGTGGCGGTGGATTCCGCCACCCACACCTCCCTTGTCTGTGACGGCGACTGCCGCCCTCTACGTCCCGCAATGCACTGGACGGACAGCCGCTCCCGCCGCGAGGCGGAGCTGCTGAGGGAGCAGCACGGCGAGGAGATCTTTGAAAAGACCTTCCACAAGCCCGATACCATCTGGACGCTGCCCCAGCTTTTGTGGCTGCGGGAAAACGAGCCGGAGGTGTTCTCACGCATCCGTCACGTCTTTTTTGAAAAGGATTATATTCGCTATTTTCTCACCGACATCTGGGGCACCGACGAGATCGAGGCCGAGGGCAGCATGCTCTTTGATTGCCGCAGCCGCACGTGGGACGCAGCGCTTTGCGCCCTTTGCGGTATAGATCCTGCCGTCCTTCCTCCCATTTGTCGCCCCACTGATGTGGTGGGGGGCATCACGGCCAAGGCGGCTGCCGCCACCGGGCTTGCCGAGGGCACGCCCGTGGTTTGCGGCACCACCGATACGGTGCTGGAGGTGTTGGCCTCCGGCGCGGTGGAGCGGGGTGATATGACGGTGAAGCTGGCCACTGCCGGCCGCATCTGCGTCATCACCGACCGTCCCCACCCCGACCGCCATCTGGTGAACTACTCCCACGTGGCCGAGGGGCTTTGGTACCCCGGCACCGCCACCAAGGCGGCGGCCTCTGCCTTCCGCTTCTACCGCGATACCTTCGGTGGCGATTACAGGCAGCTGGATGAGGAGGCGGAAGCAACGCCCCTCGGCGCCGAGGGACTGCTCTTTCACCCCTACATCAACGGCGAGCTGACCCCTTATGCCGATCCGTTGCTTTGCGGCAGCTTCACGGGCATTCGCGCCACTCATACGAGAGGACACTTTACCCGTGCGGTGCTGGAGGGCGTAGCACTTTCCTTGCTGGACAGCAAGCGCTATCTTGACGGCCTTCAAATCCCCCACGGCACTCGTGCCACCCTCATTGGCGGCGGCGCCAAGAGCCCTCTGTGGGCGCAGATCACCGCCGACGTGCTGGGCACGGAGCTGGATATCACCGAAAGCAGCGACTCCTCCCTTGGCGCCGCGATGCTGGCGGGCATTGCCATCGGCGTATTTGACTCGCCTGTGGACGCGGTGAAGAAATGCATCCGCAAAAAGCGCACCGTTCTGCCGGACGCCGCGCGTACCGAGCAGTATGCAGCTTTATTTGAGAAATACAAAAAAATTCACGACGCCTTGGCGCCGATCTATCACGAAATTTAATACAAAAAGGAGAAACGAACATGAAGGACATCAATCTGATTCCCCCCGAAGAACTGGGCATTGGCAGCAACATCAAGCTCAACGTCTGTGAGCACGAGGTGGATATGTACTGGAAGGTCGCCATCGATGTGCTGGAGGTCGTAGCGGAGAACAACCGCAAGGGTGAGCCCACCGTGATGGTGGTGCCCTACGGCCCCATTGGCCCCTACGCCCGTCTGGCCGAGCTGGTCAACAAGTACCGCATCTCTCTCAAGAAATGTGTGTTCATCAATATGGACGAGTACCTGAACGACGATCTCACCTACATCGACTACAACCACCCCCTGTCCTTCCGTGGCGGTATGGACAGAACCTTCTACTCCAAGGTGGACGAGGAGCTGAACGTGCTGCCCGAGAACCGCATCTTCCCCGAGCCCGGTAACGAGGGCCGCGTACTGGAGATCATTGAGCAGTACGGCAAGCTGGATATGGTATTCGGCGGCGTTGGCATCAACGGCCACTACGCCTTCAACGAGCCGCCTGAAGCCTGGGAGCCCGACGATCCCGCCGAGTTTGCCAACCGCCCCACCCGTATTCTGAAGGTAACCAGAGAAACCCGCACCATCAACGCCTTTATGAACTGCGGTGCCAACATTGATGCCATTCCCGAGAACTGCATCACCGTGGGTATGAAGGAAATGATGATGGCCAAGAAGGTGCGCATGTGCATGCCTCGCGACTGGAACGCTGCCGCACTCCGTAAGGTGCTGCACGGCGGTATTTCCGCGCGCGTACCCTGCTCGCTGTTCCAGAATCATCCGGATGCTACGCTGTATGCCGCCAAGGTGGCTACCGCTTGCCCCATTCCGGAGATCCGCGTATACAACAAGTAATGAAAAAACTGATCATCAAAAATACCGCGCTTGTTTTGGCAGGCGCGGTATCTGAAAATCGGACGGTTCTCGTAGAGGACGGCGTGATCGCTGACGTGGATCATCGGGGTGAGATCCCCGCTGATGCCCGCGTGATCGATGCCGAAGGGGCATACCTGCTCCCCGGCTTTGTGGATCTGCACGTGCACGGCGGTGGCGGCGCCGACTTTATGGACGCTACCCCCGAGGCCTTTGAAGTCGCTGTGCGCACCCATCTTGCCCACGGCACCACGCTACTGTATCCCACCGCTATGAGCGCCACCGAGGCGGATCTTGCCGCCTTCATTCGGGCGTATCGTGCCTTCCGGCAGGAAAGCGCTCTTGCCAAGGCTGCCCCCGGTCTCCATCTGGAGGGGCCGTATTTTGCGGGCGCCGGTCAGCGTAGCAGTGGCGCACAGCCGACCGATGTACTGCGTCTGCCGGATCTTGCCGAGGTGGAGCGACTGCTTGCCCTTGGTGACGGTGCCATTGCCCGCTGGGATGCCGCGCCGGAGCTTACAGGGGCGTGCGAATTCGCCGCGTATCTGAAGGAGCGCGGCGTGCTGACCGCCGTCGGTCATACCGATGCCACCGCCGCCGAGTGCGCGGAGGGCTACGCCCACGGCTTTTCTCACACCACCCACTTCTACAACGGTTGCAGTATGCACCGCAAAAGGGAGCAGACCGTGTATGCGGGTGTGGTAGAGGCCACTTATCTGGACGATAACGTCACCATCGAGCTGATCGGTGACGGCTGCCATATTCCCCGTGAGGATATTCTGCTGGCCATGAAGATCAAGGGCGCAGAGGCGGTTTCCATCATCACCGACGGCACCCGTCTGTCCGGCACGGACGCCAAAAGCGGCAAGCTGGGCAGCCTCACCGCCGGCCGCGATGTGATCGTGGAGGCGGGCGTAGCAAAGCTGCCGGACAGAAGCAGCTTTGCAGGCAGCATTGCCACTATGGATCGCTGTCTGCGTGTGCTGTGCGCCGATTACGGCATTGACCTGCCCACCGCCTCGGTGCTGCTTTCCCTCGCCCCCGCCAAGCGGATGGGCGTTGCCGATCGGAAGGGAAGCATCGCCGTCGGCAAGGATGCCGACCTTGTGCTGGTGGATGCCGCGTACAGTGTGAAGACCGTGCTGCTTGGTGGCGTGCCCGCCGAGGAGCTGGCATGAGGATCACCGTCTGCGTCCGTCAAGGGCTTGACGGTGAGATCAATCCCTTCGATGCCGCCGCGTACGAGGTGGCGCTCCGTATCCCGGATGCCGAGGTGACCCTGCTTAGCATGGGCCCCCTTGGCGCACGGGAGCTTTTGCTGCGCCTGACGCGTCTTGGCGCGCGGCGCGCCGTGCTGCTTTCGGATGCGGTCTTTGCCGGCGCGGATACGCTGGCCACCGCCTATACGCTATCCGTAGCGCTCAAAAAAATCCCCACCGACCTCCTGCTTTGCGGCAGACAGACGCTGGTGGGCGACACGGGTCAGACCGGCCCCATGCTTTCGGTGCTGGCGGGGCTTTCCCCCGTCACCGAGGTGATGGAGATCCTTTCCTGCACATCGGAGGCAGTCTGCTGCCGCACCCGCACAGAGCAAGCACGGTCAGCACCGCTGCCGGCGCTGCTGACCGTGGAGCGCGTGGCAAACCTGCGGCTGCCCTCCATCCGCTCCCGCGTGGGCGAGGTGGAGGTATGGACGGCGGCGGATATCGGCGCCGATCCCGCTCGCTGCGGCCTTGCCGGCTCGCCCACCCGCGTGGTGGAAACCAAGGAAAATCAAGGCGGCCGTCGCCGCTGTCGCTTCATTCCGCTGACGGCGCTGCCGGAGGCCATAGCCGAGGGGCTTGCCCGTCGGCAGCAGCCGCTGTCGGAGCTGCTTCCTGCGGACAGTACCCTGCGTGTGCTTGCCGTCGGTGAGGCGCCGCTGCCGTATGCCCGCAGTGTGTCTGCTGATGCTCGCGTGCTGCCGCTTTCCTGTGAGGAAACGCTTGCGGAGGAGATCCAAGGGGCCGATGTCGATGCGGTGCTGTTTGGCTCCGACCCCCAAAGCAAGCTGCTGGCCGCCCGCGTGGCGGCACGGCTGGGTCTTGGGCTTTGCGCCGACTGTACCGCGCTTGCTGCCGAGGATGGCGAGCTCTTGATGATCCGCCCGGCGCTGGCCGGAAGCCTTATGGCCAAGATCAAAAGCCGCACCCGTCCGGCGCTGGCCACGGTGCGCACCGCAGGTGAGCGCGAGGGCGCGCTGCTGGTGACCGCCGGGCTTGGCGCCAGGCAGGCGCTGGATACGGTCAGAGCGCTGGCAGAGCGCTTTTCCGGCACCCTTGCCGCCACCAGACGAATGGTGGACGAGGGGGTGCTGCCCTACGAGCTGCAGGTAGGTCTTACCGGCCGGACCGTTGCCCCTGCGGTGTATCTGGCGGTGGGCGTTTCCGGCGCGGTGCACCACATCGTCGGTATGCAGCGCTCCGGCACCGTCATTGCCGTCAATCCCGACCCCAAGGCGCCGATCTTCAACTATGCCGATGTTGGCGTGGTAGCTACGGCCGAGGAGCTTTCCGCACTGCTGCCGTAAAAATCCCCAAAAGCTCTTGACAAAGCGGCACAACGTGCTATAATGTGAGTTGTTGCCATCAAGCATGAAACGGAGTGAAGCATCCATGACTGTTTTCGTATCTACCCTGAACCAGATCGCCGTGCTGTTTTCGCTGATCGCGGCGGGCTTTATCCTCGCCAAGCTCGGCATTCTGCCGGAGAACGCCTCCAAAACCCTGGCCAAGCTGGAGAATACCATTTTCCTGCCCGCGCTGGTCATGGGCACCTTTATTGAAAATTTCACCGTCGAGCGCATTCGCTCCGCGTGGAAGATCCTCCTGGTGAGCCTTGTGATGGAGCTGATCGCCATTCCTGTTGCCATTGGCCTTTCCCGACTTTTGGCGCGGGATAAATACACGCAGAATATCTATACCTACGGTCTTTGCTTTGCCAACTTCGGCTTTATGGGCAACGCCGTGGTCAGCGCCATGTTCCCGGAGATCTTTTTTGAGTATCTCATCTTCACCCTGCCCATGTGGACCATCATCTACATCTGGGGTGTGCCGGTGCTGCTGATGAGCGACACGGAAACAAAGCCCACTGTGAGATCCCGCCTGAAATCCTTTGCCAATCCCATGCTGATCGGTATGCTGATCGGTATGGTCATCGGCCTTTTCGGCATTCCGATGCCCAGGTTCTTCACCGCCGTGGTGGACAGCGCCAGCGCCTGTATGTCCCCTGTGGCCATGATCCTTACCGGTGTGACCGTGCTTGGTATCAATGTGAAAAAGACCTTTACCGACTGGCGCATCTATACCGCCTCCGTTGTCCGTCTGGTGGTGATCCCGTTGGCCTTTATCGGCATCTCGCGGCTGATCCCCGTTTTCAAGGATGCGGCACTCTTTCAAAGCGCGCTTTGTGCCCTGGCAATGCCCCTCGGCATCAATACCATCGTGGTGCCCAGCGCTTACGGCAGAGATACCTCTGCCGCGGCCGGTATGGCGGTGATTTCTCACGTGCTTTCTCTTATCACCATTCCCATTATCTTTTCCATGGTGGGATAAATACCAAAATCGTTCATACAATGAGGGTGACAGGCAAAGATGGCCTGTCACCCTCGTTTTTTAAAAATAGGTTGATTTTTGCTGAATCCTGTGCTACAATGATAAAAAGTCACACTTTATCAATGCTTGAGGTGCTGCTATGAAAGACTTTTTTGATTATTTCTTCGGTAAGGGCGATACGGTGGAATTTGAAAATTTTACTCTTGCGCACATCCTGCCCATCCTTTTGGCCGCGGGCGTGATCTATCTGATCTATCGCTACAGAAAGCAGCTGCGCGGGCTTTCCTTTGAATCGCAGCTTCGCTTTGGGCTGGCGCTCACCATGATCATCACGGAAATGTCCTATTTCTGGCGCCTGGTGGGTATGCCGTCGCTGGGCGCCAACGCCGCCGAGCATCTGCCCATCACCATTTGCGGCTGGGCCATTATTTTTGGCAGTTATATGATGGTGACAGGATCTCAGAAGCTGTTTGACATCGTGTATTTCTGGACCTTTGCCGGTACGGTCTTCGCGCTGATTATGCCTACCATGATCACCTATACCGGCCCCACGCGCTTCCGCTACTATCAGTTCTGGCTGGAGCACACACTGGGGTACGTGGCACTGTTTTATATGATGTTCGTGCACAAAATGCGCCCCACCAAGCGCTCCTTCGTGCGCGCGTACGGGATGCTTGCCGCGCTTTCCGTGGTGGCGTATGTTACCAATCGAATGCTGGGTCCCGGCGCCAACTATCTCTTTCTGGCCGAGCCGGAAAGCACCCCCTCCATTCTTGATGTTCTGCCTACGTTTTTCCCCTTGCGCCTGCTGATCATGGGCTCCATCATCACAGCTATGTTCCTGCTCTGCTACCTGCCGTGGTACCTGATGGATCGAAAGCGCGCCAAAGCAGCATAACAAAAAAGCAACCGCCGGATGCATCCGGCGGTTGCTTTTTTGCATTTTAGGCCAGCTCGGGGAACAGAGGCGTGCTCTTATCCTCGCAGACCTTGTCAAGGCAGTATTTGCCGAGCACGGGGGGCTCGCGATGCTCCCACTTGCCGCGGGTGAAGTCCGGCACCTCAACGGAGCGGCCGGTCTTGATGGATTCCTCGGAGAGGGCACCAATGGCCATCCACAGCACGGTGTCGTAGGCGTCAATGGGGGTGTTGGTGCCGTTCTTGACGCTCTCTACGAAGGCACGGCACACCAGCCAGTCAAGGCCGCCGTGACCGCCGCGCTTCTCGTGCAGGGATTCGTACTCCACGTGGAGGGGATGGTCGTACTTCTCGAAGAACTCGGCCTCGTTGCTCTTGACCTCCTCGATCTCCTCCATGCCCTCGATCCAGCCTACCTTGCGCTCCTCGGTGTAAAGGCCCTTGGTGCCGCGCACACCGTAGTTACGGCTGTAGTAGGGGCGGGGAATGGTGGTATCCAGCGTCAGCAGAATGGTGGCGCCGTCGGCACAGGTGATGATGGTATTGACGATATCGCCCTGCTTGTAGTCAATGTTGGCGTACTTGCAATCCTCACCGAAGTTATCCTTGGCATACTGCTTCAGACCCGCAGCCTTGGAGGCCACGGAGACGAGAGAAACCATGCGGTTGCCGCGGTTGAGATTCAGGATCTTGGAAACCGGGCCAAGGGCGTGGGTGGGGTAGTTCTCGCGGCAGTTGTTGATGTAGTGGTTGAGGCGGTAGTGGTTGATCTCCTTCTTTTCGGGATCCTCGTGCATCTCCTTGAAGAGCTCCACCTTGTTGAGGTAGTGGGCATAGGCACCGGTGCAATGCACGATCTCGCCAAACAGACCCTTCTCACGCATATTCAGCGTCATCATCTCGCGGCGGCTGTAGCAGCAGTTTTCCAGCATCATCAGCGGCACGCCGGTCTTTTCATAGGTGTCAATCAGGTCGTAGCAGTCGTCAAGAGAAACGGCGCAGCCCACCTCCACGGCGGTGTATTTGCCGGCAAGGAGTGCCTGCTTTGCCATCTTGGGACGCTCGTCCCAACCGGTCATCAGCACAACGGCGTCGATCTCGGGGTGATCCAGCACGTCCTGATAATTGGTGGTCATCATAGGAGGAACGGGCTTGCCGTGCTCTACGATGATGTCCTTGGCCTTTTCCATATTGGCGGGATTCACGTCGCACAGTGCCACAATATCTACGTCGCACATCTGAGAGAAGCAGTGCTTCAGCACGCCGTAGCCGCGACGACCACAGCCAACGTAACCGATTTTGATCTTATCCTTCATAGTAACATCTCCTTTAACCGCCGGGGGCGGGTACTTAATATCATTATACAATATTCAAAATAAAAGTAAAGAAGATTTTAGACATACGACCTTTGATTTTGGACACGCTCAAAGCTCCGAAAACTCTCTGTGCATAAATTCGGTAAAGGGCTTGGGAGTCGTGTGAGGCGTGAAGGGAACGATCATCAGCGTTTTTTCGCATTCCGCGTGGGTGTAGGCGGAATAGACGAATTCCGGCAGGCACACGTCGTCCGCAAGACCGAGGCAGAAGGCGGTGGGCACCTTCAACAGCGACACCATGTTGTTGACGTCAAAGTAGGAGACCGTTTCCATCACCGCGTCGGTGTGGTGGGGGTAGTTTTTGAGGAATTCCTTGGTGGTGGCAAAGATGCGGGAGCCCAGCTCCACGCGGCGATGGATGCAGCAATAGCTGGTTTCGTTGGTGTAGCACTTGATGCTTTTGCCGCTGAGGGCGGAGGCGGTGATGGAAAGGGCACCGCCCTGACTGCCGCCGTAGGTGACGATCCTTGTGGGGTCAACCTCGGGCAGGGTGGCGATCACATCCATTGTCCGCACCGCGTCGAGGTAGATATTTTTCATATAAAACTCGTTTTTATCCAGCACACCGAGGGTCATCAGGCCACTGTTGAAATCTGTGCTGTAATTTGCCTTGTCCACCGTTTCGCCGCCCTGAGAACGCACGTCAATGGAAAAGCAGCAAACACCGGTGGCAACAATGGACAGTCCCATCTCCTTTTGCAGACTGCCACCGTGGAAGTGCGCAACGCACGGCAGCTTTTCGGTGGCATTGGCCGGGTGGGAGAAATAGGCCACCACTTCGGTTTGATCGTGGGTGTTGAAATATACCTTGTAGGTGGTAACGGTTTTGCTGTAGGGGGTATCCACCGGCTCACGGCGAACCTGCAGCGGCACGGCGCGCATATCGGCTACGGCCTTCTGCCAGAATGCCTCAAAATCCTCGCGCTTGGTCTGGGGGATGATCTTGCCCTTCAAGGCTTCTTCCTTCGTTTCAACGTAAGTCATAGCAGTTTCCTTTCATATTAAGGCAGTATTACTTCGATCAACTCGCCCTCGCGGCGGAAGGCGGTGCCGTAGGGGGCACTGAGGGCGCGGAGCGTTCCGAGGATCTCCTCGGTTACCGCGTCGGAGGCGTTATGGGGCAAGCCCTTTACGGATTTATCCTCGTGATAAAAGCCCAGCTCCACGGGCTTGATCAGAATGCGCTTGAGGGCATCGCCGTCAAATTCCAGCATCGGGATGAGTCCCTTGTAGTTTTTGAACTCAGTCTCAAGGCCGCGCGTGCCGCCTGCGGAGCGGATAAAGAGCGCCTCTGCGGCGGTCTTGCTGCGGTCGATGCCGTAGCGGTCATGGTAGTCCGAGGGGAGCTCGGCGGGCTTTTCGCTCTGGAAAATGAAGTTGGCAATGGAGTAGAAGATGGGGCGACCGCGATAGAGCTCCACGGCCTTGATCTGGTGTGTGCCGCTGCCCACCACGGCATCCGCGCCCCAATCGATACAGGCGCGGGCAAATGCCTCGATGAAGTAATCCGGTTCTTCGTCGTCATCACCCTTGATCTCGTGAGAATGGAAGCAGACCACCACGTAATCGTGGGTTTTCTTTGCCTCCTCCACGGCGTTTTGCATCCGCGCCATATCCTGCGGATGAGGCGCGGAGCACTTGCCCTCGTTCTCGTCCTGCACGAATTCCAGCGTGCCGAGATTAAATACCCCCGGCTTGCTGACGGTGTACCCGCCGCGCTTGGAGTTGTTGATGCGGCCGTTGACGTGGGTGGCGGCGGCAATTTCCTCCAGAGCCTTCATATGGGCGGCGTTCACGGCAAAGGTCTCGCTGTGGCGGAGCATATTCAGGCCCGGGCGCGCAGGGATCGCGTGACCGGGATCGCCGGCACGGGCGGCATCATCGCAGGTGGAGGAGATGCACAGCACCGCCACGCTTCCCTTGTCGGTGTGGACGGTGGCGGGGGCGGTGGCCTCGGCAAGGCTCATGCCCGCACCGCACACGGGGGCGCTTCTCTCCTTCAGTGCGGCCAGGGTGCTTTCAAGGCCGCCGTAGGAATAATCCATGGTGTGATTGTTGGCAAAGCCGAAGCAGTTGAAGCCGTATTGCAAAACGTCGTCCAGCCGCGCGGCGGGGGCTGTCAGCCACAGACCGCCGCAGTAGGTGGAGGCGAAGCAATCGTAATCGGAAAGCACCATTTCGAGGTTGTTGATCCGCACGTCCGCCTCGGTGATGTAGCCCTTGACGGCGTCAAGATCGGTATAGCTGTCGGGAAGCGGCGACATCAGAATGGAGTCACCGGTAATGGAGATCTTCATTTGTCATCCTCCTTCAGATCCAGAACGTACTGCGCGAGAATACGGCTGCCCAGCGGCAGGGCATCCTCGTCCAGCAGAAAGTCGTTGTTGTGGGGGAGCGTGGTGCAGCCCTTTTCGGCGTTGCGGGTGCCGAGGCGCAGGAATGCGCCGGGGCGGCGGGAAAGGTAGAAGGAAAAGTCCTCGGAGCTGAGCTTCCTCGGCATCGTGACGATCTGCTCCTGCCCCACCACCTTGGCGGCTGCGGCCAGCACTCTTGCAGAAACGGTGGGATCGTTTTCCAGCGGCAAAGCCTTTTCCTCATCACGGAAGGCGATGGTACCACCGCGGAGCATCGCGGCGTTTTCGGCCATGCGGCGGATGCTTTCCACGATAAAGCGCTCGGTCTCCTTGTCGTAGGTGCGCAGGGAGATCATCATTTCGGCGTAATCGGGAATCACGTTGTCGGTCTCACCCGCGCGGAGCATGCCCACGCTGCACACGTATTGCGAAAAGGGGTTCATGCGGGTGGCCTGCAGGGCGTTGATGCCGTTGTAGGTCTCCACCGCCATGGCCAGCGCGTTGACACCGGACTGGGGCAGGGTGGCATGAGCACTTCTGCCGAAAAACTCGATATAGATGGGGTGGGAGGCGGCCATGGAAACGCCGGGGCAGATCCCCACGCTTCCCGCCTCCAGCCAGTTTTCCACGTGCATGCCCACGATCTCGTCAAAGAGCTCGGTGACACCGTCCTCCACCATCAGGCGCGCGCCGCTTTGGTCGCCCTCCTCACAGGCCTGAAAGATCAGTACCACGCGACAGGAGAGCGCATTTTCCACGGGCTTCAGTGCCTTGGCCGCGCCCAGCAACATCGCCGTGTGGGCGTCGTGACCGCAGGCGTGCATCTTGCCGGGGGTCTTGGAGGCATAGGGAAGGTCGGTCTTTTCGGTCAGGGGCAGTGCGTCGGTATCGGCGCGCAGCGCCACGGAGCGGACGGTGCAGGTGGGATTGAGAAACGCAACGATACTGCTTTTTCCGTATTGCTCGGTGTAGGGGATGCCCATCGCCTCCAGCTCGCGGCGGATGAGTGCCGTGGTCTTCGGAAGATCGAAGGCAAGCTCGGGGTACATATGCAGCTCATGACGGATCGAGAGAATATAATCCTTGTCAATCGTAAGAGTCAGGTTGCTCATAGCGGCTCCTTTCAAAGCTCAAATACAAAATCCATCAGCGGCGCGTGCTGCTGTGCGCCGTACACGTCCCGCTCACCGAGCGCACCGGAGGCCAGCGGCCGCACGATGGTGGCCTTGACGGCCTTTGCATTGGGAAAGTAGACGATGGAGATTACGTCCTCCTCCGCCACGCGGTAGAGGGCGGCAATGGTTTTTTTATTGATGACGTCCGCCTCTTTCATTTGATCAAACATTTCCTTTTCCTTCAAGAGGATATCCAGCGTCAGCTCAAAGGGACCCGCGTTTTTGGATCGGATGACGTTGGCAACGTCACGGAGTGCGATTTTCATGCCTTTACCTCCTCATAGGTAATGGGAAACAGGGAGAGGGGATTTTCGTGGCGGAGCAGTGCGTACACGCTGAAGGTGTAGATCGCCCCCACCTTGATATCCGAGGGAGAGAAGGGGAACGCCACGTTGCCGGCGGTGGCAATGCGCCCCTCATAGCCGTAATGGAGCAGGGTGGAGCGTGCCACGGAGCAGACGGCGGCGGAATGCTCGGCGGTGTCGGCCACCGCGTCGATCACGATGCCGATCTCGTGAGAGGTGATCTGCGGCGTGGGCTCCAACGCGCCCATCACGCCGTTTTTACCGTAAATGATAAAATCCAGCTCAAAGGGGAAATCGGCGGAAAGATTGGCGGCGGTGCGCTTTTTCACATTCTCCACGATGGTGTCGATCTGTGCGATAAACAGCGGATCGCGGTTGCCGCAGATGGATACGGTGCGATAGCCCGCCTCTCTTGCGCCCTCCAGCTTTACGGTGGGGATATTCTCCGCAACGAAGCGAGAGCCGCTGACCCGCACGCGGCGGTCGCTGACGGCCTCAAAGGTGCAATCCAGCAGATTGAGGTGACCGCCGGGGCCGGGGAGAATGTAAGGGTCGGTCTTCTCGTAAAGCGTGTGAGCGGAAACCGAGGTGGGCGTGCATTTGCGGGCGGGGGAGAGGGGCTCTACCTCGAAATAATCCTCACCGAGATAGCCCATCATACAGTCCGAGGCACTGCCGGGGGTGGCGCAGATGGTGGCACACTCCAGAATCTTGCCCAGATGCAGTGCCAGTGCCGGATCGTATCCCGCGCGGATGGCGGGGGCAGCAAAGGCGGCGGGATCGTAGCACCGTCCGCAGATCACCACCTCTGCGCCCTCATCCAGTGCCTTGATGATAGGCTCAATGCCCATCTGAGCCACCACGTGGGTGCTGTCGGTGATATCCTTTTCCGTGACAACGGGGGCAGGGCCTAATTTTTCAATGCGCCCCTGCCGCAGATGCTCCAGCAACGCGGGCTTGTCGAATTCGGCGGAGATCACCGCCATTTTGAAGGAAAGTCCCTCCTCCTTGGCGATCTCGCGGAGGATGCCTACCTCGCGGGCCACGTGAACGTCCGCACCGCACCCACCTGCCGTGCCGATGACGAGGGGAATCTGCAATTCCCGTGCTGCCTTCAGCATCAGGCGCAGATCACGCTTGACGGCGGTGGCGTTGGTGAAGGGAATACCGCTACCGAGATAGTAAGGACCCGGGTCGGTGGAGCCACCGTCGCAGGCGATGAGGTCGGGCTTCAGGGCGACACCCGCCGCGAAGGATTCCTCCGGGAAGCCGTAGCCGACAATGCCGGAGGGAGATAAAATTTTAAATTCTTTCATATTCGACCTCTCAGTACAGCTTGGTATATTCGAAATCCGCGTCAATGCCCAGTGCCGCCAGTGCCGCCTCGCGGTTGGCGTCCACCTCGGCCTCGTGATTCTTGTAAAGATTGTTGCCGCGGCAGTCGATATCCACCACGAAGGGGCCGAGCTCGTCGATCTTCAGACTCCAGGTGGCCTCGATGGTGCCAAGCTCGCGGAATAGCTCCACGTTTTCGATTTCAATGTGTTGGATCCAGGAATTGGGGCTGACGCATTGGGGGCTGACGTGCACGCACTTTTTCTCGCGCATCATGGCCATGGTTTCTTCGCCCATGGTAGTTTTGCCCACGATCATGCGCAGTCCCCATTCGTCCACCGCCCGCGCGCCCCACTTTTCAAAGCGGATGCTGGAGGTGGGCATAAAGGAAATGAGTCGCCATTTGCCGTCCGGCTCGGGCAGTACGATGGGGCCTACGTGGATCAGCAGGTCGCGTTCCTTGCCCGCATCGGGCAGGGGGTGATTCTCATCCAGCACCCAGCGGTGCAGGCGGGAGCGGCAGGTAAAGGCCTCGCCCGTAAGATATACCACGTCACCAATCTCTAATTTTTCTACGTCCTCTTGGGAAAGAGGGGTTTTCAAATGATAGGTTTTCATGCTTTATCTCCCTTCAAACCAGTTGGGGCTGTCCATTTCCAGTACCGTGCCGTCAGCCTCGATCCGATAGCTGCCCCGTCTTGCTACCATGCAGTTGCTGCTGATGGCCACGCAGATGCCCGCGATGTGGGTGTAGGCGTACTCTACGTTGACGCCCAGCACCGAGGTGTCGCCGCCGATGCCCATAATGCCGACGCCCAGACTGTTGAGGGCGGTGTAGAGATCCTCCTCGATCTTGCGGAACTGCGGCTCGGGGTTACGAGAGCCTACGGTGCGCAGACAAGCGGCCTCCTTGGCGAGATTGGCGGCGATATTTGCCGTGCCGCCGATGCCGATGCCCAGCACGTTGGGCGGGCAGATGCCGCCGGAGCGGGTGGCCTCCACAAAGGAGTCGATGACGAACTTTTCAATGCCCTTGACACCGTCTGCGAAGGCGACCACGCGGTGACGCGTGCCGCCGAAGCATTCGCTGCCGCCGCCCTTGGCTACGTAGGTGACCTCCAGCGCGTCGCCGGGGACGAACTGATAGGTGAAATTCGGCACGTTGTTGCCCACGTTGTCGCCGGGATCGTAGCCCGTGAGCGGGTGCTTCATGGTGGCGCGCAGAAAGCCCTCCCGCGTAGCACGGCGCACGGCTGTGCGGGTGGCCTCCTCCAGTGCCATCATGCCGCCTTCAAGGGCGCACTCGTTGCCTACCTTGAAGTAGAAGATCGGCCAGCCCGTATCGGGGCAGGCGGGATTCTTCAGCTCGGCGGACAGCTTGATGCTGTCGTAGGTCTTCTGCAAGCCCTCGCGGGCGGCGGGACGGCTCTCTTTGCCGATGGCCGCCTCAAAAGCGGCACATACGTCGGGGGCAATGGTGGTTGAGCCCTTGGCGATGGCCTTGAAGACGGCTTCTTCCAGTATTTCTTTCTTGATCATATAAACCTCCTGTGGGGCAAGCCCCTTTTCGCCTTCATTATATCGCTTTTTTACGCCTTTTGTCTTGCAAATGGTCTTTTTTTGATTGCATTTCGTCCAAACTAATGCAATTTCCGCGATTTTGTGCTATAATGAGAGAAAAGTGCGATCATAAGGGATCGATCCCTCAAATTTTGATTTACCGCTCTGTTCGCACAATCCCTTGTGGCAAGTTTTGATCAAACTTTTTCAAAGAGCTTTTGTCCTCGCTGCGCGAGCACGCGAGTTTGCTACGCAAACATCGCGGCGGGTGTGGGCAGCGCCCACAAAAACGCCGTTTCTTCTTGATAACTTTTTCTTTGCGCCTACGGCATCAAAGAAAAAATGGGCGGGGAGTCTGATGTCGCCATGCGGCGATGATATCAAATCCGGCAATAAATTGTTAATGCTAAAGCTTGACACCTCATCCGTCAGCCGACGAGCGG
>SVTA01000032.1 GCA_015064005.1 Oscillospiraceae bacterium
TGCCTTCATGGCGAGCAGGCACTCCTTTACGCTCTCCTTCAGCGGGATCACGTTGCAGTAAAGAGGGGTAAGGTGGCCGTTCATCTCCTCCAGCACCTCCTCCACTGTGCCCTGCATACCCATGGAGATAAAATGACGGGCGGTGCCGTGCAGCCCCAGCGGCGTGATGACCTCGATGATATTATCCTCGTAGGGGATGCCGTGATCGTCCAGGATCTGCAGCATTGCCCGCGCCCAGTGCCCCATGGAATCCACCAGGGTGCCGTCAAAATCAAAAAGATAGTGCTTGGTTACCATATTGTACCTCTTTCGCGCGTTTTTGTTTTGCACTGCCTTTCCCTTTCCACTATTTTAGCACGATTTTCGTGCTTTTCAATGGCATATATTCACTTATTCGGGATAAAACAGGATGATTTTAATAACGGACGGTTCGTCCGTTATCCCGCGACGCCACGCGCCGCGGCTTCATTCATTGTAGCCGCCGCAGCGGGAAAAGTCAAGGGCTTTCCTTCAAAAAAAGAAAAAAAGCCAAAAAGCAGAGCGACGCTCTGCTTTTTGGCTTCTTCTTATATCTTCAGGTCTCTCTTGATAGCGCGGTGAATATCGATGCGCATTTGATGAACGGCGCGATTGCGATCCATGCCATTCAGCTTTTTTTCAAGATTCTGATACCGCATAGAGTTGGTAAGCAGTATCACGTACAGCGCCCGTTCTCGGTTGAGATAAAAGGATTGTCCCGACCAGCCTACGTGCCCGATGCTGCCCTCGGGAAACAACTCCCGCGCCTGCTCGCAATTTTCATTAACGTACACAAAGCCAAGTCCGTAATTTTCCGTGCTTCTGTTTCCATCCAAAACGGGAAGCCCCTTCGTATAATTTTGCTCGGCAAGATCGAAGAATGCCACAGGGTACAGGCGCTCGTCCCGGGCAATCAGCGCCTGTACGAATTTTTGCAGATCGCCTGCCGTAATAAACAGCCCGCCATTCCCCGCGGGAATGCCGCAAAGCTGCCGCACGTTATCATCGTCGTAGATCGACCCACCGAGATCTGCCCGATGATTGCACATCACGGCGTTTTTCTCGTCCATTCTGATGTGATACGTGCTTCGTGTCATCCCCAGCGGCTTTTTGATATATTCCTCAAATGCTGTTTCCAGCGGAACGCCAAAGGCCTTCTCAACGATCAAGCCGAGAAGCATGATGCCGTCGCAGCAATACGCAAATCCCGTCCCCGGCTCATAGACAAGCGGATTGGAGAAAATAAATTTTGCAACGCCATCCCGCCCGCTGCGTCCAAGCCCCTCGGGATACGCTCGGCGCAGCATTCCCGACGTGTGTGTCATCAAATGCCTGACGGTGATATCCTTTTTATCCTCTGGGACGAAGGGGAAAAATTTTTGCAGCGTATCATCAAGGGAAAGCAATCCCCTTCCCATTGCCTGCAATGCCAGCGCGGTGGTGGGAAAAACCTTGCCGATGCTGGCGGCATCAAAATAAGTGTCAAAATCGACATCCTCGGACATATACTGCCATTCGCGGTCACCGCATCCTACCAGCAAGGCATAGGAACCAAAATCCTTGTTTTTCAGCTTTTGTTGAATTTCAAGTAATGTGTTCGTAAGCTCCATATCGTTCTCCTTCCGCACAACTCACATTTTCTTGCGGCAGCCGTCTACCAGATAATTTTGTCCCGACACGTAGGAGGCAGCATCGGAGCAAAGGAAGGTGATGACGTTGGCGCACTCGTCGCTGCTGCCGGAGCGGCCGAGGAAGGAAAGCTCGGTGTTGTTGCGGTACTCCTCCTCGGAATTGATGCTGCCGGGGGAAACGGCGTTGACGGTGATGCCAAACTCGCCCATTTCCTTGGCCAGCGCCTTGGTAAAGCCGATGATGGCGGCCTTGGTGGTGGAATAATCCACCATATTTTTATTGCCGTAAACACCCGCCACCGAGGCAAGGTTGACGATGCGGCCGTATTTGCGATCGATCATACCGCCAAGCACGGCCTTGGTCACGTACATCGTACCGAGGATGTTGACGTTGATCTTCTTTTTCCAGGAGGCGCTTTGGCTTTCCACAAAAGGCCCCTGATCGCAGCGCCAGAGGCCGGCGTTGTTCACCAGAATATCCACCCGGCCGAGCTTTTCCTCCACGTCGGCCACCATACGGTGAACCGCCGCCTCGTCGGAAACATCCACGGCATAGGAAAGCGCCACAGCGCCGAGGGCGCGGGCGGCAGCGGCCACACGCTCGGCGTTTTCGCCGTTCAGATCAACAGAAACAACCGTCGCGCCATCCCGCGCCAGCTGCATCAGCACAGCCTTGCCGATGCCGATACCGGCGCCGGTGACGATGGCGACCTTGCCCTTAAAATCATACATTGTCCTTTTCCTCCTCAAAGCCTTTTTTCACCGCGAGAATGTCGGAGATCAGCGGCTGTACCTTGGTGGCATACTCGTCATGCCGCGGCACAGAGAGCCACATACAGGAGCCAAGCATCGGCCCCACGCGGCGCACGGTGCGGCACACGCCGCCGCACAGCAGCAAAAAGGGCACCTTCAGTTCCCTTTTCAACACGGCGTTTGCCAGCAGCACCTCTGCCTCCTCCTCGGGAGAGTCGGCCTTGGTGACGATCTTGACGATATCGGCGCCCCGCGCCTCCTGGGCGCGGGCGATCTCCAGGATCCGCGCAACAGACATGTACTTGTGGGTGTGGGAGGACATCAGCACCTGTGCACCACGTGCGTGGATGGCATCGATCAGCTTTCTTTGCTTCTCTACGGCCTCCTCGTCGGTGCACAGCTCGTCCGGATGAGGCGCAAACAGATCGCCCATCACATCCACCAGCGTCGCGCCGCAATCGGCAATTTTCAGCATGCCCTCAGCCAGCTGCTCGTCGGTCTTGCCTTGGTTCTCGTAGCTGCGATAGTGTGTTACGTAGGTAGGCAAGCCTTTGGCGGCTTCAAAGATACGCTTGTAATTTTCGATAGTCTGATCGGCAGGGTTGAGCCGACAGGTCTGGATGCCGAGGGCATCCGCGCCCATTCCGATCGCCTCACCGATGAGGGCGATCACATCGTCAGGCGTGCCCGCCTGCACCATAGCGGTGAGGGTGGGCGCATCCTTCCTTAAAAACGCATTCATAAAGCTCACTCCTTGTTTCTCATAACGTTGCGGCCGCCGTCCATGAGGAAGGTGGTGCCGGTCACGGAACGTCCCTTTTCCGAGGCGAGGAACAGCATCATATCCACGATCTCCTGGGGCTCTGCCGCATAGCCCAGCAGCGTCTTCATCCCCGCCATACCGGGTCTGGTCATCACGGGGCCGGGTGCGATGCAGCAGGCGCGGATGCCGTAGGGCGCACCGGCCTGTGCAAGAGACTTGACCGTGCCCGTCATCAGAGCACTTTTGGCGGTGGCGTAACCAATATTGCCGGCACTGCCCTCCGCGCCCGTGATAGAGCCCATATGGATGATGACACCGTCCTTTTGCTTTACCATCTGCTGCATCACGGCGTGCTCAAAATAGAGCACGGACATCAAATTCATATGGATGCTGAATTCGATAGCGGAAATGGGCTGCTCAAAGAAGCGGCCCTTCAGACCAAGAATACGCGCCTCCGCGCCGCCCGCACAGGGGATCAGCACATCGATGCTGCCGAATTTTTCCACGGCGGCATCACGGCAGGCTACCACCTGCTCGTACTTGGTAGCATCGGTCACTTGCCCGATCACGTTTTCGGTGATCTCACGCACCGCAGCAACGGCGGCATCCAGCCCCTCGGCGTTGATATCCGCCAACACGATGTTGGCGCCCTCTTTAGCAAAGCATTTACCCGCAAGCAAGCCCATGCCGGATGCGCCGCCTGTGATCAAAACTGTTTTGTTCAAGAACTCCATATTTCCTCCTTAAAAGGTCATCACGACCTTGCCGGCGCTTCTGCCCTCACGCAGCAGCGCGTGTGCTTCGTTTGCCTCGGTGATAGGCAGTACGGCGTGAATGGTGGGACGCACCTCGCCGCTCTCCACCTTGGGCCAGATGTCCTTGACCAATTTTTCCAACAGCTCAGCCTTAAAGGCGGGCGTTTTGCTGCGGAGCGTAGAGCCGATAAGGCGGATGTTTTTCATAAACATGGTGCGCATATTCACGGTGGAGAGGTCACCCGCCAGCGTCGCGATCATGATCCACTTGCACATATAGCCAACGTAGGGGAAGCACTCGCCTACCTTTTCGCTGCCGAGGCAGTCGATGGCAAGGTTCAGGGGACGCCCCTCCTCTGCCTCACGCTTCAGCACGTCAACGATATCCTCCTTGGAGGTATCCACCACAAGGTCGGCGGGCAAATGACGGATGCTTTCAGCCGCCTTTTCGTTCAGCACGGTTGTGATCACGCGCAAACCGAAGGCCTTGGCCATGGGAATCACCACGCTGGCAAGACCGCTGGCACCGGCGTGCATCAGAAAGTTATAGCCGGGCTTGGCGCCGCCCTCGATAAAGAGGTTGAGGTACGCAGTGGCAAAGGCCTCGGGCAGCGCTGCCGCCTCCACCATGGAAAGTCCCTTCGGGATCGGCATGATCATGCCCTCCTCCACGGCAACGTACTCGGCGTATCCGCCGCCGCCCAGCAGGGCGCAGACCTCGTCACCCACGTGCCACTTGCCGCTCTTCTCCGCTGCGGGAGAAAGCGCCTCCACGGTGCCCGCCACCTCAAGGCCGGGCCAATCGGGACAGCCGGGAGGGGGCGGATAGCATCCGTCCACCTGCATCAGATCGGCACGGTTTACAGCGGCGGCGTGCACCTTCACCAGCACCTGGCCGTCGGCAAGGACGGGGGCGGGCACATCGGTATACTGTAACGTTTTATTCTCGGTAATCACAACTGCTTTCATAGGAAGCCTCCTTATATTTTGTCACTTTCATTGTAGCATATTGACAGCGGCGATGAAAATATGTTATACTGTCAAAAAACGAACCGATCCTATCATTTTCGGAGGAAAACATCTATATGGTCGATATTTCAGCCGCATCAAAACTACTGTTCTTCAAGGCGGAGCAATATATCTACGAGGGGCCGCACGGCTTTGACACCTCCGCCTGCCCCCGCCCTCATTTCTGTATGGGCCTTGTACTGGAGGGCGAGGGTGTCTTTCACGATTGCGACACCGAAGCGGACATTTCCCTTTCCCCCGGTGATATCATTTTCGTGCCCATGGGCTCCCGTTACGTTTCGCGCTGGCAGGGCGCGCCCCGCGTTTCCTATATCAGCGCCCATTTTATTTTCGACGCGCCCGGCATTTTCACGCCCCACCAGCGCTTTGCCCTGCAAAAAATACGGGTGGCGGATCTTGCCGCGAGAGAGGCGGATTTTCGTTATATGACCGCCCATTACGACGGCACCGCCGCGGAAAAGCTGGCAGTGCTTGCCAGGTTTTTCGATACTCTGGCCGAAATAGAGCCGGCGCTGCTGCGCACCCGCCCCCGGAAGCTGGACGCCCGCGTGGAGGAGGCCATTTTATATATGGAAACAAACAGCCAGCGCCCCCTTTCGGTGGAGGAGGTGGCCGGAGTCTGCAACGTCAGCACCTCCCGCTTTTTCCCCCTTTTTCGCGCCGCCACGGGCATGACGCCGGTGGAATATCTTCAGCACTTGCGGGTCAGCCGCGCCATTGCGCTGATGATCAGCGACAATGCTCTCTCCATTGAGGAGATCGGCGAGCGGGCAGGCTTTGAATCCACCGCGCATTTCCGCCGCATCTTCAAGCGCCTCACCGGCAAATCCCCCCGCGAATACCGCGCGGGAGCCATGGAGATCTGAAAAAATTCTCAAAATCGGCATTTTTTCTTGACACGCCCACTGCCGAGTGTTATACTGAATGCAGCAATTTTGCTCTATTTATTTTACGCAACGAAAGGAATCACTGCTATGCACGCAACGGATAAGGATATTGCCCATCTGGAGGCACTTTACGAGGGACGCCGCGCCTTCCACGGCGAGCTGCACGATCACGCCGCCTCCGGCGGTACCAGCGACGGCAAGCGCCCCCTCTCTCATTGGCTGGGCGCCATGGAGGCGCTGGGACTGGACTTTGCCGCCATTCTTGACCACAAGCAGGTGCGCCATATGTATCTGCCCGAGTGGAAGGACGGTACCTTCATCGGCGGCACCGAGCCCGGGGCGGGTCTTTCCGACACGGATTGCGAAGTGCCGAAGCTCCACTACAATATGCTCTTCCCCGGCCCCAAGGCCACCGAGGAGCTGCTGCACCACTTCCCCGAGTATCAGTTTGAGGGCGGCCCGGAGGGGCATTTCATCTACCCCAAGTTCACCCGCGAGCGCTTTGGCGAGCTGATCGACAAGGTAAAGTCCCTTGGCGGCTTCTTTGTTCATCCCCACCCGAAGCAGGTCATGGTTTCCGATAACCCCCTGGACTACTGGTTCCGGGACGAAACCGGCATTGAGGTCATTTACGTTTCCGCCGACAGCAAATATACCGAGGCAAACTACCCTCTGTATCTTGACCTTTTGGCCGCAGGCAAGCGGGTGTGGTGCTGCGCCGGCGGCGACGAGCATCTCTGCGCCTCCGATAAGGCGCTGACCACCATTTACGCCGAGGAAAAGAAGAACGTTTCCTATCTTTCGCACCTGCGCGTAGGCGACTTCGTTTGTGGCCCCGTTGGTATCCGGATGTGCGTAAACGACACCCGTATGGGGGGTAAATGCAGCTTTGAGGGTGGACGGCTGGTAGTATCGGCTTCTGATTTCCACAAGAGCGTGAAGAACCCGGAGCACACCTTCCGCCTTGACCTCATCAGTGACAAGGGCGTGGTGGAAAGCCACGAATTCTCCTGCGAGCAGCCCTTCAGCATCGCCATTGATACCGAGGACGTTGCCTTCTACCGTACCGAGATCTTTGACGTAAACAAGAACCTCCGTATTGCGCTGGGCAACCCCATCTGGAACGAGAAATAATATGATTTCAAAGATGGCGGATGTAGTTTGATATACCCGCCACTTTTAAAGGAGACATATGAAAAAACAATCGCTTACTTTTACCCTCTCCCACGCCAAAGAAAAAGACGGCACGCCGCTGCAGCCGATCGCCGCTACCGTGCCCGGTGCGGTACAGCTGGATTATGCCAAGGCTCTCGGCTACGCCCCCTACTATTACGGTCTCAATTTCAAGCAATTTGACTGGATGGAGGACGAATATTTCTTTTACGATACCGAGCTTGACTTCACGCTTGCCGAGGGAGAGCTGGCGCGGCTCTGCTTTATGGGGCTTGATTATCGCTATGAGATCACCGCCGGCAAGATGCTTCTTGCAGCAGGCGAGGGCGCATTTACCCCGGTAACGGTAGACGTTTCGGCCTTTGCGGGCAAGAAAACGCCCCTACGGGTGACGCTGTTCCCCATTCCCAAGCGTCAGCCGCAGCCGCAAAACCGTGCGCAGGCCTCCGCCTGCTGCAAGCCCCCCTCCTCCTACGGCTGGGACTGGCATCCCCGTCTTGTGCCCACGGGCATCTGGAAGGAGGCATATCTGGAGATCCTGCCCGCCGGCGCGCCCTTTGGGCTGGAGGCCTCCTACGTTCTGACCGAAGGGCTGGATGCAGTTACCGTTCATGCCACCTGCCACGTGAACGGCAAGGGCTCGCTGACGGCCAGGCTGATCGCCCCCGACGGCACGGTGGCCGTCGAGGAGCAGCTGGAGGCCGAGGAGCATGCCGACTTTACACTCCGCATGGCCGACCCACAGCTCTGGTTTCCCCGCGGATACGGCAGCCAGCCCCTTTATACCCTGCAGATCGAGGGCGCGGGTGAGAAGCTCTGCCGCCGCATCGGCTTCCGCCGCTCCCGTTTGGTGGGAAATCCGGGAGCCAGAGATCAGTATACAAAGGGCTTCCCCAAGGGTCCTGATCCTGCCCCCGCCACCATTGAGATCAACGGCGTACGCGTCTTTGCCAAGGGCTCCAACTGGGTAAACACCGAGATTTTCCCCTCCCTTGCCACGCCCGAGCGCTACGACGAGCTGCTGCAAATGGCCTATGACGCCAATATGAACATCCTGCGGATGTGGGGCGGTCAGTATATCAACCACGATTACTTCTACGACAAATGCGACGAGCTGGGCATGATGATCTGGCAGGAATTTATGCTCTCCTGCAATCTCTATCCCGACACCGACGAATACCTGACCGTGCTGAAGCAGGAGGCCACCTCCATCGTCAAGCAGCTGCGTACCCATCCCTCGCTCACCTTTTGGTGCGGCGGCAACGAGCTGTTTAACGCCTGGTCCGGGCTCACTTGCCAATCGCACCCCCTGCGCCTGCTGGATGCCGTCTGCTATGAGCATGACCGCAACACGCCCTTCAATATGACCTCTCCCCTCCACGGTATGGCCCACGGCTCCTACGTCAAGGTGGTGTTCCCCGACGCGGAGCGCAGGGCGGGCGACTACAGCCACGGCGAGGAGTTTCTCGCCCACGTGAAGCGCAGCAGAAACACTGCCTACACCGAGTTTGGCTGCAACGGCGCCGCATCGAGGGACTATATCCTCAAATACGTCATGGACGAGCAGGACTACGCCGACTGCAACGCGGAGAACCCCGTGTGGAAATCGCACCACGCCTTCCGCGCCTGGAACGAATCCTGCTGGCTGGGCATTCCCGAGGTGCATCATTTCTTCGGCGGCTACAGTGACACCGACGATCTCATTGAAAAAAGCATCTATCTGCAGGATCTTTGCTACAAAACGATGTTTGAGGAGATGCGCCGTCAAGCGCCTCTGTGCGGCATGGCCATCAACTGGGACTTCAACGAGCCCTGGCCTGCTGCCGCCGGCAACAGCCTTGTTTCCTGGCCAAACGTGAAGAAATCCTGCCTCGCCGAGGTTGGTGCGGCACTGCGCCCCACGCTCCTCTCCTTGGAGACCCCCCGCAACCGTTACGTCAAGGGCGAGGTGATGGAGGGCAGCGTGTGGCTTCTGAACGATTGCGCAGAGGCCGCTCCCGCCCTCACCGCTGATGTCTACCTCGTTTGCGGCGAGCAGAAGACCAAGCTGGCGGAGATCTCCACCGAAAGCGTCGACCCTCGAAAGAACGGAAAATTCGGTGGGTTTACGCTGGAGATCACGGAGGATATTCCTGAGCGATTCGCCATTGCGGTGGAGTGTCGGGAGCATCCCACATACAGCTCTCTGTATCACTTTGTGCGCAACACAACGCTGCACGCTACGGCAAAAACGCATACCGTTTCAGGGGATACCGACGATTTCTCCGATTTCCTGCGATAACAAAAAGCCGCAGCCCCGAGGGGCTGCGGCTTTTTATGATGCGTGCTGTGCCCCGCCCTGCCACAAGGATTTGAAAAGCAGCATCAGTCCGGGGCCTATGAAAAGTCCCGGCACGCCGAACAGACGCAGCCCGGCATAGAAGGCAATCAGCATCATCACCGGCGAAAGACCGATGCTTTTGCCCACCAGATGCGGCTCTGCCACCTGCCGCACCACGGAAATGATGCCATAGAGCAAAAACAGTCCCGCGCCAAGGTGTACGTCACCCATCAGCAGCGAGAGGATCCCCCACGGTACCAGCACCGTCCCGACGCCAAGCACCGGCAGAAGATCCAGCAGCGCCACCGCAAGGGACAGCAAAAAGCCGTATTTCACCCGCAGCAGGAGAAAACCCAACCAAAGCTCTGCTGCCGTCAGCAAAAACAGCAGAAAATAGGCTCGCAGATAGCGCCCCGCTGCCTCCACCGCGGCCTGACGCCAGCGCGGCAGCCGTTCCCGCAGCTGCGCCGGCAAAAGCCTTCCGACGGTGGTGGTGACACGGGGATAATCCAGCGCGAAATAAAAGCAAGCAAGCACCGTGACCGTCAAAAATAACAGCACCCGCGGCAACGCGCCAAGCAGCGCCGCCACGCCGGCGGGCAGCCGCTCGGCAAGACCGGAAAGAAAGCTGCGCAGCTGCTGGGCAAAGAAGGCCTCCGGCTCTCCCACAAAGGCCTCAAGAAATCCACCTTCGATGGAAAAGCGCTCTCCAAGGCGCCGTAGGGCGCCCAGCGCCCGCGCCAGCATCCCTTCGGCATTCTGGCTATCCGCCAGCAGCTGCTGCACCAGCTGCTGCAGCTCCACCAGCACCCGCCCACAAAAAAGATAGACGATGCCCCCCACACCGCCCAGGATCAGCAGCACCAGCACCACCGAAAGCGCCCGCTCGCCGATCCTTACCCGTGGCGCCAGCTTGCGGGCGCCCGCTCGGGCAACGCCCGCCACCGGCAACGCCACCAAAAAGGGCAAAAAGACCCCGATAAGGAATCTTCCAATGAGATATATGGCCGCCACCGCTCCGGCAATGCAGACGGTAATAGCGCCAAATCGCATCCATTTCTGATCTGACATAAGTCCCCCCGTTTTTGGTAAAATATGTATTCAGCAACAAAAATACACCCGGGGGTTGACAAATTTTTCCCGTTGTGTTATAATATGCTATATTATAATGCTTTCGTGTTGCCGTTTGGCAATTTCCGTGTTTACGATTTATTTTTGACAAATTCGGAGGTTTTTATGAAACGGATCCTGCTTTTAGGGCTCTGTTGCGTGCTTCTCCTTGGTGCTATTGCCTGCAACGCACCGGAAATAATCCCCCCAAACAATACCGACACCAAAAATGATCTCGATATATCCGCTTGCCACACCGCTACCTATACGCCCGCCAGCGAAGCTACCTGCTTTGTGCAGTTTGTGCTGGAGGGAGGTGCCACCTTTGTGGTAGAGCTGTATCCCGACAAGGCCCCCCAGACCGTGGCTCATTTCCAGAAGCTGGTGGCCGGTCATTACTACGACGGGCTGACCTTCCACCGGGTGTGGAAGGATTATTGCGTATACGGCGGCGATCCGGTCAGCACCGGTACCGGCTGTGCCATTGATCCTATTCCGGGCGAATTCAAGGATAATGGCTTTGAGCAGAACGATCTGCAGCACCAGCGAGGCACCATCTCCATGTGGCACACCTCGGCTGACCCCGACTCTGCCACCACCCAGTTCTTTATTATGCAAAAGGACTCCGCCGCCTGCAACGGCAAATATGCCGCTTTTGGCCGCGTGATCTACGGCATGGAAACCATTGACGCCATTGCCAACGTAACCCTAACGGAGGAGCAGCCCAGCAACAACAAGACCAAGCCCGTAAAGCCCCCCGTGATCAAAGCTGTGACCTTTGTGACCGTTGACGGCACCGATGCCGAATAAAGCACAACGATATACGCCAAAAGGACGAGAGGAATCTCGTCCTTTTGCTTTACGATACCACCATTTCTCCCCGCAGGAAATGGAGAATTTTTTTCTCCTCTCTGGACACCTTGACCTGAGAAAGCCCCAACAGCTCGGCGGTTTCCTGCTGCGTACGGCAGCGATAATAGCGCAGCAGCAAAATTCGCCGCCACATGGGCGGCATTTTGCCAATAGCCTCCCGCAGGGCAAGGCGGTCTGTGAGGATGGCGGGCTCGTGCTCACTCTCGTCGTCGGTAATGCGATCCCCCAGCTCCCCCGTATCGTCCTCAAAGAGCTGCTCGGAGAGCGAGGCCACCGGCGACACGGCCGTCAGAGCCATGGCCGCCTCCTCCGGGCTGGTACCGCAAAGCGCAGCCAGCTCCCCGATGGCAGGATCTCGCCCCTCGGCGGTCTGGATCCGCTGGCGCGCGCGGGAAAGCTCTGCTGCCAGCTGCTTGTAGCCGCGGCTGACGTGCAGAAGACCGTCGTCCCGCAGGCTGCGGCGGATCTCTCCCACAATAAGGGGCACCGCAAAGGTGGAAAATGCCGTCCCCCTTGTGAGATCAAAGCTGCGAATGGCGCGGAGCATTCCCACCGTACCGATCTGCACCAGATCCTCGTACTCCATCCCCCGCTCCCGAAAGCGGAGCGCCGCAGTGCGCACCAGTCCCATATTTTCCAGCAGCAGCCGCTCGGTGGCGGCAGCCGCCGCCTCCGCGTCCGCGGATTGCGCCACCCGCAGCAGCGCGTAATGCCTTTCCCGTCCGGTGTTTTCCTCCACCCTGTTCACTCTCCCCGCTGCGACCGCCCTATCTCCTTGCTCATCAGCACAAGCGTTCCCCGGCCAAGGCGGGAGCGCACCGTCAGGCGATCCATAAAATTCTCCATAACGGTAAAGCCCATGCCACTGCGCTCGTCCGTGTCACCCGTGGTAAAGAGCGGCTCCCGCGCCTTCCGCACGTCCGCAATGCCGCAGCCGTTATCCCGAACGGAAATGCGCACCACGCGCCCCTCCAGCAGCACCACCGTTATGTAGCAGATGCCGGGGCGCCCGGCATAAGCGTGTACGATGCAATTGGTAACCGCCTCCGAAACCGCGCATTTGATATCCGCAAGCTCCGTGGCATCGGGCGAGAGCTGGGCGCAGAATCCCGCCACCGCCGCTCTCGCAATTCCCTCATTTACCGAAATGGCCGGCAGCCTCAGCTCCATCCGGTTGATCTCACCCTTGATCCTCGTTTTCATTTCTCTGCTCCTTTCAGACCGTCGATCTCCATAAAACGCTCCATACCGGCCAGCGTGAGGATTTTCAGCACTCGGGCATTGGCGCCCTTCAGCGCCATCACGCCACCCAGCTGCTTGACAAGGCGCAGGCGCCCCATCAGGAGTCCCAGCCCCGCGCTATCCATAAATTCGACGTGGGAAAGCTCCAGCACCAGTCTGGCCGGTCGCTCCTTCAGCAGCAGCTCGTCCAGCTCTGCCCGCAGCCCTGCCGCGCTGTGGTGATCTATCTCGCCAAACAAACGCACCACCAGCAGCCGATCCCTTTTTTGCGTTTCATAACGGTATTCGGTACGAATCATACGCTCACTTCCTTCTTTTTACATTCTTTTGTCCCATTGTAGCATACCCGGCACGAGAAAAAGGTCAGAGTGTGTCAGCAAAATAAAAAAAGCCCCAAACGGGGCAAAAAACAGCCCCGCACCTCAGTGCGGGGCTGTTTTTGATTATAAAACAATCAGAAGGGATCGCTTACCACGTCGTCCTTGGGTTCTTCCTCGGGATCGTTGTTACCGATGACCTCAGAGTTGGCGATAATGTCCTTGCTCATCTGAAAGCGAATATCTGCGCGAGGCTCAAGATAATTGTGCTTCATGACCTTCCTCCTTATTAGAGTAGTTTACTTGTATTCATTATAATACATAGCGGGGTAAATGTCAAGGATTTAAGAACAAATTTTTAATAATTTTTTAATTCTTCTGTGCGGCGGCAATTTTGGCAGTGAGATTGCCGGGAACCACCTCGTAGCCGGTGACGGAGAACTCGAAGGAGCCGAAGCCCTTGGTCATGGCGCGCAGGTCGATGGGGTAGTTGACGATCTCTGCCTTGGGCACGATGGCGTGCACCACGGTGTAGCCCTTACGGCCCTCCGCGTGGTCCATACCCATCACGCTGCCGCGACGCTTATTGAGGTCACCCATAACGGTACCCACCAGCGCCTCGGGCACGGTGATATCCAGATTGCCCACAGGCTCCAGCAGCACGGGTGCTGCCTGCTCCAGGCACTGCTTATACGCCAGCTGTGCGGCCAGACGGAAGGAAAGCTCGTCGGAGTCTACGTCGTGATAGGAGCCGTCGTACAGATCGGCTGCCAGCTGTACCAGCGGGTAGCCCATCTTGCCCTTGGCCATGGCGTCCTGCAGACCCTTTTCAACGGCGGGGTAGAAGTTCTTCGGTACGGCGCCGCCCACAACGGAAACGGTGAAGGTCAGACCCTCGTCCTCGGCGGGCGCGAAGCGCACCTTCACGTGACCGTACTGGCCGGAGCCGCCGGTCTGCTTCTTATGCTTGCCCTCAACGTCCACGCGCTTGGTAATGCGCTCGCGGTAAGCGATCTTGGGCTCCTCCAGCTTCACCTTCACGCCGAAGCGGCTCTCCATACGGGCAATCAGCACGGCGAGGTGGGTGTCGCCAAGACCCGAAATGAGGATCTGGGAGGTTTCCTTGTTATTCTCGTAGCGGAGGGTGAGATCCTCCTCCAGCATCTTGGCAATGCTCTGGGACATCTTGCTCTCGTCCTTGGCGGTGAGGGGCAGGATGGCCTGGGTCATGTAGGGAGTGGGGTAAGCGATACGGCTGTACACCACGGAGCCACCCAGAGAAAGGGTGTCATTGGTCTTGGTATCGGAAAGCTTGGCGATCATACCGATATCGCCGCAGCAAAGCTCGTCGACCTCGGTCTGCTTCTTACCGATCATGGTGTAGAAATGCGCCAGCTTTTCGGAGGTGCCGGTGGTGGCGTTCTTCAGCACCATATCCTGCTTGATGGTACCGCTCATAACCTTGAAGTAGGACATCTGACCAACGAAGGGATCGGCCACGGTCTTGAACACGAAGATGGCAGGGTCGCCGGCCACATCAATGGCGATATCCTCGCCGCTGGAGAGCTTCTCCACCTTCTTGGCGGTGAAGCGGGGGAAGGACTCGGCTACGGCATCCATCATAGCGATCACGCCCCACATCTTGGTAGCAGAGCCACAGTAAACAGGGGTAATGGAGCCGTCGATGATGCCCTCGTGCAGCGCAAGGGTGGCCTCCTCACGGGTAATCTCCTCACCGGAGAAGTACTTTTCCATCAGCTCGTCGCTGGTGGAGGCGATGGCCTCGTTAAAGGCATCCTTGTACTGGTTGACCATGTTGTTCATTTCCTCGGACATGGGGATCTCAGATCTCTTGCCGGAGTTATCGTAGGTATAGGCCTTGTTGGAAATCAGATCGATCATAGCCACGCTGTTGCCCACGTTGCAGGGGATGAATACGGGGCAAAGGGTGGTGCCAAACTTGTCGCGCAGCTCGTAGAAGGACTTGGCGAACTGGTAGTCGGGATCGTCACACTTATTGACGAAGAATACACGGGGAACACCCGCATCGCAGGCAGCGTTGAAGGCAAGCTCGGTGCCCACCTCGATGCCGCTCTTGCCGTCCACCACGATCACGGCGCTACCGGCCACGCGCAGTGCCTGACGAACCTCACCGTCAAAGTCAGGGTAGCCGGGGGTATCCAGAATATTGATCTTAATATCTTTCCACACAACGTGTGCAAGAGAAGCGGAAATGGAAAAGCCGCGCTTCTGCTCCTCGGGATCAAAATCGCAAACAGTGTTGCCGTCGGTTACCTTACCAAGACGGTCAGTCTTGCCGGAAAGATACAGCATAGCCTCCGCGAGAGAGGTCTTGCCGCATGCGCCGTGACCGAGCAGTGCCAGATTGCGAATTGCCTTTGTGTCGAAAGTAGCCATTGTTAGTATCCTCCTTGTGGGTAGACGGGCGCTTGCTTTGCGGCGCCCTCATTGAAAATTCTGCGGATGATACCAATATCATCCATACATTATTAACATTATAACGCAAATTTATTCATTTTTCAAGAGCATAGAAATAAATAATCCACATCAAAACAGAGAAAGTTGAGGCTGAAAATTGGTAAATTTGCACATTTCGAGGCGCCGGACACGCAAAAAAGCCCCGAAACGGGGCTTTTTACATCAATTTCGCGGTTATTCAATGCCAAACAGCCGCTTGGCGTTCTCGCGGGTGAGACGGATAAGGGCGTCAGTATCCATGCCCTTCACCTCCGCCACCGCCGCGGCAGTATAGCGGGCAAGGCCGGAGTGGTTCATCTTACCCCGATAGGGCACGGGGGTGAGGTAGGGGGCGTCGGTTTCGATGAGAATGCGATCGTCCGGCACAACGGCCACCGCCTCCCGCACCTTGGGGGCATTCTGGAAGGTAGCCACACCCGAAAAGGAGATATACCACCCTCTCCGGCAAAGATCCTTGGCCATTTCCGCCGATCCGCTATAGCTGTGAAAGACGCCACGGGCGGCGGGCTTGCGGCAGACCGCGTCAAAGCAGTCACCGTGGGCATCTCTGTCGTGAATGATCACGGGCACGTCCATCTTGATGGCCATATCCAGCTGCGCCTCCAGCATATAGGCCTGCAGCGCCTTGTCATGCTCCCAATAATAGTCAAGGCCGATCTCACCAAGCGCCACGATCTTATCCCGGCGGCGGCTTTCGGGTGTACCCAGCATGGCCTCGATCTCGCGCAGCGCCCCGTCGATATCCGCAAGCTCCTGCCCGTCGGTGGGATGAATGCCTACGGCGGCGTACATCCCCGCCCATCTTGCTGCATCCGCCACCACGCGGCGGGAATTTTCGGGCTCGGTGCCCACGTTGACAATGCCGTCAACCTCCTCGGCAAACAGCTGCCGCAGCAGTCCGTCCACGCCACCCTCCACGCTTTGAAAGCGTCTGTCATAATAGTGGGCGTGGGTGTCAAATAATTTTTCCATATTTCTCCTATTGCAAGGGGGCTGATCCATTCGCGCCTTTGGCATCAAATGAATCAGCCCTTTCCGTTATATTATCTTACTCTTTCACCAAGGGGCGTTTCGGGATCCAGGAACACCACGCGCACCTGCTCCTCACCACTGGCAAGGATCATGCCCTGCGACTCGATGCCGCAAAGGGTTGCGGGCTTCAGATTGGCCACCACGATGATCTTTTTGCCGATCAGCGCCTCCGGCTCGTAGAACTTGGCGATACCGGAAACCACCTGACGCTGCTCATAGCCGAGGTCGATCTGCAGCTTCAGCAGCTTTTTGGCCTTCGGCACCTTCTCGCAGGCCACCACCTTGGCGGTGCGCAGCTCCACGTTCATAAAGTCCTCAATGCCGATGAGCGCACAGCCCTCGGGCTTTTCCACGGGGGCGTTTGCCTTTTCGGCGGCGAGAGCGGCCTCCTCACGCTTCTTGATGATCTCGTCCACCACCTTCTCGTCCACGCGGGCGAAGAGGGGGGCGGCGGCGCCGAGAGTGGTGCCGGCGGAAAGCACACCGAAGGTCTTGGTGCTTTCGTAATCACCAAGAGCGGTGCCCAGCTGAGCGGCGATTTTCTCCACGGTCTCGGGAATGAAGGGAGTCAGCAGCACGGCGGCCGTGCGAATGCACTCCAGCAGGTTGTACAGCACCGTACCGAGGCGCGCCTTTCGGCTCTCGTCCTTGGCCAGCGCCCAGGGCATGGTCTCGTCGATATACTTATTGGCGCGGCGAAGCATATTGAACACGGCGTCGGCCGCGTCAGCAATGCGGTACTCGTCCATCAGCTTCTCGTACTGGGCTACGGCGCTTGCCACCGTGGCCTTCAGGTCGCCGTCGGGCTCCTCCTCGCCTGCGGGCGCGGGGATCACGCCGCCGAAATACTTCAGCGTCATGGCGTGGGTGCGGCTGACCAGATTGCCAAGGTTGTTAGCAAGGTCGGTGTTATAACGCAGCAGCACGTTGGTGTAGCAGATGCGGCCGTCCTGATCGTAAGGCATCTCGGACAGGGCAAAGTAGCGCACACCGTCCACGCCGAAGGTCTCGGCCAGCTCGTCTGCATAGATCACGTTGCCGCGGGACTTGGACATCTTCACCTCGTCGCCCTGACCGCCCTTCTTCTCCTCGGCGGCGTTGAACCACGGGTGACCGAACACCTTCTTCGGCAGCGGCAGCCCCAGCGCCATCAGGAAGATGGGCCAGTAAATGGTGTGGAAGCGGAGGATATCCTTGCCGATGATGTGCACGTCACAGGGCCAATATTTTTTGAAATGCTCGCTCTGCTCCTCATAGGTCTTATCGGGATCGTAGCCAAGGGCGGTGATATAGTTGGTGAGAGCATCCAGCCACACGTAGGTCACGTGACGGGGATCGAAATCCACGGGAATGCCCCACTTGAAGGAGGTGCGGGAAACGCACAGATCCTGGAGCCCCCCTTCCACCCGCAGGAAGTTGTTGATCATTTCCTTTTTGCGGGACTCGGGCTGAATAAACTCGGGGTTGCTGTCGATATGGGCAAGGAGCTTGTCCACGTAGTTGCTCATCTTGAAGAAGTATGCCTCTTCCCTTGCCTGCTTCACAGGGCGGCCGCAGTCGGGGCACTTGCCGTCCACCACCTGCGTTTCGGTGAAGAAGGACTCGCACGGGGTGCAGTACCAGCCCTCGTAGTATCCCTTATAGATATCGCCCTGCTCATAGAATTTCTTGAATATCTTCTGCACGGCAGCCTCGTGGTAATCGTCGGTGGTGCGGATGAAATAATCGTAGGTGGTATTCATCTTGTCCCAGATGCCGCGAATCTCGGCGGCAACGCCGTCCACGTAGCTCTTGGGGCTGATGCCGGCCTCGATGGCCAGATTCTCGATCTTCTGACCGTGCTCGTCGGTGCCGGTGCAGAAAAAGACGTCACAGCCCCGCAGCCGCTTATAGCGGGCAACAGCGTCGGCCATGATCACCTCGTAGGTATTGCCGAAGTGGGGCTTGCGGGAAGCGTAAGCGATGGCTGTGGTGAGATAAAACTTTTCATTCATTGGACATGTTCCTCCTTTGGACAAATCGCCATGCAAAGGCGCAGATAAGACAGATTATAAAAATGGGCGAAATACAGCACCAGCAGCACGCCCATGGTGACAAGGCTCAACGCCAGCCACAAAAGAGAACGCAGGGTGAAGCGGGTGATGAGCTTGAAATGCCTTCTGCCGGCACGCAGCGCAAGCTCCAGTGCATGACGCACGGGCAGCGATTCGTTGCCCACGGCGATACCTACAAAGGGCAACCAGAAGCCGGAAAGCAGCAAAAGCCCCAAGGCCAGCAGCGCCACGCCTACGGTGTAGAGAATCAGCATCGCGCCGGGCTGCAGGAAATAGGCGCATTGGTAGAGGATGAAGATCACCCCTACGGGGAAAAAGGCTCCGGCCAGCGCTACAAAGGAAACGCGCCACGCCCGCAGCAGCCGACGGCCGGCTGTGAAATAGTAAAACAGCTCACCGGCCACGGGCACGTCGCCCCGCCACAGAAGCCCCGACATTCGCAGCCGTCCCAGCCACAGCGGCATGACCAGCAGGAAAAACGCGAGAAAGCCAAGGGCATGGAAGCCATCGGTAAACAGTGCCAAGGTAAGCTCCGTGACGGGCAAAAGATGCACCAGCGCGATCAACAGCTCCGACAAGCAAAGGGCCATATAGGTGGCGGCGCCGCAAAACAGCAGGCTGCCCAGCATCGTCACCATCACGCCCCGCTTGCCCATCCGGGCGGAGGTTTCCTTCACCACCGTGCGGCAGGTAGGTCGCTCGGGCGGCGTATTCAGCCTTGCTTCGTTCACGTCCATAGGTGCTTCTCCCTTCTTTTTTACATATATAACAACATTGTATCACATTTTCCTGTTTTTTACAAGTAGAGGCGAGAAAAAACTTAAAATAAAAAGAGGCCCCGGCAGAGTGGCGCTCTGCCGGGGCGATTTTTCAAGATCAGAACAGGGTTACGGGCACAAAGAAGTAAACGAGGAAGAGCATGGTTACGACGAGAGCAACCACGGAAACGTTCCACTTGGGAGCCACAGCCTCGGGGTTCTTGCCCTTCACGATGGCATACTTGACAAGATCGATAAGGTATGCAACGGCGGACATCACGGTAAAGGAAACCATGCCAACGCCGATACCCTTGGTGATCGAGTAGGAAAGAACCATAACGACGATGGTGAGGAAGGCAGAGGATGCCTTGATCGCATCGGAGAAGTCGATCGCCTTGATGTTGTTCTTCATCATCAGCACGCCAACGTAGATGAGCGCCGCTGCGGTTGCTGCGCCGGGGATCACGGCGAACAGAGGCATTGCGAACATCGCAAGGAAGAACATGCAAGCGGTGGTGAAGGAGGTAAGACCGGTTCTGCCGCCGGCGGATACGCCCGCACCGGACTCCACGAAGGTGGTTACGGTGGAGGTACCGAGCATTGCGCCCGCGCAGGTTGCAACGGCGTCGGAGATCATGATCTTATCGTAGTTGTGGGGCTTGTTGTTCTCGTCGGAGAGCACTCTGTTACCGCCGCAGCAGCCAACGATGGTGCCCATCGTGTCGAACATATCGATCATGCACATCGTGATGATCACCATAATTACGGTGAATACGCTGCCGCCCTCGGGAACGAG
>SVTA01000033.1 GCA_015064005.1 Oscillospiraceae bacterium
TTGCCTTTGAAATCTGATTTCATATTTTGATAAGAAATCATACCACAAATGATTTTCCTGCGATGTTGCATTTTTACGAAGATTTTTTGCAAGAGTAATATTCTTTTCGTTGTAATCAAGCGACATATATACTCCTCCAAAGTTTTATCGTTTCCATTATATCACAAATCGGCAGAGAAAACAAGTTCTCTGCCGACATTTTGTGCCTGCCAATTCTCCGTTAAGAACAACAGAGAAACGCGGCGTTGCCTTTTTATTTACTTTTTCGCCGGCAGCACGCCGTAGAGGTGGCAAATGTTGAGGTCCTCCGGCATATCAAGGCCGTGGGAGCCGCAGTCGCCGTCAATGAGATGACAGCCGTGGTCCATGGCAAAGCCGTACAGTACGTTATGCTGCTGCCAATGCTCCTTGATGAGAGAGACTATGGAGCCGAAGGTGCGCACGTTACAACGGAGCTCCGTCAGTGCCTCCAGGCTTTCGGGCCCGAATTTGTGCATCAGCGAATCGTAATTGCCGTTGTAAAGCACCACGAAATCGTACTCGTCCCGGATGATGACCTCCGCCGCCTTGGCGTTGGCATCCTCAATGGTGTTGCCTACAAAATACATCATCTCACGGCCGTTGAAGATATTGCTCATACTGCTCTTGGCGGAGTGAGAGAGGATGCAGGGCTTTTTGCCCGCACGGATCAGGGCGTCAAACAAAGTATCAATGGTGATGATGGGCTTTTCGTATTTGCGGATGCCGTGCACCGCGGGCTGCGCGCCGGTATACATGGTGCCGAAGCAAACGGGCGTCACCGAGGGCATCACGGTCTGCATGGGCAGCTCCAGCTCCGTAGCGGCCACGGCCTCCTTCATCAGCTGCGGATATTTGCGGAAGATCCACTCTGCCACCGCGTCGGGGTTGTACATAAAGATGCGGTCGGCCTTCTTGCCGCCCAGCTTTTCGTCCACGAAGGCGCAAAGGGCCTCGTTGGGCGCTGCCGCGTGAGCGGGAGGCTCAATACCCATGGCATAGGCAAGGGCGCCTGCGAGGGTGTCAAGAGAGGTGCTATTCAGTTCGTTGCTCATGTTGTGCTCCTTTTCTCTTCGTATGATCTATTACATTTTCTTTATACACCAAAAAGCATACCGTGTCAAGGCTTTATCGAAAAAAATACATATTTTGAACGAAACAAACTCAATTTTGTACAACGACCGCGCCATCGCTTTTGTCCCTTTTCTGCTATGAACGGCGCTTTTAACTATTGCAATTTTAGCAGCATTGCGTTATAATAGTGTCGAAATTTACGACATCGCAAATGTGAGGTTTCTATGCCATACGTATATTTGATCCTATCCGTCTTTTTCCTTGCCTCCAGCAGCATCTTCGGCGGCTTCTACAACCGCAAAAACGAAGCGCGGCGCGGCACGGCACCCCTTTACAATCTGATTCTGATGTGCAGCGTGCTTGCGGGCTGGGGGATCCTGTTCCTCACCGCCCCCTCCTTTGACGCAGGCGTCATCCCCTATGCCCTTGGCTTTGGCGCGGCCTACACCCTTTGTCAGATCGGCCTCATCAACGCCCTGCGCACCGGCCCCGTGGCGCTGACCTCCCTTCTGCTGCAGCTCTCCCTCATCGGCGTTACCGCCTGGGGCTTTTTCTTCTGGGATGCGCCCTTCACCCTTCCCGTGGGCTTGGGCCTGCTTTTGGTGGCCATTTCTCTGTGGCTTTGCCTGTATCCCGGCAAACGGGGCGAGAAAACCGCCGAGCGCATCTCTTTGAAGTGGCTGCTTTTTGCCATGATGGCCTTTGTAGGCAACGCGGGCTGCTCCATCATCCAGCGCACCCAGCAAATGAAATATGGGGGGCAGCACGGCAATCTGCTGATGCTGATCGCCATTGCCTGCGGCACGGTCTTTGCCCTTGTGCAGTACCTGCGCTCCGACCGCACGGATACCCGGATGATCATCAAAAGCTCCGCGCTGTTCCCCGTGGGCGCCGGCGTGTGCAACACCCTCCTCAACCTGTTCATGATCCTGCTGGCCACCTCCCCCATCTCCCCCAGTCTGATCTACCCCGTCATCGCCGTAGGCGGTCTTTCCGTCACCAGCCTCTTTTCGCTGCTTGCCTTCAAGGAAAAGCTCCGCTGGTGGCAGTGGGCGGGCGTGGCTGTAGGCGCGGCCGCCGTGGCGCTGCTATCGCTGTAACGGGCCCGCCGGAAAATCCCGTGGCATCATACGATCCAAAAATCCCCCGCAGGGCTGTGGCCCTCCGGGGGATTTTTCGCGGTTATTCTACCACGATATTCTTGCAATACTCGTCTGCCTCCAGCACGTAATCGTCGGGAGAGATGAGCTTTTCACCGTTTCTGTAGACGTTGCGGATCACAATATCCGAGGTGTTGTAATCCTCGCTGTGGCTCTTGAAGGAGAAGCGGATCCTCTGACGGCCGAAAACGTAGATATCCTCAAACAGGATATGGTGATTGCGGCCGCGGCGCTCGCCGCCGGCGGAATACTCGTGGTGATAAACGACGGCGGCGGCCAGGATCGGCGGTGCGTAGTCGGGATCGGTAGGCGCATAAGGCGCGTCGTCCGCCCGTTGGATCAGCGGCTGGGGAATCATGTCGTCCAGCTCCACGCGGATATTGCGGAAAGTGACGTGATGCACGTCGGCGTAGTCCACGTTCTGACACTCCAGCACCGGGTGCATCACGTGAATGATGTCACAATCCTCGAAGAGGATATCCTCGATCTCCTCGGCTCTGGTCTCGGCGCCGATCTCAAGGCATCTGCCCCAGTCGTTCCAAATCACGCAATTCCGCACGTGCACGTGTCGGAAATTTTCGTAAGCCGCACCGCCGTAGTGCATGGCCTCATAGACCGCCTGCTCCACGTCACCCTCGTAGTAGCAATCAAAGCCCTTGACGCAGATGGAGTCGTCAAAGGTGCGGATGAAGCAGTGCTCGATCAGCACGTCCTCGCAGTTGTGCATATCAATGCCGTCGGAATTGAAGCGCCAGCAGCCGATGATCTTCACGTTGCGGATCTGCAGCTTCTGGCAAGCCACAGGGCGGATGTTGTACAGCAGCGAGTCGCGGATGGTGATGCCATCGATCTCCACGTTGCGGCAATATTCCAGCTGAACCGTGTGCAGGCGGATGGCGTTATTGATGGCCGAACGGTTGCCCTCGGCCCGGGCCTCAAACAGGATCGTTTCCTTATTGTGGCTGTTATCCAGAATGCCACGACCCAGAATGCGGATATTTTCCACGTCAAAGGCCTTGATGCAGGCATACACCACCGCGCCCTCGGCCAGATACAGGGTCTGGTTGCTTTTCAGCTCGATCATACCCACCTCGTGGACGCCGGGGCCGAAATACAGCACGTTTTTGTCGCCCTTTTCCACACCGTATTGGGGCATACTGTCAGCAAACACGTGAAGCGCATGGTTGCGGCCATAGGGCTCTACCGTAAAATAGCGGGGCTTATCCAAGTGAACGAGGATGCTGCCCTCCGCCGTGATCTCGTGGCGGATGGCGGCGCTTTCAGGTCTGATTTTCACACCGTTACAGGGCTTTTTGGGGAAAATCTCCAGCGTTACGGGCTCATCCATGGCAAGAGAAAGGAAGGAAACCACCTCAGACTGCTCGATCTCTCTCTGGTGGCCGGGCCAACGGCGGTTGTAGGGGATGGCAGACACGCGGGCGGCATCCAGCGCCACCTCACAGCCGTTCACCTTGACTCTGTAATCATCGCAGAAAAGCTCACCCCTCTGCACGGGATATAGCATCAAGCTCATGTCATACTCCTTTCCAAAGCGAGGTCACTGCCGCGAGCAAGCGCTCCGCGATGGCCTCCATACCGAGATCGCCGGGATGCAGACTGACGCCGCGGTGCTCAAACAGCCCCTTGGCCATCATCCCATCGTCTGCCTCCAGATCGGAAATGCGGCAGAGGGTGTAGCCGCGATCCGCGGCCAGCTCTGACAGCATTCTGTCCCGCGCGTCGTTGCGCCAGAAGCTGTCCGTTACCACCACATCAGCACCTGCGGGAACGAGGAAATCCAGCATCTCCTCAAAATAGGCGCGGCAGGCGGGAGCGGAATTTTTGGGCATATTCTCGCCGATACGTAAAATCACGAGGTCGGGGCAAAACGCCCGCGCGGCCTCAAATTGCTCCGTGAGCAGATGTCCGCCGTCGGGATAGGTGCATTCCCACTCCGCCAGCTGGGCGATGCCGTAGTCCAGCGTGCCGTAGCGCGCCGTCAGCGCTGCCATCAGACGGTGTACGTAGTCCTTATCCTCGGACGATGCGGCCATACCCCAGTCGCCCGACCAGCCGATCTGCGGCCGGGGGGCGTGCCAGGTGATGGAATTGCCGATGAACAGCACCCGCTTGCTGCCGCCCTGCGGAAACAGCCGCACGGGGGAAATGCGCAGCTGATCCGCTGCGGGCACGTTGTTTTGTAGCTCGTTTTTGGAAACCGAATGTTCTGCTTGCATATTTCCACCTCCCATGTCGTTTTCAGTATACCAATCCCCCTGCACATTGTCAATACGGGGCGAAAAAAAGGTCAAAAGCTGCATAAAGCAAGGCTGTTTTGTGCTATAGAAGCCGCAATATTGGGAGCGAATCTTCGCTCCAAAAAGCACCCCGGCAGAACCGAGGTCTGCCGGGGGATTTGATGACATCACGCGCTCAGGGCCGTTTGCCTTTACAAATTCTGAAAACGCCCCATCCTATAAAAGCAACGCCAATGACCGCAAGGGATACGAAAACAACACATTGCACGTTCGCGCCCGTATACTGCTGCCAATCGCTGAAATTCACTCGGTAAGAATGCTCGTTCATATCAAACAGCAGATCCACCATACCGTTCGTGAAATAATATACCACCGCCGACAATACAATGCACACGCCCGTTTTCAGAAACGCATCAGCGCGAAACGTGCAAAGAACGGCACAAAGCACAACGGGAGCAAAGCAGTAGCAGGTCAGCCAGATGGCGGGCGCAAGCCTGAAGGGATACCAGATGCGGATATTCATCAAAAGCAAAACGGTCAGGAGCCAAGCTGCGGAAAATGAAATGACGAGCTTATAGCGGGATAGCCCTGTGCTTGACAGCAAAACGGGCACAAACAGCAGCTCGTAGCCAATCAAAATGCCGATACAAGCCGTCAGGAGCCAGGATAAGTCGCCGACGTATATGGCGCAGACAAGCAAAAGCAGGCAGATCGACAGATACGTAGAGGCAGTAAAGGCCAAAAGCCTCCTTGATTCAAAAAAATAAGTCACCGTAGGCACAAAGGTATAGGCACAAAGCAGTGCGGCCAGCACAATGAAAAACCAGGACAGCGTGTGATTTACGGCAAGATTGCAAATAAAGCAGACAAGGAGCGCCACCGCATAGGAGATCGTCGGCACCCAAAACCACGCGCTGCGGATGACACGAAACTTGCGCGCCTCGCGCTTTATTTTCGCGGAATCCATATCTGTTGAGGCGGTGATCAGCTCGTGCTCGCTGACCTCAAGCACGCGGCAAATATCGGCAATCAGGGTAATGTCGGGATAGGACACGCCGCGTTCCCATTTGCTCACCGCGCCCTCGGTGACAAACAGCATTTCCGCCAGATCCCTTTGAGAATAGTTTTTTTCGATTCGCTTGAGCCTGATGAACAAGCCAAATGTTTTTTTATCGGTCATATCGTTTCACCTCCTGCTACATTCTACACCAATGGCTGTAAATTGTCAATGGACTGTTAAGCCACCTCCTGCTTTCGGGCGAGAATCCCCTGCAGCCGGGGTGAGATGAGCGCTATCACATCCCTTGATCCCTTGGTATCAGCCGATGCCCTCGCAGGAGGAGGTGCCGAGATAGGTAAATTTCATACCGTTTCCGCTCCTTCAGCAAAATTCCACATCCGCCCAAAGGGCGGCGTGGTCGTTCATCCAATCGCGAAAGATGCGTCCGACCCTGTGGATTTTGATATTGCCCGATACAATAATGTTATCGCAGGGGTAGGGCTTTTTCGATTTGGCGATTGTGGTAAAAATACCGAAGCGATCCGCATTGGCCACATGATAGCCCGCACGGCGGAAGGCAGAAAGATCCTGCTCATAGGTCAGGTCGTCGCTCTGCTTCACCTTATCAACAAAATCATCGGGGTTGAAATCTCCAAGGATCATGGCATATTCGTACCGTGAGGCAAATTCTATGACCTGCGCGATTTGGGCGGCACGGCGGTCGCGGTCAGCCCAATCAAAATGCAAACAGATCACGCAAACCTCCTTGCCCTCCAGCCTCATTTGCGTATGCAAAAACCACGGATGGCCGAACGCTTCCTCTCCCCGATAATAAATCTGCTCCACCTCACCGATGGGCAAGCCGGTGAGAAACGCCTTGTAATTATATTTTTTCTCGCCGCGACGCAGATAGGTTGGATAGCTGTCGTAAACAGCGTGATAGGGGAGCTCCTCGGTCGCGGCATCGAAAAAGCCCACGTCCTCCTGCAGTGCCCAAAGGTCGACCCTTTCGGCCTCGATGACCTCGCGAAAGGCCACTCTCGCATCGTCACTTCCGGGGGCAATGCCCTCTCCCGAGAAATCTCCCACATTATACGTGGCAACGCGAATGGTTGTAGATTTCATACTTTTTCTCCTCTTAAAGGGATTTTTTATGTTCAACGCGTACCACCAGATACCCATAAGCCTGCAGGCGCAAGCGATCACCGCGGCGGGAAACACCGCTGCGCAGCAGCGGCTTTCCGCGCAGGTCGGCATCGAGCTTGACCGAAACCGCCTTGCCCGTAGCATTGACCACCACCAGAAGCGACTCGCCCTCGGCCTTTTTTTGATAAGCAATGACGCTGTCGGGGGCATTATGCTCCAAGAATGTCAACTGATGGCTGTAACACGTCGCGTGATCATGATAAAGCCGATGAAGGGCCCGTATCAGCTTGCCGCGCCGCTCGCCGTCCGCCGTAAAGGCCTTTGACCAGTTCATGGCACTCCGCCTGCCGTAAAAGCGATTGGAGAACATACAATTTTCGGCATCGTCGCAAAGCTCATAGCCATTCCATATCAGCGGCACGCCGCCATAGGTGGTGCAGATCACCAAAGCGGCATCCACGCCACGGGAGGTCATGGTGATCTCGTTGCGCCCCGTCACCACATCGCTGGCAGTATCGTGGTTATCAATGGCTCGGATCAGCTTACCGCGATTTTCACCGTAGATCTCGCACTCATCATCATGCAGCACGCGAAGCTCGGAGGCCGGCAGCTCACCTCTGAAAATTTGGCGCATGACCTTTGACCAGTCAAAGCCGTAGCCTATCTCAAACACCTCCTCGATGTAATCGGGCTTTTTGCCCTCGTTGAGGGAGATCACATCGGGATTGATCGCCTTCAGACGCGCGAAGGCTTCTTGCCAGAAATCCAGCGGCACGGAATCACCCACGTCACAGCGGAAGCCGTCGGCACCGTACTCCAGCATCAGCATTTTCATATTCTCCATCAAATATTCCCGCAGCTCGCGGCTTTCAAAGTTCAAGCGCGCGAAGGGCCAGCGATCAGGCACCTTCACCGTGCCGTCCTCGTTGCGCACCACAAAATCCGGATGCTCCTCCACAAAGACTGCGTGTCTGCCGCAATGCAGATATACCAGATCGTACATCACGAGAAGCCCCAGGCGGTGCGCCTCATCGGCAAAGGCCTTCAGATCCTCCCACGTGCCGTATTCCTCATCCACGTTAAAATAATCGGCGATCTTGTAGGGATTTTTGGGATTCCCCGTGCCGGATTTTGTCTGACGAACGCTCCAGTAGGTGGGGTCGGGGTCATTTTCCTCCACGTAAAAGGGGCAGAGGTATACGATATCCACGCCAAGAGAAGCCACGTGAGGCAACAGCTTGGTGGCGGCAGCGATGGTGCCGTCCGGTGTAAAGGTGCGCAGGGCCAGCTGATAAATGATCTTATTTCTACTGCTCATGAGACGAGCCTCCTTTTTGATATCGGCCTCATTATACTGCCGCGCCTTAAAATTCGCAACCGCAAAAACGAAACGAATGGTTGATTTTTCAATACAAATATGCTAAAATAAAGGCAAAAAGGAGGTGCGTGGGATGTTTTTTGAGCAAAAGACGCTTGCCATTGAGATCCTTGACGTGTTTGAGGTCAAACAAAAAAATCTGTGCGTGAAAACACCCGGACGGAGCTTCGACGCCCTTTCCTTCCGCAGAAATTCCAACACCGAGATCATCACCGAAAAGCAAAGGCTGCGTCTCGGTACCAACGCCGTCTGCTTTTTCCCCGCAGGCGTAGGCTATACACGCAAAACGGCAACAGACGATCTCGTTGTGGTGCATTTTCACGCCTTCAACTATCGCGGCATCGCACCTGAGGCCTTCACGCCGCCCCATCCCGATGCATACGCCACACTGTTTGAGGAGATGCTCCGCCTTTGGCGAGGAAAAGCACCCGGCTACCGTTATGAGGCGGCGGCACTGCTCTACCGCATACTGGCGGTCTGCTATCGCGATAACGAGCCGCCGTTAACCGTCGATGACCGCATTGAAGCAGGGGCCAAGTACATAAGAGAGCACTGCCTGCGACAGGATTTTTCCATCGCCGAGGCGGCAAAGCGATGCTTTATGAGCGAGGCGTATTTCAGACGGCTGTTTCACGCCCAATTTGGTGAATCCCCCAAGCGATACGTCATTTCAAGACGATTGAAGCATGCCGCCTCCCTTCTTTCCACGGGCTACTACAGCGTAGCCGATACGGCGGCACTCTGCGGCTACCGCGATGCCAAGCATTTTTCCGTGGAGTTCAAGGATGCGATGGGCATCTCCCCCTCGAATTATGCCTATCGCCGCATCCGTTAGTACCCAAACGGTGCGAAAAAATCATAAAAAACAGCGATGATGCCGCAGCATCATCGCTGTTTTTTATTATCCAAGTCCCTCGCCGGAATAGGCGGCGGGATAGGTCTTGTGAGTCACCACGATGGGAATATCGCTTCGGAAGCGAATGCCGAAGACCGCATCCGGGGCAAGATTTTGGGGCAGACGGGCGGCATCGATGAGATCCGCCGCGCACCGCGATTGCTTCAGGCATCGGGCGGTGAGCACCACGCGCTGGCGCTCGATCACCTGCGTTTTGCTCTCAAAATACACGTCCACCTCCACCGTTGCAGGCACGTAGGTGGTGTTCAGCAGCGTAAAGGCAAAGGCATCCGGCGCACTTGCGGGGATATCCGAAAAGATCCACGTGCAGGCACCCGCGGCGGCGCGGCCGCGGCGGTAATTGCGCTCCCGTTCCTCTGCGCCGTAGGCGGTGGGGGTATAGGGCAGCTCCAGTGTGCGCTGATGATCCCCTGCCAGATACTCCTTCACCCCCGGGTGGCGCATCAGATGCGCGGTGGATTCTCTGAAGGTGCTAAAGCTGGTGTAGGCGTGATAATCCGCCACGGGAAGCAGGCAAACCTCGGGGGCGATCAGCTCGAAAATGGCGATCTGCTCCTCCACGTTTTCCATCTTGCTGAAGCTGAAGCCGTGGTGAGGGAACTGCAGGATATCGGCGCTCAGACCCGCATCGTACCGCTTGCCCATCCTCGAAATATGCATGGGCGCATCCGTGGTCAGCAGAAGCGTTTGCCCTGCCAGCTCCACGCGGATCACCTGGGAGGAGGCATTGATATCCTGACAGCAATGGATGGTATCATCCATGGTGGCCATGAGCTGGCAGGTGGCGTCACCGATCCGATACCGCTGCCCCGTGTGGGTGGCAAAAACCGGCAAGCCGTGGGCGGCAATGGTCCGCCACATTTGCGGAATCTTGGCAACGGCGGAAAGATCCTCATCGACCCCCTCCTTGGCGGCAAGGGCGGGATAGTGTGCAAGGTCATCCGCCTCGGGGAACAGAAGCAGCATTTTTTCCACCTGAACGAGATGCCCGTACTGCTCCATAAAGCCCATAAAGCAATGGAAATGATCGGAATGAGGGTGGGTGAGGAACCAAGCGGCGATGACGGGCGTATCCCCCTCCGCGCCCACCGTCAGCGTGCGCAGGAGCGCGTCTCGGTTGAACTGATCGTTTCTGCCGCCGTCCACAACGATAAAGCGACCGTCGGAAAGGCGAATGACGTCGAGAAGGCCGAAATCCGATAGCTTGACTTGGGTAAACTGAGGCGTTTTTCTCGCACCGTCAGCGGGCTTATCTGAAAATTTAAAATAAGCGGTGTCGGTCTCCTCCACGATGGACAGCTCCCGCGTCCCCTCGAAATAATTCAAAAAATAGCCGGTATCATTTTGCTCGTAAGCGGCAAAACGGTGCAGATGCTCCGCATACTCCTCTTTTTTAACGGCGCCCGTCCTCTCCAGCAGCGCGCAGTAATCCTCATACGCACGAAGGCTCGTTTCGGGAAGCAACGTCACCGTGGCGGTGTGATTTTCCTTGTGCTGAAAAAAGCTTGTTTCGCCAAAGGCGGGGATAGAAATAGACATAAGGGAACCTCCGGAGAATTTTTTCTTCATTATAGCATACAGGGGCTGCAAATACAAGATTTTGCGGAAAAATATTCGCAAATTGCCTTGACATTTCCGTTTTTTGTGCTACACTAAACGTAAGCCCACGCGGCGCATTTTTACAGAAAAAAGGAGTATTTTCATATGGTGATCCCTAATCCCGGTTCAATGAAGGACGTACTTTATAATTACGACGTATATCCCAAGGTGGTGCTGGCTAACACCACCAACACCATCACGGTGCAGCCCCTTGGCTGGCACGTGGCCTTTGCGGCAGAAAAGACCTACACCGTGGGTGTATTCAAGCTGCGGGATTCCAACCCCAAGACCTATCCCGATATTCCCCGCCCCGCTGCCATGGCCGTTACCCCCGATGCTGACGGGTGCCTCCGCTTCCCCGTCACCCCCGACGGCGAGGGCGAATACCTCATTCAGCTGCTTGACAACCCAGACGACCCCAAGGCAAAGCCCATTGCTTCCCTTTCCTTCTTTGCGCTGGCAGAGGATATGAAGGGGCGCATCCCGCTGCGGGGTGACCTGCATATGCACACCCGCCGCTCTGACGGTAAGGAGGCTCCCGCTGTGGTCTGCGCCAATTACCGCGGACACGGGTACGATTTCTTCTCCATTACCGACCATCGTCGCTACTACCCCTCCCTGGAGGCCATTGAAGCGTGGGAGGGTCTCACCGACTTCAATATCGTAGAGGGTGAGGAGGTACACCTGCCCCTCAACGACGTGCATTACATCAACTTCGGCGGCTCCTACAGCGTAAACGCCTTGGTAACTGCCTACAACGATGAAAAGGCCGGCAAGGATCTGGCTTGGCGCAGCAAAAACGGCCAGGCACCAGACCCTATGACCGAGGAGGAATTCATCGCCATGATCAAGGAGCGAGCCAAGAGCGTGGATCTGCCCTATGAGTCCGAGCGCCTCAGCTACGCGGTGATGGAATGGATCTATGAGCACGTGCAGAAGGGCGGCGGCCTGGCCGTTTTCCCCCACCCTTATTGGCTCAATCCCCGCATGCAGCTGCCTGAGGACTACATCGAATTCATTTACAGAAACAAGCCCTTCGACGCCTTTGAGGTGCTGGGCGGCGAGAATTACTACGCCCACAACGGCTTCCAGACCGGATTTTATTATGAGATGAAGGCCAAGGGCGTGGCGTATCCCGTGGTAGGCAGCACCGACAGCCACTGCTCCACCGAGAACAACCGCAACGGCCTCATCTGCTCCACCATCGCCTTTGCCAAGGAAAACACCCGCGACGGCATTATTGAGGCCATTAAGAACGGCTACTCCGTGGCCGTGGACTCCATCAGCCCCGAGTATCGCATGGTAGGCGACTTCCGCCTCATGAAATACGGCAGCTTCCTGCAGGAGAACTACTTCCCTCTCCACGACCGCGCCTGCAAGGCCGAGGGCTACTACATGAACCGCCATCTTGCCGGCGACGCCCGCGCCACCGAGATCCTCAAGGCCATGAAGGGACAGATCCCCGAAATGCAGAAGAAGTATTTCGCCGTTTGATCTCCGATATACAGCAAAAAGCCCCGAAACGCATACCGTTTCGGGGCTTTTTGTGTTTATTCATGAATTTCCGTGCCACAGGGTGCGTACACCGTCATGCCCACGCCGCTATCTTGGACAAGAATATCCTTTGGCATGCGGGAAAACTTCGCCGTCACGAAAAGGTCGCCCGCCGCGCCGGAGCAGTTATTGACCTGCACGAAATACCCGACCCAGAACCACTCGGTCGGCAAAAACGGACAGAGCACCGCCAGCACCACGCCCCACAGCACCACCGGAGCAAGGGCAATGAAGATGTAAGGCTTTTTGGCGTAATAATCCGTGCTGCCCGCATAGGCGTACATGCCCGTGTAGCCGTATTTTACCTTTTTGGTGCCGCAAAGCTTCATAGCCACACCGTGCACCAGCTCGTGAAGGATCATATACAGCACAATGCTTGCCAGCAGCACGCCGAAACGGAGAACGTACATACCCAATCCCTTTTCCATATCAAAAAAGGCGGAAACGGGTACGATAAAGTGACCTGCAACGAGCATCGGCACGGCAATCAACACGGCAATGCCGTTGATGAGAAGTGCCGTTTTCTTGTTTTTCTGCAGATCGACGGTGTAAATTTCCCGGTAATGCTCCGGCAAGGTATCACAGCGTTTCATGTTGTCGATACGCCTCCCTTTTCTCAACCGTTTTGCTTATAATGCTCAAATCTGCTGATCAGGTAGTGGCCCACCTGCGCCTGATATCTGAGGCCGTCACGGTACAGCTCTGCGGGCAGTCGCTTCAGAAAGGCGGAAGCCTCGTAGTTGAGGTCGCCCTTATAGCCGATATCGGCCAGCGCCTGCATCACGCTCTCCCACTCCACCTTGCCGTAGTAGGGCAGCGTATGGGAATCTGCCACGCCGTCGTTGTCGTGCACGTGGGTGCAGCCGTCTGCCAGACGGTGACCGATGGTGCGGATGGCCTCGGCGGGGTCAACGCCCTGCAGGAGGCAATGCCCCACGTCAAAGCAAACGGTGAATACGGGGTTGTTCAGCTCGTCATACAGCCGATTCAGCCCCTCGGGGGTGGAGGTCACGGTGGGACGGCTCAGCTTGCCGATGTTTTCAATGGCGATCTTGATGCCGCACTCCTCGGCGTAAGGAATCAGCCTTCTGTAGAAATTGAGATTGTACTCGTACATTTTTTCGAGATTGCCCTCTACCAGGCCGTCCAGATGGCAGCAGCAATGTACCACGATCATGGGCGCGCCTAGATACGCGGCGTTTCGCATACCCTGCACGATCTCCTCAAAACGCTTTTCGCTCTTATCCTCCTCGACGTAGCTGGAGGGGAAGGGCGCGTGTGCTTGGCAAATAGCTACGCCTTGCGCCCGTGCGTAATGACCGAGATCAATGTAAAACTGCTTATCGTGCTCTGTGGTGCAGTATTCCGGCACGTCGTTGTTAAAGTCGATGCCCTGAAAGCCTGCCTCGGCAAAAACGTCGAAGGTTTTTTGAATACCGAAGGTATCGTGAATTTTGATCATATTTGCGGAAAGTAACATAGCTTTTCTCCCTTTTGCTCATATTTGCATTAGCTGCACAAGACCTTGCGGATTTATTATAGCACACCTTGCCGGCTTTTGCAATAAAAATCAAAAAAATGCGACCGCTGACAGCGGTCGCATTTTTGTCGGAGCGCTTACAGCTTCTCCACGCCGATATGGACGACGAACCGTACCTGCTCTCCGGGCGCGAGCTTCTTGTAGGCAAAGCGATCGTCCAGCTCCGTGGTGCAGGGCTCAAGACCCATCACATAATCGCCGCTGGCCATGCTCTTCCAATGCACGAAATGAGGGAGCGTGTCATTCGAATATGCAACCGTCAGCTTTTTGCCCAGCTTTTCGTTGACAAGAGCAGCCTCGGGCCTTGCGAGCTTCAGGAAATAACAGGTTTCCTCTTCATTCGGCATCGGTGCGCCTGCTACGGCAGCCACCTCCGCGTTCCGGCTCGACCATTCGGTGCGTGCCACCCGCTCTTCCACGTCGGCCACGAATGTTGCGCCCTCGTCCAGCATGGGATATCCCACGTTGATATGATAAAGGAGGCAATAGTCCTCGTCACGAAAGCCCTCGTTCACAAGCGTATCCTCCAGCCTCACGGTGCTTCCGCCGATCTCGGCAAATATGCGGCGTCTGAGCACGAGATTCGCACCGAACAGCGCGGTGCTCCGCACGATCGCCTCTACGGTGATCCCCGCCTCACAGCACTCCGCACGAACGATCTCGGCGGGGGTGTTGTGCAGAGAGCCGTGGAGCTCAAAGCCCTCTCGCCCGCCGACGCTGTCCAGGCCGCAGGTATAGACCATACCGCCCTCAAAGCGGTTCAAAAACGAAATTTCTCTGCCCGTAAATCCGTTTTTGGAAACAAAGGACATATTCTGCCCCTCGTGATACAGCTGCATCACATCGCAGGCCTTGTTGACGTTCAGCAGGAAGCGAATCCTTCCGGTATCGCAATCGATCACATCAAGCCCCTTGCCGGCGCCCTCGGTCAGCGTATAGCGGCGCACGCTTGCAATCTGCAAAAAATTAGAAATTCTGCCGTCCATTTCGTTACTCCTTATCTTGACTGTATTTATTTGGATGACTGTTGCGGTAATTTTTCCTTCAAATGGTGCTTTCGGAACGCGGTGGGGCTCATACCTGTGTGCCGGCAGAACGCATTTGTAAAATAAAAGGGGTTGGAATACCCGCACATTTCGGATATTTCCATAATGCTATAGGAATAGTTCAGCAGGAGCTGCTTTGCATAGCGCAGGCGCAGAATCCCGAGATAGTTGGAGGGGGTGGTATTCAACTCCCGTTTGAATTTCCAGATCAGGCCGGAGTGGCTGAGAAACACACGCTCGGCCAGCTCGTCCATGTCGATCTTCTTGTCAAAATTCTGGCGCATATAGCGAATGGCGCTTTCCACCTCCTCGCTGAGAGGGCGCAGCCTTGCCTTGGCGCCGTTGCCGGAAAGATAATGCTCCACAAAAACGCGCTCCACCATGTGGGTGATCAGATCCCGATTATCGGGCAGCAGAAACGCCCTTCTCATCGTTGCAAAAATGGCATCTGCCTGCTCCCGCGGCATATTCAGCTTTCCGGGCGCAGCAGAAAGGTAAAAGGGATGGTCAGCCTGTGCGTAAAAGGCCACGTGATAGTAGGTTACCGCTGATTTGACCCGCCGCTCGATTTCCGCACCCGCAGGAATCAGAGCAATATCGTTTTGGCGCAGGATCAGCGTCTTTTGCGTTTCCTTAAACGTGATAGCATATTCGCCATCCACCACCAGCGTAAGGATGTTCCATTTGCGCTTGAAGCTTTTGAGTTTGAATTCCTCAAGGCCTTCCTGGTAGCTTTGATTGATCAGCTCTATTTGCATACCGCACCTAAACTACTGTAAATTATTGTAGGTTTATTATAAAATAATTTATGGTCTTTGTCAATACAAGGTGCTATAATTTTCATGGAAAGGTGGTGAAAAGCGTGTTTTTCAAAAAGGTGGACGCCACAAAGGGTCCTCTTATCAAGCTCATTTTTATCTATACCGTTCCCATCATCCTTTCCACAATCCTGCAGCACCTGTTTGAGGTGGCGGACAAGGCCGTGCTTGGCAATATGGCAGGCAGCGTGGCGGTTGCCGCCGTCGGCGCCTCCGGCATCGTCACAAGCCTGATCATCAGTGCCGCCGTCGGCCTCTCCACCGGCACCTCCATCATTCTCGCGCGCTACGTTGGCCAAAATCACGAGGAAAGGATCCGGGAAACCGTCGATACCTCTCTGCTGACCGCCGTGGGGCTTGGCCTTGCGGTTGCCGTGGTGGGCTTTTTGGCCGCACCGCCCTTCCTCACCGCCACCAAATGCCCTGCCGATTGCTATGAGGGTGCCCTGCTCTACATCCGCATTTATTTTGCCGCAGCCCCCGCTTCTCTCCTGTATAACTACGGCTCTGCCATTCTGCGCACGCTGGGCGACACCCAGCGCCCGCTGATTTACATCATCGTTGCCGGCGTTGTCAACGTGGCGCTGAACATCATTCTCTGCATCCTTCTGCCCCAAAAGGTAGCGGCAGTGGCCATCGCAACGGCAGTCTCCCAGATCATCAGTGCCGCCCTGGTGCTGTGGCGGCTTTGCCACTTTGAAGGAGTGGCCAAGGTCACGCTGTCCAAAATACGCTTCAAGCTCTCGGCCTTCGGACAGATCCTGCGCTTTGGTATTCCCGCGTCGATCTCACAGCTGGTGCTGCCTCTTGGCAATCTGCAGATCGCCACCGCCATCAATTCCTTTGGCGTGGAGGCCATCGCCGGCAACTCGGCGGCAAGCTCCGTCCATATGGTGCTGGCAGCGTTCCCCAACGGCTTTGCTGTCGCCTCCACCACCTTTATGGGGCAGAACATCGGTGCGGGGGACGTGAGACGTGTCAAAAGCTCCTTTTGGTATCTGCTCTCACTCAGCGTATCGATCTCGGCGGTGCTCGGCGTTCTGACCTGCCTCAGCGGCAGGTTCTGGCTTGGTCTCATCGTGGGCAGGGAGGCGACGGCCGCCATTGATTACGGTATGAGCCGTCTGCTTCACGTGGTGCTGTTTTTGTTTGTCAGCGGTATCAACGGCGTCTTCAGTCACGCGCTGCAGGCCTTCGGATACCCCCTCTTTACCAGCATCACCAACATCGCCTTTACCCTCGGCTTCCGCGTGCTGTGGATGCAGCTGGTATACCCGCAAAGCCCCATGTTTGATACCGTTATGCTCTGCTTCACGGTTTCCTGGCTCCTCAATATGCTGCTGTACGCCGTGTTCTTCGCCTTTGTTTATTGGCGCTACACAAGAAAGGGCATCTGCAAAAAAATATAGGGAAATCGATCGTCAAAAATGCGAGGCATCACGCCCATTGTAAGCGTGATGCCTCGCGTTTTATCGTTCAGTCCAGATTGATCCAGCTATGTAATCTCCAAAGCTCGCCCGTATACTCAAGCACCGCAACTGTGCAGTTGTTGCAGCAAACGTGCTTATTGGGCAGCGCTACGCCAACCGCAAACTTCAGCGCGCGCCGCAGCCATCCCGCGTGCGCAAAAAGCGCTACATTTTCGTGACCGGAGCGCTCCAGCCCGCGCAGGAAATCAAAAACACGCTGTTCAAACTCCTCCGAGCTTTCTCCCTCAAACTGCACGTAACCGTGCTGCGCAGCGTCCTGCCGCTGCTCATCCGTCAGCATGCTCAGCGGCTTGCCGGCAATGTTGCCCACATTGACCTCTCGGAGCATAGGGGATGTTTCGTACTGGCGGCCGGGGACGGCGATCTCCGCGGTGCTTCTGGCTCTTGCGAGATCGCTGGCGTAAATTTTATCAAATGCAGTGCCCGCCAAAAGCTTGCCTGCCTTGGCAGCATCCTCCCTGCCCTTATCCGTCAGCTGCACGTCCAGCCACCCCGTCCAAAGTCCGGCAAGGTTGGTCTCACTCTCTCCGTGGCGTACGATCCAAACCTTCATTTTTTCTGCTCCTTTGTATGATCCCCCAAAACGGGGCGAATTCAGCGTATGTAAAAACGGTTTATTGCGTTCTTTTGCTATGCGCCCAGGCAATCGATGCGTATGTGATCAAGCCGGCAGACGTGATCGGCGTAAAGCTCTGAAAGCCGCCTATGATCACGGATATGGCGTCGACGGTCGAATAAATGCCAAAGAATAGCGTCGCCACAAATTCAACAATATTCAAAAATCCTTCGGGACAGCTCTTGTTCTTTACTTGCACATAAACAACAAGAAATGCGCCAAAAAACCAAATGACAGAAACAATCGGCGCGGCGATGACGGTGTTTATTTTATCTTCTGCCGTACCAAACAGGATGAATAGCACGTACAGCAACGCCGATATCAGTATCGGTATCAAAATGGACAGCTTCTTGTTTGCAAACATGTTGTCAAGAATTTTTCTCATGATAGCACCCTCTTTTTTATCGCCATTATATCATAAGAGCCCTATAAAATCAATATATTCTCATATGAAAGTGCAACTTTTGATATCACGTCCCGAGATACCGAATGTGACATAATTTACTTCGTAAATTGTGAAAATATAGTCGGGCCAATTGATTTTGCAGCACCCAAGTACCGCATTTTGCAAGGCAACCCGAAAAGCTGTGCAGTCGGTCTATCTTTTACTGATAAAGCCCCGCAAAGGTCGAATACGATTGTATGGCGTCCAGCTTGCCTAAGCGATATAGCGAAACGAAGAGTGCGGCTGCTTTGGCTTGGCAATTGAGGCTCTTTTGTGGATTAAATTCCACATCGGAAAAGGTGTCGTATTGTGCCAATGTCTCGGCCAAGGGGGCATTTTCTAAGACCGCATTTGCATAGAGCCAATCGTAAAACGCTGTTTTGGGCTCAGTACGATAGTGCACCCCCTCAAAATAAAAAGACGTCAGCTGTCCGCACTCCCGCAGTCGCGGATCCCCCTTGGCCTCTCGCGGGCTCACTTCGTACAGATCCAAAAACGGTCCGCCCTCCGCAAAGACCTTGCCGCCTTGAAAGACGTTTTCCACCGGGATCCGGCGACCAAGGGACGGGACCTCCTTCAGAAGACGAAAGGCGCTCAGCTCCACCCCTAATGACTGAAGGGATTTGGTGGAGATCTCCAAAATTCTCGCATCCGGATGTGCTCGACCAAAGGATGCGTGGATGGCGGCTATATTTTTCTGTTTCTGGCTGACGGCAAAGCCCCCGCTGTACGTAAATTCCACGGTTTCACATACAAAATAGGGAGCCCCGTCGCTCACTCTGTAAACCGGCCTCCGAGCCATTACGCAATATCCACCAGAGCCAAGACCTCACCCTTCTCACAAGCCTCGAGCAGCTCGCCGCGCAAAGCAAGCGAACGCGCCAGCCTAATTTTGGGATCATGGAACTCTTTCTCGCCCGTTGTCTCCCATCCAAAGGCGCCTGCATCTCCCACAAGAATCAACATATGGCCATCCATCATCAGATGCACGGAAAAATCCGGGGGCTGATTCAAAATTGATTCCATCCTCGTCCTTGCCTCCCGGCAGGCGCCTTCGGCATCCTTGGAAACGTCCATGTTATCCAGCGACAGAAACGCGTTTTCCCCAATCATGGCAAAATCACCCCATCCGTTCAGATAGCGATCCGCTCGCTTCACACCTAAAACCTCCTTCTCCGTTAAGGGTCTGCCTATCTCAATAATTTGCATATGCGTATCCTCCTTTTTTCTGTATCAATACCGCCAAAAAATGGCAAGGGCTGTTATTGTATCACAAAGCAACGCAAAAGTCAACCCCTTTTTCATTTTTGTAGCACAAAAGTAAAGTCGTGTCTTTCCGTTTACGCCGAATGCACCAAAAGAAAAAACCGCCACAAGGGCGGTTTTCTTCTTTTGGTGCACCTTCGTAATAAAAACGCAAAGCGTTTTTATGTTGGATTCAGAACCCGAGGGTTCATGATCAAAAAAGTTACTTCCCCCTGCTGGTGCTTGTTTCTGCCCGCAAGCGGGCAGGGCAAGATTCTCCATAGAAAGCAAAAAGGCAAGCTTCAAGTAGAATCTTGCAGGTTCGATCCGCAATGAGGAAACAAAAAGAAAATCCATATGGAACAATTGGTGCACCTTCGTAATAAAAACGCAAAGCGTTTTTATGTTGGATTCAGAACCCGAGGGTTCATGATCAAAAAAGTTACTTCCCCCTGCTGGTGCTTGTTTCTGCCCGCAAGCGGGCAGGGCAAGATTCTCCTCAGAAAACAAAAAGGCAAGCTTCAAATAGAATCTTGCAGGTTCATTCCGCAATGAGGAAACAAAAAGAAAATCCATATGGAACAATTGGTGCACCTTCAGGGATTCGAACCCGGGACCCACTGATTAAGAGTCAGTTGCTCTACCAACTGAGCTAAAGGTGCGTGCACATGT
>SVTA01000034.1 GCA_015064005.1 Oscillospiraceae bacterium
GCATGTCTGCAGGATCTTCCAAGGCATCCCGGGAGCAAGTCCCTTGAATCTTTTCCATTTCACAGTGGCGAATTTCTACCACCGATGAATAAATGACCGTTTCTGTGCAATAGGTTTCGTATTCGTACCGATAATTCCAAACCACCGTTTCGCCATAATAGTCCTGCCGGTCATATTTCTCCATCGGCACATACACTTGATACGCATTCAAATTGCCGAGATATGATAAGGCGTGGGCAGAAACAAAATCAGCCGGCAGTTCTTTTTTCTCCTTTATGTTCTCACACGAAGATTCATAGGCATCCGCGCCACGTCCATCATATTTATGATAGGGCTTGGAGCTTCCGTCTATAATGGGGGGGACGAAACGTTCAGCTCCGGCGTAAATGACGGTCAAATTCAGTATAATAACAAATAAAAGGACGATGGAAAACAAGAGCGCGAGGCCTTGCAATCCATGATTGCGGTGTCTACGGTTCTTCATTCTGCATCCTCCTTAATAGAGTTCGGTTGTCTTATGCTATTTGCGGGAGCCTCCTTTGGTTCTGCACTTTCATCATAATCGTTTTGCACAATTTTGTCAAGACTTTCCGGGTTTTGTTTTCATTTTATTTACAAAATTTACACTTCGTTTATAGTTGAAATCCCCCGGCCGGAATGGCCGGGGGATTCATATTGCTCGGGCGCTCACGCCGCGGACGACGTCAGGCGCTTGATCCACACGGGGCTGCGGAGCAGGAAAAAGCCAAGGAAGGATTTGGCCACGTCAAGGCACTGGCAGATCACGTACAGCGGCAGGATCGGCAGAGCCGTCAGACGGCTGATGAGAAATGCCGCCAGCACCACCACGCCCCACATATAGCAGGTATCGTACACAAAGGTAACGCCCGTGCAGCCGCCGGAGCGCAGGGTGAAATAGACCGAATGGGTATAGGAATGGAAGGGCATCATACAGGCCGCCACCAAAATGAGGCTGGTGGCAATGCCGCGCACCTCGGCGGTGGTGTTATACAGCAGCGGGAACACGCCGGAAACCGCCGCCAGCACCGTGCCCATCACCGTGCTGGCCGCCACGGTGGCAAACAGCAGCTTGCGGTTGCTGTCCCGCACCTCCGCCTCCGGCTTTCCCATGCCCAGCATCTGACCCATCAGAATGCCCACGGTGGTGCCCATGGCAAGATAGATCACGCTGGTCAGGTTGACGACGGTATTCGATATGTTCAGTGCCGCCACCACATCAAGGCCGCGGGTGGAATAGCACTGGGTCAGCATGGTCATGCCCACGGACCAAAGAGCCTCGTTGAGCAAAAGCGGCGCGCCCTTCAGACACAGCGACCGCACCAAGCGCCCGGGAATATGCAGCGAGCGGTATGCCCCCACCGCAAAGGGGAATTTGTCCTTATTGACGTGCGTATAGACCATCACGATCAAAAGCTCCACGTAGCGGGAAATCACAGTGGCGACGGCCGCACCGCGCACGCCCATTGCCGGGGCACCGAAATGGCCGAAAATGAGGATATAATTGAAGCACAGATTGACACCCACGGCCACAACGCCTGCCGCCATCGGCACCACCGTCTGCCCACCTTCACGCAGCGTGCCGCTATAGGCTGTGGTGAAGGCAAAGGGCAAAAGCCCCACCAGCATGATCCGCAGATATTCCTTGCCGTGCCGCAGCGATGCGGCAGCGGCGGCGGGGTCGCCATCACCCTGCAGGAACAGGGAGATCAACGCTTCGTCCAACAAGAGAAACGCCACCACGCCCGCAGCCGTCAGCAGCACTGCCTCTATCAGCTTGAAGCGGAAGGTGTAGCGCACGCCCCCGTGGTCTCCGCTGCCAAAATACTGGGCGGTGAAGATCCCCGCCCCCGCCATGCCGCCGAAGATGCAAAGATTGAACACAAAGATCAGCTGGTTGACGATGGATACACCGCTCATCTCCACGGTGCCCACCTGCCCTACCATAATGTTATCCAGCAGGGAAACGAAATTGGTGATGGTATTCTGTATCAAAATCGGAATCAGAACGGCAAACATCTGCCGGTAAAAGCTCCGGTTGCCGATGAATTTTTTCAGCATTTTTCTCTCCTCTTGAAAAATTGGGGCTTGCAATATGCAACAATATATTGTATCATATTATTGATAAATGTCAAGAGGTTTGTGTAAGGAGCATTATGAGCGAGCTGAATTTTTTGCCCATCAACCGCGCCGATATGGAGGCGCGGGGGTGGGATGCACCGGATTTCGTATACGTAACGGGTGATGCCTACGTGGATCATCCCTCCTTTGGCGTTGCCATCATCTCCCGCGTGCTGGAGGCAGCGGGCTTTCGGGTGGCGATCCTTTCCCAGCCCGATTACCGCAGCGCCGAGGCCTTTCGGGAGTTTGGCCGCCCGCGGCTTGGCTTTCTTGTCACCGCCGGCAATATCGACTCTATGGTAGCGCACTACACCGCCGCCAAAAAGCGCCGCTCCACCGATTATTATTCCCCCGGCGGCGAAATGGGCAAGCGCCCCGACCGGGCGGTGATCGTCTATTGCAACCGCATCCGTGAGGCATACGGCGACGTGCCCATCATCCTCGGCGGCCTTGAGGCGTCACTGCGGCGCTTTGCCCATTACGATTATTGGGACAACAAGGTGCGCCGCTCGGTGCTGGTGGACGCCCGCGCCGACCTGCTTACCTACGGCATGGGCGAAAATATCCTCCTGCGCATTGCCACCCTGCTGGATAAGGGCGTGCCGGTGCGCAAGATCCGGGACGTGCGAGGCACGGTGTTCCTTGCCAAACGCGAGGACACGGTGCACTTCCCCGTGGCCGCCGCCTTTGATTACAACGAGCTGAAAACCGACAAGCGGCGCTACGCCGAGGCCTTTGGCGTACAGTACCGCAACCAGGACGCCATCAGCGGCCGCGCCATTGTGGAATACTACGACGACAAAATGCTGGTGCAGAACCCGCCTATGCCGCCCCTTGAGCGGGAGGAGCTGGATCGGGTTTATGCCCTGCCCTACGCCCGCACTTATCACCCCTCCTACGAGGCCGCAGGCGGCGTACCTGCCATAGAGGAGGTGCGCTTTTCCGTCACCCACAACCGGGGGTGTTTCGGTGCCTGCAATTTCTGTGCCCTCGCCTTCCATCAGGGACGCACGGTGCGCTCCCGCAGCATCGAGAGCGTGGTGGCGGAGTGCAAGAAGATTACCGAAATGCCGGATTTCAAGGGCTACATTCACGACGTGGGCGGCCCCACCGCAAATTTCCGCTATCCCGCCTGCGACAAGCAGCTGAAAAGCGGCGTCTGCACCCACCGCAAATGCCTTGCCCCCACACCCTGCAAAAATCTGAAGGTGGATCACAGCGAATACGTGGAGCTGCTCCGGAAAATCGAGGCGCTGCCCGGGGTGAAAAAGGTCTTTATCCGCTCGGGCATCCGCTTTGACTATCTCCTTGCCGATCCGGACGAGAGCTTCTTTAAAAAGCTGGTGCGCGACCATGTCAGCGGCCAGCTGAAGGTGGCGCCGGAGCATTGCTCGCCCCGCGTGCTGGCTGCCATGGGCAAGCCGGAATTCTCCGTTTACCAACGCTTCCGCCGCCGCTATTTCGAGCTGACCAAGAGCATGGGCAAGGAGCAATATCTGGTGCCGTATCTGATGTCCAGCCACCCGGGCAGCACTCTTGCCGACGCAGTGGAGCTGGCCGAGTGCCTGAAGCGGGATCACTACGCGCCCGAGCAGGTGCAGGACTACTACCCCACCCCCGGCACCGCCTCCACGGTGATGTACTACACCGGCATTGATCCGCTCACGATGAAGCCCGTGTTCGTGCCGGACGATTACCGCGACAAGCAGCTGCAGCGGGCGCTTTTACAGTTCAACCGCCCGCAGAACGCCCCCCTCGTGCGGGAGGCGCTGCGAAAGGCGGGCCGTGAGGATCTGATCGGCTTCGGCGCGGAATGCCTGGTGCGTCCTGAACGGGATTTTTACGCAAAAGCCCCCGGACGGGGTGAGAAATCGCTCAAAAAGCCTTCCGAGCGCAAAGACAAGCACGCCGCTCCCGCCGCCAAGGCAAAAAATGCCGAAAAAAGCAAAAAAGATCCCAAACGGGGCGAGAAAAGCAAAATTTCTACCAAATCCGCCCGAAACGCCGGAAGGACCACCGGAGATCGAGGGAAAAAGAAATAATGGTAGGCGGGATCCACCCGCACCTGCATATACTATGGAGGAAAGGAGCGTCTTATGGGCAGTTTGTTTGAATACATTTCCTGGCGCGGGGATATTTCCCTGGCCGATGTACCCACGACCCCGGTGGATACACTGATCTTTTCTCTTCTCTCCTACGTGGATTTCACCGGCATCGTGCCGCAGAATACCGAGCAAGCGGTGCGCCTTGGCGATGCCATTGAGCAATGGCTGACGGCACCCCACGTGGAAAAAACCGCCTTTGAACGCAACCACACGCTGCTGCTGCGGGCAGTAAAGGACACGGTGCGCTTTGGCGATTTGCCTGTGACGGCCGCCCGCAAGATCCACGACCGCACCGCCGGCATCCAGTTCGGCGCGCTTGCCTTTCTCCTGCCGGGGCAGACCGTGTTCATCGCCTTTGAGGGGACGGATGATTCCCTGGTCGGATGGAAGGAGGATCTGCGCATGAGCTACGAGTGCCCGGTGCCCGGCCATCTGAAGGCGGCGGAATATACGTTTGAAATCGCCAATGCCTTTCCTCTGCGACGTCTGCTCCTCGGTGGGCATTCCAAGGGCGGAAATCTCGCGCTCTACGCCGCGGTCAAGGGTGATCGCTCCTACCGCCACCGCATCGCGGCGCTTTACAATCACGACGGCCCCGGCTTCTGCGACGACACCGTCAATACCCCCACCTACCGGGAAATGCAGCCCCGCATCGTCACCTATCTGCCAGCATCCTCCATCGTGGCCGTGCTGCTGGAGCACGATAACAACTACAAGATCGTCAAAAGCTCCAACAAGGGCATTCTGCAGCACGACGGCTATTCGTGGGAGGTGCAGGGCGGTAACTTCGTGCGATCCGAGGAGCGCTCTCCCCTCGGTAAAAAAACTGAGGCGGTGATCGCCCGTTTCCTGCGGGAAACCACCCCGGAGCACAGACGCCAATTTGTGGAAACGCTGTTTCAGCTGCTGGAGGCCTCGGAGGAGGACTCCGTCACGGGACTCGGCAAGCAAAAGAGCCTGCGGAATATCCTGCGCGCCTACACGGGCCTCGCCCCCGAGGTGCGGGAGATGCTCTCCCAAACCGTCTCCAAGCTGAACCAGGTCCGTCGCACCGTGACGCGGGAGCAGAGGGATGCCATCGACGAAAAAACCGACGCTTGACGCAGCAAAAGGCCGCGCCTCTCCCAGAAGGAAGCGCGGTCTTTTGCTTTTTATTTTCCGATTTTATATTTCGGATTTTCCAATTCTTATATTGAATATTCCAGAAATTGCCCCCAAACCCGGTTTTTACTGCTTAAAACGCCCGAAAACCTCATTCACCTTGGAGAAATTGGCAAAGGTGCCGGGGTAACGCTTGATGATCTTCATCATCTTGCCGATCTGCCGTTTGCGAATGATGCAGACCAGCATATACTTCTCGGTATGAGAGTACATGCCCATCGCCCGCAGCTCCGTCACACCGTGGCCGAGATCCTCGATCAACTCTTTTGAGAGCTCTTCGGGATTGTCGGTAATAATTTCAAACTTATAGCCATTCCGCAGACCCGTCAGCAGGTTATCCACTACCACGTTGGCAATGAACAGGTTCAGCAGCGTGCAGATCACCGGCGTCACCTTCATTCCGTACACAAAAAACGCAATGAACACCACGCTGCCATCCAACCAAAAGGCCAGATTGGCAATATTCTTTTCGGGACGCCAGTGCTTGATCAGCGCCGAGATGGCATAGGTGCCGCCGCTGGCGCCGAATCGACGCAGCATCACTGAAAAGCCAAGGCCGGAGATCACACCCGTGGCAATGCAGGCAAACACGATTTCAAAATCCTCGCTGTTGTTGGCAAGGCAGTAGGCCGGCAGCCCGCTTTGCTCCAGGAGCTCCACGGCAAAGGATTGCACCGCCATATACAGCACCAGCATCAGCCCCAGCTTGCGATTGACAAAAATGCTGACCAGAATAAAAATAGGAATATTGAATGCCAGCATCAGCACCGCCCACTTGACCCGATAGCCTAGGAGATGATAGGTGATGGTGGCAAGACCGCCCACGCCGCCGGGCGCAAAGCCATTGCTGTTTTGAAAGAAATAGTAGGCCACGGCCACAATCAGCCCCGCCAGCACGGCGGTGCCAAGGTCGCCTGCCCATTGCTTCAGTTCTTTTTTCATTTCTGCCTCCTTGCCACTTTCAAGCGGCAAGGCTATTGTAGCATTCCTGCGGCAGCATTGTCAATGCACAATTTTATTTTATACTCAAAACCGCCCATTTTCTGCACAGAACTGGTAGTTCATCTACCCTTTCTTGTCTAAAATCAAAACTTTTATGTCCAAAAACGCCTTTACTTAAAAAATTGTTCCTGTTATAATAAAATTGAAGATCAATACATTCAAAAGGAGAAACTGCTATGTCGAACAAAAAAACTGTCATTCTCGTAGGCGCCGGTCTGCGCGGCGTGGTTTACACCAACTACATTCTCAAGCGCCAGGAGGACTATCAGGTGGTGGCCGTGGCCGAGCCCCTTGCAGACCGCCGTCAGTTCCTGCAAAAGACGCATAACATTCCGGATGAGATGGCCTTCCACGATTGGAAGGATCTGCTGGCACTGCCCAAGATGGCTGATGCCTGCATCATCTGCACCATGGACCGCGACCACATTGAGCCCACGCTGGCCGCCATTGACAAGGGCTACGAGATCCTGCTGGAGAAGCCCGCTGCCGAAAACCCCGAAGACTGCATGAAGATGGTGCTGGCCTCCGAGGAAAAGAACGTCAACGTGCTGGTCTGCCACGTGCTGCGCTACACCCCCTTCTTCACCACGCTGAAAAATCTCATTGACGACGGTGCCATCGGCAAGGTCATGCAGATCCGCCACACCGAGGACGTAGGACACCTGCACCAGAGTCACAGCTTCGTGCGCGGCAACTGGGGCAACTCCGACGAGTCCACTCCCATGATCCTGCAGAAGTGCTGCCACGACCTGGATATTCTCCAGTGGCTGGTGGGCGCTCGCTGCACCCGCATCCAGAGCTTTGGTAAGCTCTCCCACTTCACCAAGGAGAACTGCCCCGAGGGCGCGCCCGCCCGTTGCATCGACGGCTGTCCCGCCGCCGATACCTGCTACTACAACGCCGTTCGGATCTATAACGATCCCAACAGCCCCGATTGGTTCAAGACCGCCGCCACCAAGAAGCACGATCCCACCCCTGCGGACATCGACCGTGCGCTGCGCACCACCAACTACGGCAAGTGCGTTTACCAGAGCAATAACAACGTGGTGGACCACCAGGTGGTGAATATGGAATTTGAGGGCGACGTATACGCCAGCCTTTCCATGGCCGCCTTCAACCAGGGTGGACGCGATATCTACATCATGGGCACCGGCGGCACGCTTTACGCTAAGATGAAGGATGACCACATCACGCATTTTGACTTCAAGACCGGCGAGACCAAAGAGATCCCCGTGGTCAACGCCATCACCGGCGAGCATTTCCACGGTGGCCACGGCGGCGGCGACATCGGCATCATGCAGGCCTTCTTTGAGCGGCTGAAGGGTGAGTACACCGGCAAATCCATCTGCTCCCTTCGTCAGTCCTGTGAGAACCATCTGATGGCCTTTGCCGCAGAGGAATCCCGCATTGAGGGCACCGTTGTGGACATGAACGAATACGTAGCAAGACTGGAAAAGGCCATCAAGGGCTGATCTCCCACGTTAAGGCAGCCGGCACGCGCGCGTGCCGGCTGCCTTTTGCGCACTGCGGAAATTCGCCACCGCGTTTGAGGCTGTAATACCGAAAATTTCCTTGCATTTTCCACACACTTGTGCTATACTGATAGCAACATTTACCGCAAAGGGAGGACGTTCACTTGCCAAACGAAAGCACCGGCGTATTTATCAGCCATCATTCCAATTCCACCGTCAATCTGGTACTGGAGCTGTCCGGCGTGCTGCAGGCCTTTTCCATTCCCCACTGGTACGCCGAGCGGGATATTCAGCCCATGGATAATTACACGGAGGTGATTCCTCTTGTGATCGAGAAATGCGAGCTGATGCTTCTTTTGCTCAACAAGGAATCCAACGTCTCGCGGCAGGTGCTGCGCGAGGTGCAGTGCGCCCTGCGCTGGAAGATCCCCGTGATGATCGCGCGGCTGGACGACTGTGAGGAATCCAGCGCCATTGCCTACATCGGCAGCACGGCACAGTACGTGGACCTGCGTGGGCTGAACAAGGTGGTTGCCGCACAGAAGCTGGGCGAGATCATTGAGGCGTGGAAGAACGGACACGCGCTGCACCAGTCCGAAAAGAACGTTTTCCAGCTGGAGCGCGCCGAAAATTTGCTGAACTTTTACGGCGACGAGGGGGAGCGCCACCGCCTCACCACCCAGCGCAAATTTGTGTACGACTTTGCGGCGGAATCCTACGACGCCTTCATCTCGCCCCTGCAGGACGCCACGTTTCTTGACGTGGGCTGCAACACCGGCGAGCAGGCGATGATGTTTGTCAAGGGGCGGCCGGAGATCACCCGATTCGTGGGCATTGACCGGGAGGCCGAGGCCCTGAGCCGCGCGAGAGAGCTGTTCCCGGACGGTTACTTTTATGAGGGGAACTGCGAGGCCGACAGCTTCGACGAGCTGCTTTCACGCATCGAGGATGAGCTGGATATCGACGGCTTTGATATCATCAATCTCTCCATGGTGCTGCTGCATATGAAGGAGCCGCAGATCCTGCTGGACGTCCTTGTCGCGCATGTGGCCGAGGGCGGCAGGATCGTCATACTGGATATTGACGACGGTCTGAGCATTGCCTATCCCGACCCGGACGAGTATTTCCGCAAAGCAGTAGAGATCTGCGCCGAAACCGGCTACTCCGGTTACCGCAAAAGCGGCAGACAGATCTGCCAGCTGCTGTCCGACGTGGATATGACCAACGTGCAGCTCCACCGCCAAGGCCTTTCCACGGTGGGAATGAGCAGAGAGCAGAGAGCGGACTTCTACGAGCTGTACTTCTGGTTTATTCTGGACGACCTGCGCAAGATGCACGAGATTGCTCCGGAGGACAAGATCGTGCAGGCGGAGCTTGCGTGGTTTGAGGAGCATTACAAGGAAATGAAGTCGAAATTCAAGAAGAAGGGCTTCTACTTCAATCTGGGTTTTATGCTCTACTCCGCAACGCCGTAATCATAACCCAAAGCACGCGGGGAAAAAGCCGCAGGCGAAATGCGCCACGGCACAGCCCCAAACGGAACGTTCTTTTTGAAAAATCCACCCCGTTACCAGGGATAATGCCATCGCAAGCAGCATCATCCGGATGCCGTACGCCACGTGAAAGGCACCAAAGGTCACGGCAGACATGACGTTGGCAAGGTGCGGATGCCGCTCCTCAAATACCAGCTCAAAGCTATAATACATCACGCTTTTGGCCAGCACCTCCTGAAACGGTGCCACCACAAAATAGGTGATTCTGGAAATATCCCCCAAAACGGTGAGAGAAAACCGCACCTCGCCATATCGAAGCGCGCTATAAAAAATGAGGGCGCACACAAAAAGAAGCCCCAGCCCGCCGCCCCACGCAAGCGAGCGGAGCAGTGTGCCCGAAGAGGTGCAAAGGCCCATGCGCTCAAACCTCATGGGCGTCAAAACCGCCAACGACACAAAAAGCAACAGTCCCAAAAGCTCGATCAGCCTGCCATAATAGTACACCGGCCATGTAAAAAAGCGCTGCAGCAGCTGCCACAGCAGCAGATATACCGTCAGCGTCACCGTTAAAAGGCTCATGGTTCTGGCGGCCACGTTGTATGCTCCTTGTTTCATTCTCCATCCCCCATTTTGTGTTGTCTTTATGTTTCCCCAAAGTCTTTACAATTATTCCCTATTGATATTCCCCTTAAAACTCATACCGTTTGGAGGCTAACTGATGAAAAGTATTTTTGTGGAGGGGCACCGGGGCTACTGTGCCAAGTACCCGGAAAATACCCTGATCTCCTTTGAGGGCGCGATGGATCTGGGTGTGGACGGCTTCGAGTTTGATATCTGGCTCACCAAGGACAAGGTGCCCGTGCTGATGCACGACGGCAACTGCTATCGCACCTGCGGCGTGGATCGCCATCTGCGGGATATGACCCTTGCCGAGGTGAGGGAGCTGGATGCCAGCTACGCCAAAAAGTTCGGCGACAAGTACGTGGGTAAGGGCATCGGCGTCCCCACGCTCCGCGAGCTGTGCGAGCTGGTGGTCAGCAAGCGGCCGGATATTGCGCTGGGCGTGGAGATCAAGGAATATACCGAGGAAACGGTAGATATTTCCGTGTCGATGCTGAAGGAATTCGGCCTCTTTGACAAGGCCTGCTTCTATGCCTTCGACGCCCCCACCATCCAATATTTGAAAACAAAGCACAACGCCCGCACCATGGGTTATCCGGATTTTCAGATGAAGCGCTGCACGCCGGACGTGTATGAGTATTACGACGAGCTGGGACTCGGACTGCAGCTTGTACGTTCTGAGATTTATGAGATCTACCCCCAAAAGGGCTTTCCCCTTCATCTCTACTGCGCCGACACCGAGGAGGATGTGGAGCTGTGCCTTTCCAAGGAGGACTGCGTCCTCATTACCGCCAACGATCCCGTGCCGCTGATGAAAAAGCTGGGGCGCGAGCTGGGACAAACAAAAGATTTTTGAAAAATTTTCGTCAACCCTCTTGACAAACGCTGCCGCACGTGCTATAATACACGGGTACACAAAACGTGTATACGCGGCACTAGCTCAGTTGGATAGAGTGCCTGGCTACGAACCAGTAGGTCGAGGGTTCGAGTCCCCCGTGCCGCGCCATAACAAAAAGCACCCCGTATGGGGTGCTTTTTGTTATGGTTGGGTGGGGCGATGGAGGTGCGAGAACCCTTCTTCAAGCCGCCTTGATGTGCTTGAGATCCAGCAAAACGAAACGCGGCTTGATATTTCGCGAAGCGAAGCGCCGCGAAATGGTGGTTCAGAGTCCCCCGTGCCGCGCCACAAAAAAGCCCCCACTTCGGTGGGGGCTTTTTTGTGCGCGTTATGCACGGGAGGACGAGAACCCTTGCAAGGTTCTGCCTGTGGTTTAAAATTTTGCTTTCTGCGGAGAACCTTGCCCCGAACGCGCAGCGGTCGGAAATCGAGATCCCCCGTGCCGCGCCAAACAAGAAACCCACCCCCAAATGGGGGTGGGTTTCTTGTTTGATATGGAACCGAGGGTGCGAGAACCCTTCTTCAAGCCGCCTTGACATACTTGAAATTCAGCAAAACGAAACGCGGCTTGATATTTCGCGAAGCGAAGCGCCGCGAAATGGTGGTTCAGAGTCCCCCGTGCCTGCTTTATATTTGCCAACGGTACTGATGCTTGATGACTCAAGGCGGTTGGTTTTCAGATAAAAGGGCGCCTGTCCAACACCAAACGCAGGGGCTTGGCGGTCAGCAGCTTGCCCGGCAGCGCCGATTGCAGCTCCGCAAGGCAGCAAACCGCGCCGAAAAGCATATGCAGGTCGTCAAAGGAGGGGTCGCTTTCAGGGTCAAGGGCATACAGCATGGCAAGATACCGCTCCGCAAGACGCTCCAGCGCCTGCTTACCCTCCGCAAAGCGGTGGGGCGTCTGACGCATGGCACGACTGAGGCAGTAAACCACGTCGATGTCGATAAAGCCGCAGACCAAAGCCAGCCTTTTGGCACCCGGCACACCGGAGAGCCCCGCCTCGATCAGCGAGAGGCAGGAATCGACGATACGCTCGGGGTAGCGCAGAGGACGGCGCTCGGCCTCGTGATTGAAAATGTAATGAAAGCCGCCGGCCATATACTCATACAGCGGCGCTTTTTTCTCGCCGCAGCAGAAAAATCCGCTTTCCGGATCGCTATGCTCCCAGAGCCAGGAAAAATACCACTCCTTCCACCGGAGATCCACAGCCCCCGTGTTGACAAGGCAGGGTAGGATCCCCGCACCGATATGGGAATCCCGCCAGGGGTGGGTCGTCCAGCGGATGCCGGTGGCAAGCAGCTCGTACAGGTCCTCCCTTTTTCGATACCGTTGGAGGGCATAACAGGGGAAAAGAGGGGCTTGATCGTACAACTCCAGCGCGGCAGAGCAATGGGCGGTGGTGTGGATGGGGTGGTGCGTTTCCTCGCGATAAAGCCCCGTTTCGGGATCCTGCAGGCCTTGGAGGGCCTTGATCTCCGCCTCTCTCTCCGCGGCATCCCGTGTGAAATAGCCGATGGTGTACAGAATGTTGGCGGCATCGGCACAGCCGTAGGGGTTTATGCCCCGATCGCGATCTTCCCCAAAGCTCCACCGGGCATATGCGCCGGGAGCGAGGCGGTGACGCTGCACGCAGGCAAGGATCTCAGAGATCAGATCGTCGATGACGTACACTTTCATAAAGCGCTCCTTTTATGATCAATTGGTCAGATCGGCAGCTGCAATAGGCGCTCCAGCGCCACCTCGATCTCGGGCAGCTCCTTGTGCCAATGCTTCTCCCATTCGAGAGAAAAGCAACCCTCGTAGCCATCTGCCTGCATGGTGCGGATCACCTCGCAAATGGGCAACTCCCCCTCCCCCGGCAGCACGTGCAGACCCTTTTTGATATCCTTCAGATGCACGTGGCGGATAAAGGGGGCAAGCGCGTCGTAAAACCGCCGCCAATCTGCACCGTAGATGGCGTGGGTGTGGCAGATATCCCAGATGAGGCCGAAATTTTCGCACCCATCACAGCGCTCAATGATAGATATTAGGCGGGGAACGGTATTGAAATCGCCGTGCACCTCCAAAAGCACCGAAACGCCGAGGGGCGCGGCGACAAGGGAAAGGGCGCGCACGCCCTCTGCAACGCGTCCGATGCATTCCGCCTCGTCACCCACGATACGGTTGCCGAACACGCGGACGGCGGAAAAGCCGAGGCGAGCAGCAATTTCGATATCTCGCTTACCCGCTTGCAGATTCTCCGCAAATTTTTCCTTGTCATGAAAGGACACCGACGTGCCGAGGATGAGGGGCATAACCCCTGCCCCTTGCAGCATTTCCTTGGTTTTGGGGGCATTTTCGGGGGCGAAATCCGCAATTTCGCCGTTGTCCAGCACACCGCCGATGCCGCGCACCTCCACGGCGGCGATGCCGTAGCGGTGGGCAAGGGCAAGGATCTCACCCAGCGAACGGTCGGTACAGCCGAGGGTAGAAAAACACCATTTCATCACAGCATCTGTGCTCCTTTCACGGGCAATATCTCAATATGAACGCCGAGCCGCTCACCGCCCATGGCGGCAAAGGCGCGGTAATGGCCGTTGCGGTTGGCAGCAAGACGTGGAAAGCCGTGCTCGGTGAGACCGCCCTGCTTCACGTCGTCAAAACAGCGTTGAATATGCGCGTCGGAATAGGCGGAAAGCGCCTGCTCCATCAAAGAAATGTACCGTTCCTTCACGTTTCAATCTCCTTATTTATTACCGATTTCCATCGTGACCGTCCATTCCACGGCGCCGCGGGCGGTGATCTCCACGCGCCCCCAGCCCGACTCGGCGGTGACCACCTGCGGCTCGTACTGCACGCCCTTCACCTCAAACTGCCGTCCCGCGCCGCCAACGGCGTGAATTTCCACCTCCGAGGTCGTTTCTACACGGCAACGGAGGGATTTTTTCTTGCCCGAAATGAGAATTTCTCTGCCCCTGATCACAGGCTCACTCTGACAGTGCAGCAGAAAGGTGACGGGGGCATCCGCCTCCTTGGGTGTGACGCTGTCGGTGACCGTCAAAATGCCCCTTTCGCCGCGATTGGGCTCAAAGCACATTCGGCGCATCACGCGCCGGCAGGTGTGGGCGTAGGCCTCGGTGAGATCTCCGAAAATCTCATACCGTTCGGGTACTTCTTGGTGAAAAAGGCACTCCGCCATGTGGTAATCTGAGAGCCACGCCGCAAGGGTCTTCGGCTCTTTGCCGCCGCAGGGCGCCCGCGTGCCCTCGTCCCCGACAAGGAGACAATTATGCGCCACTGTCCCAATGGCATACTGCTTGCGGTGGGGGGTGTGATAGCTGTCGTATACGCCGGAATCCGAGGCGAGAATTTCGCCGTCATAGATCTGAAAGCAGCCCGTATCCAGGTGATCGTGATTGGCGCCCCACAAGGCGCCCAGCTTCATCAGCACCAGCCGCTCACCGTCGTTATAAACCGTAGCGCAGACCGGCCGGCCGAAATACCGCCCAAGGGGGCGGTTTTCCGGCTCCCACAAAGGGGTCAAGGCCTCAAAAACAAGGAAAACAGTGGGAGAGATCACGCTCTCACCGAAGGCACCCTCGTCGTAAAAATCAAGACCGTGTCCGAAGGGAACCAGGTATGCGGCGGGCAGCTGCTCCAGCGCCGCGCGGTGATGCGCCCCGTTTCCGGTATAGGCGGCGGCCAGAAACAGCGGCACGCCGAAGGGATTTTTGGCGGTATAGGCCGCCTTGCATTCGTTGTAGTCGTCGCCGAGCCGCAGTGCCTCGCCGTCGGCACGGGTGAGATACAGCAGGCTGTCGGCCATGCGTCCCACCGCCTCGGGCAACACGCGCCGGCCGCTCATGGCAAGGATCAGAAGCCCGAACCACATGGCCCATGCGTAGCGATAGGAGCCGTAGCACGGGCCCTGCGGGTGAAATTCTCCTGCAAAAACCTGCTCGTAGGCGGGAATATATTCCTCGAAAAGCCGCCCCGCGCAAAAGGCGTAGATATCCGGCCGCTCGTCATAGACGGCAATGGAAAAGGCGAGAAGATCGCGCAAAAGCTGCGCCTCGTTACCGTGACCGCTGATGGCGGCCTGTTTTTGCGGTGGGTAGCCCATCTCGAAATGCGCCTCGGCAAAGGCCTCACAGCGGGCAACGATCTCCTCTTTTTCCGCACCGTTCAGCCACTTATTGCACCAATCGTATACCTCGGCGGCCACAAAGATCAAGTGTCCGCTGTAGCGAGCTTGCATATAGGTGGCGGCAAAATCGGCATGGCGCAGCAGGAACAGAAGCGTGTCGATGACAGAGCGCCCCTTGCCCGCATCGTCGGAAAGCAACGCATCCAGGGCCTTTGCCTCCAGGGCAAGATATTCCTTCATATGGTAAGTGCCCGCCTCAGGGGTGGCGCCCACACCCTTGATCTCAACGTCGCAAAGCTGCCAAAACAACCGCGTGGCATCGGGATATTGACCACCACAGAGATTCTCGCGGATGCGTGGAATATCCCTTGCGGTCAGCATCAGGCGGGGATGCGCTGCAGGGGGCAGAATGGGCGGCAGGGCATAAGAAGAAGTGATCATCACAATTTTCCCTTCATTTTCTTGATCAGCTCGGACTGATTGACGGTCATCATGGCTGCACGCTCCCGTGTGATCTCGTGGCGAAGGGGGACACCTCTATCCAGATAGTCGGCGCTCTCCTGCAGCAGGTTACGGGTGATCACCTGCAGAAGATCGGTGGTGGGGCCTGCCATATGGGGCATCAAAAGTGCGTTTTTAAGCCCCGTCAGGGGACTTTCCTTGGTAATTGGCTCCTGCTCATACACATCCAAAGCTGCTTGGAAGCGGCCGGTCTGCAGCTCACGCTCCAGAGCCGCCTGGTCGATGATCGCCCCCCTTGAGGTGTTGACAAGCAACGCCCCGTCGGGGATCAGTTTCAGCAGCTTCTCGTCGATGAGGTGATAGGTCTGCTCCAGCAACGGCGTATGTACCGTGATGATATCCGAGGTCGAGAACACCTCCGCAAGGCTTGCCTGCTGCAGACCGTATTGCGCCACGTCCGCCGGGGGCAGAGGGGCAATATCATAGACCTTGATCTTCACACGGAAGGGCTGCAGCATCCGTACCAGATACCGCGCAATGGTGCCGTAGCTGACTACGCCCACGGTCTTGCCCAGCAGACTCTTGGTATAGACGCCGCTGCGCTTCCACTCACCCCGCTCCGACAGCGCGATGCTGTATTGGGGGATATCCCGCAGCGCGGAAAGCATGTAGCCAACGGTGCCCTCCGCCACGGATTCCGCAAAGAAATCGTTGCCGCAGATGACGCGGACGCCGCGCTCCCACACGGCGTCGCCGGCATAGCCGGCAACCGAGCCGCAAAGATGCACCAGCAGCCTCAGATCAGGTGCGGCATCCAGGATGGTGCGGTCAAGGGCAGGGGAGCCCCAGCCCGTGATATAGGCGTCGCAATCTCCGACACGTGCGACGATCTCGTCGACGGTCAGCTGTCGCTCCTTCTCGTTCCAGATCATTTCGCCCAAGGAATTGGCCAGCGCTATATTTTCATCGGTAAAAAATCTGGGGAAATTGCCGTTTTTCGGCAGAGTGATCAAGGCTTTCATAGAGCCGCTCCTTCCTTTTTCCTTTCATTTTCGTTGCTGCCTTGCCAGCAGCGTTTCAAACCACAGCTCGGGGTTGGGCATTGGCGAGACCGCGTCTATATAGGACGCATCGCCCCTCGTTAAGGTGCGCGTCCGGCGCGCCTCGCCGCTTTGTGGCGGCCTTCCGTCCACCAGTGCCGCACCGTGAGAGCCGATGCTCTCCGCCGAGCAAAGCATGGCAGACAGGATCGCCCGTCCGGTCAGCACCATATCGTATAATTTAAAGATCTCCACCGCATTCGAGACATTCTCCCCTGAAACGGTATCGAAAAAGTCATGATAAAGGGTATTCATCCGTGCAAGCAGCGCCCGCATGCCGTCGGTGCTGCGGTCAAAGCCGGCCACGCGGGTCATTTCCGCCTGCAGCGCGGCTCTGATCTCCGGGATGTTGGAGGAACCAAACCGCAACTTTGGAGGCGTATATGCCGAAATGGGGTTCGTTTTTCGTGGATTTTCGGCAATATGCTCCGCCGCACGGAGCGCACCCACCTGGGTGGAATTGAGGGCGCTGCCACCGGGGCGATAGACGCCGAAGGTGCCGGCGGCCTCACCCACCACGTACAGCCCCGCCACGTCACTTTGCCAGTTTTCATCCACCGCCACGCCGCCGTTGCAATGCTGGGCAGAGACGGCGATCTCCAGGTACTCCCGATGCAGATCAATGCCGTGGGCGGCATACAGCGCCACGGCGCCCGCATTCATTTTTTCAAGACGCTCCACGGGCGTGCCGAAGAGCGCGCCGGAGCGGTCAAGGTAGGCGTGCGCCTCGGCAGGCAGCGCGTCAAATCCACCCTCCAACCCCTCCGGATTGCGGGTGAAATCCAAATATACGCGCCGCCCCTTCCGGCACTCCGCGGCAACCAACAGGTCGATCTGCGAGGAGCCGGGGAGCTTTTTGACGTCAAAGGGCCATTGGTAGCCCTTAAGAAAGATGAAGCCTAAGGACTCGTTCCCCAGCGCATCGTGGAGAAATTCCCGTTCTGTGCCCGTTTCGTCCACGGAAATATAGCGTGGCAGCACCTGCTGATAGGTGCCCGACAGATTCCAACGGAATTTGGTGCTTGCCATACCGTATTGCCACTCCTCCAGGTTGGAGAGGGTCGCCCCCGCCTCAATAGCAAGACCCGTGGCGCCGTGCTGGCTCTCGGGGTAGACGGTGCTTTGATACACGCACGCGGGGCCGCCGGTGGCGAGCACGATATGACTGCAGGAAAGGGTCAAAATCGCACCCGTTTTGGGGGATATGCAGGCAACGCCCGTGACGCCCGCGTCGTCGGTGAGGATCTTGATCACCCGCTGACCGTCCACGATCTCGATCCCCTTCGACTGCACCGAGCGTTCCAGCGCCTCGGTCATATACCTGGAGGTCAGCGGCCCACAGGAGGTGGCGCGGGCGCGAGGGTCGTGATCAGTCTTGTAGCCGGCGTATTCGCCGTATTCGTTGGTGGGAAAGGGCACGCCCAACTCCACCAGGTGCATGAAGCAACGGGTGGAATAGGCGGCCTCACAAAGGGCATGCTCGCCCATCACGCCGCCGCCCGCGTAAAGGGTCTCGGCCAGCTCTCTCACGCTGTCACCGTCGCCGCCGGAAAGGGAGAGCTTATAATAAGTTTGCTTGTCGCTGCCCGTATTGCGGGAGGTGCCCATCAGCCGCCCCTCGGTGACGATGGCAATATCCCGCACGCCAAGGTCGAAAAGACGCTCCGCAGCGCTATATCCGGCGCAGCCCGTGCCGATGATCAAGGTATGATAGTACTGCTTCATAGCCGTCTGATATGCATACCTCCGTCCAGAATAAAGGACTCGCCCGTGGCGTAACCGAAGGTGCCGTCTGACAGCGCCACCACGGCCTTGGCGATGTCCTCCGGCGTGCCCCAACGGCCAAGGGGCACCAGCCCCTCGCCGATCAGCTTGTCGTATTTTTCCTTTACCTTTGCCGTCATGCCGGTTTCAATGATGCCGGGGCAGATCTCGTTGACCGTGATCCCTTCCCCCGCAAGCCGGTCGGCAAAAAGCTTTGTCATCATAGAGACGCCCGCCTTGGAGATGCAATATTCCCCACGACTGGTGGAGCTGGTGTAGGCCGAGCAGGAGGAAATGTTGACGATGGCGCCGCCCTTACCCTGCCGGATCATCTCTTTTGCCACCGCCTGGGTGAGGAACAGCGTGCCCTTGGCGTTGATGCCCATAACGTAGTCGTAGCTTTCCTCCGTCATTTCCAGAATGTCGCGGCGCTCACGGGGGGCAACGCCGGCCACATTCACCAGCACGGCGATCTCCCCTGCCGCAACGGCAGCCTCCAGCAGCCGGTCTCTTGCCTCGGCAGTTCCAATATCGCCCTGCACGTAGCAAACGTCCAGCCCTTCAAAATCCGAGAGGTCGGGCGATTCGCTTCGCCCCATGCCAACGACCCTGTATCCCTTTTTTGCAAGCAGCAGCGCGCTTGCTTTTCCGATTCCGCCGGCCACGCCGGTCACAATGGCAGCCTTCATGCGTTGATCTCCTTGTAAAGATTTCTGTAATATTCGTTGAACACCGCGCAGCCCGAGACCTTCCCCGCCCGCATCAGCGCGGTACATTTGGAACAGGCGAGGCAGCTTTTTTTATAATGGAAGCAGCCCCTTTGATGATCCCGATAAAAATCCGGATAGGCGAGCCAAGCGCGACCGAAGCCAACCAGATCGCACACGCCCTCCGCCAAAAGCTGCTCTGCTCTTTCAAAAAGCTCCTTTCTATAATAGGAAAGCCCCGAGCCCACCACGGTGAGGGTGGGAAACGCCTCCTTGATATGCTTTTCGATGGCAACGAAACGGGCAAGCCCCGCCTCAGCTGCCTCTGGCGGCACGTAGCCCCCCTTGCGGTAGGGGCGATTGACGTGGGGGTTGTAATAGGGGTTACCCACCGTTACGTTCAGCATCTGAATGCCCTCCCCGACCAAGCGCTCCAGCAGCAGATCCGGCTCGGTGAGATCCAGCTCGTTTTCCGCCGTAGTGCCAAAGCCATAGGGGTACGGCACCATATCCGACACCGAAAGGCGCGTGGTCAGCAGACGATCGGCAGGGATCGCCGCCTTTACCGCCCGGATGCAATCGAGATAGAGCCTTGTGCGGTTTTCAAAGGAACCGCCGTAGCGGCCGGGGCGCGAAAAGGCGGAGAGCAGCTCCTGAAAGAGATATCCGTGGCAGGATTTCACATCCACGCCGTCGAAGCCCGCCAGAACCGCAAGGCGTGCAGCCTCGGCGTACAGGGCAGGGAGGGTATCCAGGTAATCGTCGGTGACGATATCCGCATCGGTGGCGGGGCGACGCTCCTCGTAAAGGGGGTGGCGGTAGGCGATCATCGGGGTGATGCTCTGCCTGCCCGAGTGCGTCAGCTGCAGCAGGAAAACCGGCTCAAAGCCCACCTCCTGCCGGGCGGTTTCCCGCAGCTCC